>NZ_BAABLI010000014.1:0-341580 GCF_039544265.1 Corallincola platygyrae | reverse complement strand
TTGAAAACTGTCATTAACCATTCATTTACATCCGTGTAACAACAGCATAGCCTGTATGTGATATCGCTCACATAATACTGTGTTGGTGTGATATTGCGCGCGCTTCATGTGGTTTGGTGGTTTGAAGAAAAGGAGTATCGGCTATGTCCATGCAAGGCTTAGTTCGGGTTATTTCCATCTGCATCATGAGCTTATCAATGCAGGTGTTGGCGTTAGAGCAAGGATTTTCACAGCTATACCTCCGCGGTACATTCAACGATTGGCAAACGACACCGATGTCATTGATTGCTGATCATACCTGGCGTTCTCAGGTAACTTTCTCGGGTGCTGAAAACGACAGGTTTAAATTTGATCGCCATGGCGATTGGTCCAACAACTATGGTGACAACAATGGTGATGGTGTCGCTGATTTTTCTGGCAATGATATCGCTGTGCCTTCGGCGGGTGACTACCTAGTCACGTTCAACGATCAGACGTTGCAATACAGCCTGGTTAAGGCCGTTGAAGATACTCATCAATTCTCCCAATTGTATTTAAGAGGCACCCACAATGGATGGGATGCTTACGCCATGTCCAAGAGTGATGGCAGCCTTTGGCTGGCGGAGATCTATTTCGATGGAGAAGCAGATGCGCGTTTTAAGTTCGATCGTTTTGCTGATTGGCGAGAGAACTATGGCGATTCGGACAGTAACGGCGTTGCTGAGCAGGGCGGTGGGGATATTTTTGTTTCTCAAGGGGCAGGTGATTATCGAGTCCAATTTGATGACCGAAGCTTTGTTTATACAGTCACAAAGCTCGGTGCGTCGAACCTTCCGCCTGTTGCTGTCGCCGGTAACGACCTACAGGTTGAAGTAGGGAGTGTGGTGAATTTCGACGCCAGCGGCTCTTATGATCCGGATGGCGCAATTTCTACCTACGCATGGTCGAACGGCTTAAATGGTGTGACGGCGTCGAAAACCTACGCTTCGCCCGGTGAATACCACGTCACTTTAACGGTCACTGACAATGAAGGTGCGCAAGCGACCGATTCATTAACCGTGACGGTGTCAGAGACGCACGGATACCAGGCTAACTTCCAGCAGCTTTACCTGCGCGGCACCAGCAACGGCTGGGACCTAACCGCGATGCAATTAACGGCGAATAACACTTGGGCTGTGGAGGCTGAGTTCACTGACGCCGCCGACCAACGATTTAAGTTCGACCATTTTGGTGATTGGTCTCAGAATTTTGGCGATAACAATGCTGACGGTTGGGCAGAGCAAAGCGGTGGTGATATCTACCTGACACAAGGTGCGGGCGGTTATCTGATTGAGTTCAATGATGAGACCTTCGCTTACCGGGTAACGCAAATCAGCGCGCCTAACAAGTTGCCAGTGGCTAATGCAGGACAAGATATTTGGGCGGCTCCCGGAGAGCCTGTGCAGTTTGATGCGTCTTTGAGTGATGACCCCGATGGCGAGATTGTCAGTTATCTCTGGTCAAATGGTATGACCGGCGTGGCGCCACTCCATACCTTTGTAGCTGAGGGCATCTATGAGATCACGCTAACAGTGGTTGATGACCAGGGTGCTGAAGATACTGACACTGTTGTTGTCACCATTGCTGACCAGCCTGCCGCGCCTGCAGCCTGTGATGCTGATATCCAGTTCCTGGGTGACGCCGATAAAGATGGTTTGCCGGATTGCGCTGAAATGCCGGGTATTGTTTATTTGGACGAGTACTACTACGACCTGGGGGCGCGCGCCGGTACCAGGGATCTGTTCGTAGAGATCGATTGGATGGAAACAACTGACCTGGGCGTTATTCCGCAAAAAGAAGCGCTGGAGATGGTGCGAGATGCATTTGCTGACAGTGGCATCGCCATCCACTTTGACACTGGGGCTTTATATCACACCGAAGCGGGTATCAGCCCTGGTGATTTCGACTTAGGTGGCGGTAACGCTTTGCCATTTACCAAAACCATTCAATTGCATTACAGCAGCGATCCCGAAATCGCAGGTCTTTACAACTTGAAACTTGATCATATGGCGTTGCAGCGCAGGCTGAACGGCCCCTGGTACTATATGGTGTTTGGTAGCTCTCGCAAGGCATCTGGGGCGGCGGGAAGCTCGGGTGTTGCCTATGTTAACGGCAAAGAATCCATTGTGTCGCTGGGCAAGTGGGGACTGAATCGCAACACTGACCGCAATACTAACCTGTTGATCAACTACCAGGCCGGTACTGTGATGCATGAGTTTGGGCATAACCTTGGGTTGCTGCACGGTGGCCATGACAATGTTAACTACAAGTCGAACTACCTGAGTGTGATGAATTACCTGCATCAGTTAGATGGTCTACCCACGATAGGTGTGGAAGAGGGGGATCGTGTGTTGCGCAGGCTGCATGGCAGTCTATGTGTTCCAGCAATAAGCAATGCGCCGACGGATGATTACCGTTACTTCAAAATTGATTACAGCCACGGTATCAGTCTGGATCTTGATGAGACCGGTGCAAGGCCAATGGTTGAAAAGGATGGATTTGGCCACCCTGGCTCTGTGTCCATCGATTACAACTGTGATGGCGATGATCTGGATTTTGTCTACGACCTCGATGTCAATCGTGATGGAAACTATGACGTGTTGGAAGATCATGATGATTGGAGCAACATCAACTTCTATTTCTATCGCGGCGAAGGCGCGGGCATGAGAAGTTTGTCGGTGCCGCAGGTCTCGATTGAACCGGCACCCAGCCCTGAGTTCTTCGAACAGCTACAACAGCTGATGGACTAAGCTAGATAGAGCCAAGCTAAGCTATACTGAGCTGGAACGCCTTTCAGGCCTGAATGGTTTGAGAGGCGTTGTTTATTTAGCGCCTGCTTTTCTACAAGTGCGACTTTTCCGCTGCATAGTTTAAACCAATCCGTATAAAAATATGGTCAACCAGGAAGCCTGGGCAAGTTCAATTCAAGGCGCAGTCATGCAGCAATGGTTGTTCCCTTGCAAATGGCTGCAACGTAGAAGAGTGCTTGCCCAGACTTCCCCGTAGGGCGGGTTTTAAATTACTTTATGCAGCGTTAGCTGATTTCGGCGTAGAACAACTATGACTTCAATCACCTGCCTTGCCTAAAGTAATTTAAATTCCCGCTGGTAGATCATCTTCTTATGCGGACTGGTTTTATTCACCACAAAATTGACCCATATCAATTCTCTTCCTTGGTTTAGAGAGAGCACTCTAATTCTCTGGCGTACCTTTTCAGTAGGTTAATAAAACACCTGTTCTCGCTGTGCAACACACAAACCGATGGCACGCACAGGAACCAGGTAGGGAGGAGAGATGAGCAACTTAATTGGAAAAGCGAGCGCCGCGGTGAAGAAAGTGAATGGCATGCGTGAAGCCATGATGCACAACATCTGGCTGGCAGGTCTTGGAGCCTATGCGAAAAGCTCAGAAGAGATCAGCGGATTGCAGACCAAAGGTCAATCACTGTTTGAAGAGCTGATTGAGCGCGGTAAAGAGGTTGAGAAATCAACCAAAGAGAAAGCGTCTGATGCGGTGAGTGATACTTCTGAAGCGATTGAAAAACGTGTCAATGAACTGGTGCAAAAGGCTGCCGGTTTGAACCCTGACAAGTTGTCAGCAATGAACGACAAGTTGGATGCACTTACCAAGCAGGTTGATGCGCTATTAGCGAAGGAAAAGAAACCTGTTGCGAAAAAAGCGCCTGCTGCTAAAAAGCCCGCTGCCCGTAAGCCTGCAGCGAAAGCGCCAGCAAAACCTGCGGCCAAACCCGCAGCGAAAAAAGTCGCCAGGCCAGCAGCTAAAAAGCCAGCAGTGGCTAAACCTGCGGTAGCAAAACCCGCGGTTAAAAAAGCTGAGCCAGCAGTAAAAGCAGTGGCAAAGCCAGCTGAAAAGAAAACCACAGAGCCAGCGTAGTTAACGCTGTTACGTAGCCGAGCCGGCACGGCTGGCTCAGCTGCCAAACATAGTGATAGGAGGGCGATATTATGGACCCCAGCAATGTAAAAGAAACCGCTAAACGCGTAATGGAAAATGGTGAGCAGCTGGCTCGTAACATCTGGCTGGCTGGTTTAGGTGTGTACAGTAAAAGTTTGGAGGAAGCACAAGGCCTGAATGGTAAAACCACCGAACTGTTCGAAGAGTTAGTGACTCGCGGTCAGGAAGTGGAATACGCCACAAGACAAAAGTTAGAAGATAAAAAAGAGAAGGCCTCTGAAAAGCTGGAAACTCGAGTAAATGACCTGTTCCTGAAACTGAGCGGCATCGACCGTAAACAGTTGGAAGAGATGAATGACAAGCTCGACAAACTGGCTGATGCAGTTGAATCACTTTCCAAGAAGTAGCAAGTTAGAAAGTGAATAGATAAGTCGGGCGACGGTTCGCGCTGTCGCTCGACGATTTCGTTAGGGTTTGAGAAAAAGGAGTCGTCTATGCCGGGACTGTCATTGATGGACACCGCTTTTGTTTGGTTTGAGTCCGATGAAACGCCTATGCATGTCACCGGACTGGTGTTCCTTCAGCCCCCAAAAGACGAAACAGAAGGATTTGCACGCCGTCTATATTCCTGGTTATTGATGCAGGATGAAGTGGCGCCGCCGTTTTGCTGGCGGCTCAATATGAAGTACAGCAACCTGCCGGATTGGAAAGTCAGTGACGCTGTACAACTGGACGACCATGTGCGGCTTGAAACCATGGCCGAGCCCGGAGACCGTTCGCAATTGATGGCGCTGGTGGCCCGTTACCATGCTCGCAGGTTAGATCGCAGTCGCCCGCCCTGGGAACTGCTGCTAATCGATGGCCTGGAGGATGGCCAGATAGCCCTAGCGGTTAAGGTGCATCATGCGTTGGCCGATGGCATGCGAGCCAGTGGTATTTTTATCAATAGCTGCTCTGAATCACCCGATGAGATCGTGAAGCCATTCTGGACCCAAAGTCTGGTGCCAGAGAAGTGTGAAGATGACGAAGTGGGCATGGTCGAGGCTTGGTTGGATGCTGTTTACAAGCTGTCCAAGCAGGCGTTTACGCTGCCAGGGTTGTTCCGCATTGGCAGCACGCTGGCGATGAGCGCGCTGAATCTAAAACCCTCTGCACTGACCACCCCTTTTACCGCCCCTAAAACCGCATTTAATCGTAAACCTGAGCAGGGGCGTTCGATCTGTGTTGGCCGTTTTCCATTGGCAAGTTTTAAACAGATTAGCCGTTTGACCGGTGCTTCAATGAATGATGTGGCGTTGGCGGTCTGCGATATTGCTTTGCAGCGCTATCTGAAAGCTCAGGATATGCAACCGGGCAAGCCGCTGGTGGCATTGATGCCGGTAAATCTGCGCAAGGAGGGTGATATACACTCCGCCTGCAATAAAATGTCGATTGGCTTGGTGGAGATGGGCAAGCCGGAAGATACGCCGCTTGAGCGATTAGCCGCGATTCAGGCGTCTTCAAAAGGGGTTAAAGAGGAAGCCTTGGATCTGTCGCCGAAGGCCTATGTGAACTACTCGATTTTGGTAAATGCAGCCGCATTATTGGGTGGCAAGCTGAATGTAAACGGCGTGGTCCCACCGGCCAGTAACCTGATTATTTCCAACCTTCCCGGGCCACAATCACCCCGATACTTTATGGGGGCGCGGATGACAGAGGTGTATCCGCTGTCATTGTTATTGCCAGGGCAATCACTCAATATCACGTTATACAGCTATGATGGATGGGTGCATTTTGGTTTGGTTGGCTGCAATACATCGTTGCCGGAATTTGAGCAGATCTCAGGTTACCTCACAGAAGCGATGGCAGGATTGGAGCAAGATGTACTTAATACTGCTGTAAATTTGGTAACTGACCAGCTCCTATTAATTCAGGAGGATGATACAAGCAGCGTTTCCGATTAACCCGTCGAGAGAGGGGAATGTATGGCCAGTTGGCAAAGTAAGGCATTCAATCAATTGCTAGTCCGGGTGATGCGAAACCGCCTGGAGCGCTGTGATAATGTATTCGATATGCGCAAAGTGATTGATGGCATTGACCGACTCGGCTCCTTTATCAATCACCCCTCAGATCTGTTTTCTATTCCTTTTAAAGCGGGCTCTCTGCCTTGTGAATGGGTGGAGATGCCTAACTGCCAGCGTGATGGCGTGATCCTCTATTTCCACGGTGGCGGTTTCTGTTTTAAAAGCCCCTTGGTCCATAACGCAGTATTAGCGCGCCTGACTGAACAAACCGGCCTTAGAGGCATGATGGTGGATTACCCGCTCGCACCCGAGCATCCATATCCATGTGCGTTGGAGGCGTGTCTTGCGTCTTATCGCTGGTTGCTGGCACACGGCGTACCACCACAATCTATTGTGATGGCAGGGGATTCCGCGGGTGGCAATCTGGCTTTAAGTAGCCTGGTAAAATTGCGCGAGGATAATCAGCCGCTCCCTGCTGCCGTGGTGTTGTTTTCGCCGTCAGTGGATATGGCGCTTACCGGCGAATCGGCCTTTGCCAAGCGCAATATCGATCCTTTCTTCGCCTTGCCAACCCTGTTGTTGATGCGAAACAGCTACCTGAATGGACATAGCCCGTGCGATCCGAATATCTCTCCACTTTACGCTGATCTCCATGGGCTGCCGCCGATGATGGTTCACGTCGGGTCAGATGAAGTGCTGCTGGATGATTCAATCCGGTTGGCTGACAAGGTCAAAGAGCAGGGCGGTAAAGCACATCTGAATATCTGGGAGGGAATGCCGCATGTGTTCCCGATATTCCACCAACTCCCCGAAGCCCAGCAGGCGATATCACAATGCGGCGCGTTTATTCTGGAGCAGATCGCCAGGCTGGAGAGCCCACTGCCCGAAGCGAACGTGGGTTGAATCCTTTATTAAGTAAGCTTTAGATAAGGCTGTACCAAGGCAACCAGTCTACTGACGCCCTGGCGCAGGATTAAGGTATGTTCGTCTGTGTTGTTGACCATGCTTAATTGGTTAATCCAACCTATGGCAATCATCAAACTGTTGTCAGCGAGAAAACGTTGATCCTCCTTCTCAATGCTAAGGGCGTCCAAGTGATTAAGGTGGTCGAACATGGCTTGGTTAAGTGCTTTCAGAGAATTGTATAAGTGACCAAAACAACGTTTCAGGTCGGGCTCGCCAAGCACCAGTGTTTCTAGATCCCGCAGTACAAATCGGTACTGTGCTAGCAGCGTCATCAGGCTCAACAGAAAAGCAGGGTAGTCATCAAGCGTGTTAACCTGGTGAGAAAATTCACTGCGCATGCGGCTTACTGCCTGGTCAAATTCCTGTACCAGGGCTTTAGCAATATCCTCTTTATTTCGGAAGTGGTAGTAGAGGTTACCAGGGCTGATTTCCAGCTCAGTTGTGATCTGGAGCGTAGAAACATGGGCTATTCCTTGCTGATTAAACAGCGCCAGACTCAGATTGAGGACTCGCTCACGATTGCGCATTTTTTATCCTGTCATGTGTCGCATTTGCTTAAAAAAGCATCGATTTATTGATCTCGCTACGTTCCCTTTACTGAAACCTTGTACCACTATGGATGCAGTGTCTCATCAATGTAAGGGAGAATAATAATGGCTGATTCAAACTTGGAAGCCCTGTTTGAACAAGCTCAGAAGGATGTGCGGCAGCTGCCCCATCGCCCGGTAGATGAAGACTTGCTCGAGCTTTATGCGTTGTTCAAGCAAGCCACTGAAGGCGATGTAACCGGGCCGAGACCCGCATTCTTCGATTTTAGAGCCTGTGCCAAATATGAGGCCTGGTCGCAGACAAGCGGACTTTCGTCGACCGACGCGATGGACCGCTACTGCCGAGTGGTCTGTCGCCTGAAAAGCGAGCTTGCTGCCTAAACAGCAACGCAAATTTGAAAAAGTACAAAGCGGGTTGATACCCGCTTTTTTTATGCGCAGCCTACGCTGATGCTTCATGGCTTTTTACTGCTTCGAGAATGTAGCGGTACTCTTGCTCCATCGATTTGTTGCAATCACCAGCAACAAACCGGGATAAGCTGCCGCCGACCAGTGGAATAGAGGAATCTATCTCCAGTACCACCTCGTTAATACAGCCATCATCTACGTCATAGAGATGCATTTCACCTTTGATAGACACGGGCACGCCCACCAGATCGATAATTAGATCACAACCGAGACTACCGTCGTCTTCGCTGTACCAGTGCTCTTTCTGAACTACCTGGTTGTAATCACCGAGCAGACTTTTCAGCATGGCGGGAACGTCCGCTGGGATCTCCCGCTTACTCTCACTGTAAAATCCGTTATCGTTTTCCTCATTGCGGATCATCTCGATGTTTCTTGCGCCAAGGGCCTCATATTTAGCTACTACAGAGTCCTCGTCACGAAAGTAGAGATATACCTCTTCTAATCCGCAAGGATAGGGGTGTTTAACGTGACATTGCATTTGGTCTTCCTCCCTGTCACATATGAATGCCGCGCAGTAGTGCCGCAAAGGCGATCATCTCCTGCGATGGCTTTTCTTTTTTATCCGATGCTACCTCTTTGGCTGCTTTGGGTGAGTCAGGGAACATACGGAATCCGGTGTTCATAATGATCTCGCCCAGCTTGGGGAAAATGGCATGGATCAACGCACCAAAGATGCCAAGACGCGTCGCCACACGCTTTGGTTTATCTATGATTGCTTTGGCTACCATTTCCGCCGCTTCCTCGGGGGTTAGCGTTGGCATCTGCTGGTAGATCTCTGTGGGGGCAATCATTGGTGTCGCAACCAGCGGCATATTGATGGTGGTGAACTGGATATTACGATCTGAAAACTCTGCTGCGGCACAGCGTGTAAACGCTTCCATTGCAGACTTAGAAGCGACATACGCAGAGAATCTTGGCGCATTGGTCAACACGCCAATAGACGACATATTGATAATATGGCCACCGCCATTGGCTAGCATGCCGGGTAACAGACCCATAGTGAGCTTGACGCAACCAAAGTAGTTCAGCTGCATGGTGCGTTGGTAATCGTGGAAGCGATCAAATGAGTGCTCAATGGAGCGACGAATAGAACGGCCGGCATTGTTTAACAACAGGTCGATATGCGGGTGCAGCTCCAGTAACCGCTCCACCATCAGGTCGATAGCATCCAGGTCTGACAGGTCACAACTGAAGATGCTTGCTTTGCCACCTGCATTTTCAACTTCTGCCTGCACGCGCTGCAGTTCTTCTAAGGTGCGAGCAATAAGCACCAGCTGAGCACCAGAACCCGCTAATAATCGGGTTGTGGCTTCGCCAATACCGGACGTGGCTCCTGTAATGACGACTGTTTTTCCTCTGAGAATGCCTGCAAGGGTTTTATCCAGTGCTAACTCTGGATCCAGATTACGCTCCCAGTAGTCCCAGATCGCTGGTGCATAGGTATTTAGCCTGGGGCATGAGATGCCGGAGGACTTGAGCGCCTTCAGAGTGTTCTCGCAATCAAATCGGGTAGGGTAATTAACAAACTCCAGTGCTGACTGCGGGATACCCAGATCCCTGATAATCGCGCCGAGCAAACGTTTTACCGGCGGCATGCGCATGACGCCCGATTTAACCTGCTTTGGCAGGAATGAGAATAGCCGGGTATCGAGGCGCATTGCCATACGTGGTGCATGACCAGCATCGGCAAAAATATTCAGCATTTCACCAGCAGTGAATGGGTTGGGATCAGTTAAATGGAAACACTGCTGATTTAGGTCTGGCTGGTGGGCGATATGGTCGAGCGCGTCAGTTACAAAATCGACCGGCACTATGTTGAGGTAGCCGCCTTCAATGCCTATGGTCGGTACCCATGGTGGTATCGTTCTGCGCAGCTTTTGTAAAGTTTTGAAGAAATAGTAGGGGCCGTCAGCCTTGTCAGTCTGGCCTGTTTTTGAGTGGCCTATGACCATGCCTGGACGGTAAATGCGCCAGGGGACTTTGGTGTTCTCTCTAACCAGCTGCTCTGATTCGTGCTTGGATTTCAGGTATGGGTGTGTCAGGTGTTCTGCCTGGTCGAACATATCTTCCCTGAACCAGCCCTGATACATACCTGCGACGGCGATGGAACTGATGTGATGGAAGCAGCCGGCTTCCAGCGCTTCGGCACATTGAAGTGCATGGCGTGTTCCATGAACATTGGCTAACTGCTGGACTTCTTCGTCAGCATTAAGATCGTAAATAGCGGCTAGGTGGAAGAAGTGGTCAATCTTGCCACAGAGATTCTGTTGGTCTCTTTCTGTCAGGCCAAGTTGCGGGAGAATAATATCGCCATGCACCGGGATCAGTTGCTTGGTGTGCTCTGGAAACTGTGCCAGCAATCTATGCTCTGCAGATTCACTTCTTACTAACGCATATACGTTACCCCCACGAGCCAATAACTTGGCAATCAGGTGTCGGCCTATAAACCCTGTGCCGCCCGTGACAAAGTAGTTCATTGTCGGATCCCTTCTCTATTAATGTATATAAGTTGATTATTATCTGGTCCGACCAGAATTAAAGTGGCAAGCGTGACATATTTGGAGTAGGTCAAAAAATGAGCGTTAATATTTTGAAATTACGTGCAGTTTGATCTGAATCAGGATTGTCATGATCTTTTACTTGCTGCATTTTTTGGCGCTAAAAATCATGAAGCGGCTCTCATTTCATCTTGGTTTTTCCTCTTACTATCGAGCTCAGCAATAGCAAGAATAACTGCTTACTCTGGACCTTTATTTTGTGACTTAGTGCCCCCCAAAGGTGCTGCCCCCCGGGGCTAAAAGGACGTCACGCCGGCCATGGATGGCCATTATTTTCCGCAAAAAAAATTTTTTCATATCCTGATTTCCGCAACCTCCCTTCAAATCTAGCGAATATTTCGTGCCACCTTTGCTAAGTGAAATTTTGGTGTTTTCCGCCTGATCCGAACCGTGCCGTATTGGCTATCTTTAGGGGTACTTCACGGGGAGTTGAAGGAGTCAGGTATGGATGCATATCACCAAACAGAAAAGATCGTAACCTCGACGGAACAGTTGCAGATTGTGGTACGACAGGTATTGCAGCGACATCGCCATGAAGCGATGGAGAGTAATCAGGATTGGCAGAGTGCGCTTAAGGCCTTGAGCGAAGCGTCATTTGTGGTTGATGAACACCATTGGGATAGCTCGGTAGACAGAAGCCGATTATCTTTGGTTGATTCGTTGATTGAACTTCGTAAATCGATTGATTTGCCCGGCACTCGCAGCAATGGCAAAGGGGAGGTGGGCAGCCTGATCGCGGACCTTCAGGATCTGGTTGTATATGGCTAGCGTCCATTGACCTCAAGTGTTATAAGCCCATTGAGTCGTTCAGCTCATTGGGCTTGCTTTTACCACCCGATTTCTTCCTGAACGTTTGGCTTGATACAGCGCATCATCAACTCGCTTAATCATAGGCTCAGGTTTAACCTCGTCATTCAGCATGGCTACACCTATGCTCGTGGTTTGCTTGCCAGCTGCGTCAAATGGTGTTTCTTCGATGCTCTTTCTCAATTTTTCTGCCAGACGCATGGCTGAGTCCATCTCAATCTGCGGACAAACAATAAGGAACTCCTCGCCACCCCAGCGGCCAACGGTATCGGACTTGCGGGTATTTGATTTGAGTCGGCGAGCTACCTCAACAAGAACGGCATCCCCTACTTGATGGCCGTATGTGTCGTTGACCTGCTTGAAGTGGTCTATGTCCAGCAACAAAACGCAAAGAGGTTGCTGATATCGCAAGCTGCGTTCTATTTCCTTTTCAAGCGTATTGTCCAGGAATGCTCGGTTGCCGACTTGTGTTAAGGCGTCGGTAACCGCCATCTTTTCGAGTTTGTCATGGGTTAGTCTGAGCTCAGCATGGGCGGCGGTGATGGTATTGTTGAGCCGACGAAGCTTGTAATTCCAGAGGATGAAGATAATGAGCACCACCAAGGCGCCAGCAACGATCCTCACTATCAACTTTGTATCCAGACTCTTTCTGATCTCCACTGTTGTCCATTTGCTAATCAGCGCGCGCTTGTCTTGTGCAGAAATATCAGACAACGCACTATCAAAAACGCCGTTAAGTTCTGGCTTGTGTTTGCTTGTGGCGATGGAGAGAAATAGTGGCATGTTGAGTTGGCCACCAATCTTATAACCTGGGTAGTCGCCTGTATTGAGGTGATAGGATGCGACAATGTGATTATCAACAAACCCCTCAATTTCCCCTTTGCTCATCGCTTTATGTGCTTCTTTAAATGAGTTGAAGGACACCAAATTTACTTTTGGATAGTTAAAGCTAATTAAATCGCCATAGGCGTAACCGCTTATCATGCCCAGTGCGGCAGAGCCAAGCGAATCAGCATCGGCAATATATTGTTTTGAAGACTTGGTAATAATGACTATGGGGGTGCGTAAATGATGTCGGGTAAATTCCATCAAATCCTCCCGCTCGCGGGTACGCGCCGCGAGCGGGATAAAATCACAATCGCCATGAGCTATTGCCGCAAGCGTTTGCTGCCAGCTCTCCGTTGGATGTAGTTCAAATGGCAGTGGGATTCTTTGTTGCAGCATTTCTACTAAATCACCGCTTAGTCCAGCAAGTTTGCCATTTTGGAGCCACTCCAAGGGCTTCCAGTCTGGATCGACGCAATAGGTTAACTTGTCATATTTGGATAGGCTCGCTACCTGCTTGTCGGAAAGCGCTTTTGATGCCGCTAAGGCGTGTTCAACCAGCCATTTTTTTTCCAGTGCAATGAGCGTTTCCGCTGGTATGTCGGCGAGGGCTTTATTAAATGCTGACAGAAGCTCTGGTGAGTCTTGATTAATAACAGTGCTGGATTTAAACAAGGTTGATTCGCGTTGTATCGGGATGATCTTGAATCCTGTGTGTCGGTTCAGTGTGATGGCATGACGCAGAACTTCTTCACTGGCAATGGCTGCGTCAATTCGCCGCTCATCCAAGGCATCGAGCATCTGAGCGTGAGAACTGAATTGGATACGGTTAATCGCTCTTTCTTTTAGTTTATCCAAAAACCAGGCGCTAAAGGTCAGGCGGCCGACCACACCCACTCGTGCATTGGTGATCCTCAATACGTCGACGTTTTCAGCAATACTGGCGTGAACAAGTGCAACGAGCCGTTCTGTCATCAGCGGAGAGCTGGCAAAACCCAGTTCAGGCTCAATGCGCCGCATTGCTACTGGCATCAGTCCATGTGTATTCCCTCTATCAAACTCCCATAACGCTTGGCTGACAGTTGGTGTTAACTGGATCTCGATGGGTTTGTCTAACCTTTCACTAACAAGCGCCAGGACGTCGGGAAGGTAACCGTGAAAGCCATCTTCGAAGAAAATATAGGGACGATAGTCATGCCTGATGGTGGTGAATGTGATCTTATCTAAACGCGCCAGGAATTGCTTTTCGTCGTCTGTGAGTAGGGTTGCTTTATCGACGCTGGTGGAAGGTGCAAGTTCTTCAGCGTGGGAGAAGCTGATAGCGAGGAAAAGTAGGTAGCACAGGCAGACTAACCGCATCAGTGGTGACGAGTCCTTATAAGATTTAATACTAAGTATAGAGTCCTAAATATTTATTTGCGCTGGAAAAACTGACGATCTCTATTAGCTTTAAATAGGTAGAGTAATTACTCAATCTTTTGGGGGCGTTGTGCGAGTTTTATTTGTGACACCTGAGTATGAAGGACTGGTGAAGGTTGGCGGGCTATCGGATTTTAGTGCGGCATTTACGCAGCAAATGCGTAAGGAAGGACAGGATGTTCGTGTGGTGATGCCATACTACGGCAAGCTGCAGGGAACCCTGAAAATTGAACGAAGTATACCGCTGGAAGTACAGCTGAGCTGTTGGCAATCATTCCATTGTCTTGCCCACGAAGTGGCTTATAAAGGAGTGCTTCTCTACCTCATTGAGTACCAGGCTTTGTATGGGCGTGAGGGTATCTATGATGATGCAAGCGGGGCCTATGGTGATAATCCGCTTCGGTTTGCGCTACTTTCACATGCAGCATTTGATCTTGCGATAGCGTTGGCCTGGCAGCCAGATATTTTACATTGCAGTGACTGGCAGGGGGCGTTGGTGCCTTTTTATCGCCGGGAGCACTTTGCTCACGAACCGCTGTTTGCGAGAACCCGAACAGTACTGACCATTCATAATGGTGCTTACCAGGGGCGTTTTGATGGTGGCTGGCATCAGGCGCTTGGGATCCACCCAAAATTTATGGTGCCACAGTTGTTTGAAGATATGGGGTGTATCAACCTGCTTAAGGTGGGTGTGTCGCTTGCTGATAGCATTGTGACTGTGTCACCTAGCTATCGCGATGAACTAATGACGAACGAACGGGGGCATGGGTTGGCCCCCGTTTTTTGTCAGCGTCGGGATGACTTCTCCGGTGTTTTGAACGGGGTGGATTTGTCCGAATGGGACCCTTCTAAAGATTCTGCTTTACCTGCCAATTACTCGAAGGGGGATATGTCAGGAAAAAGATTGTGCAAGCAGGCGTTGTTGGAAAGATTGGGCTGGTCTACTGATCATGATCTTCCTCTGTTTTGCTCCATTGGCCGTGTTGCACAACAGAAAGGATTCTCTCTTATGTTACCCGCCATAGAGCCTTTGCTGGCCAGCGGGATCCTCAGGTGTGTGGTGATGGGCCATGGTGAGCCTGATTACGTTGAACAGCTAAATCGTTTGGCAGCTATGTACCCTCAGCATTTCTGCTACCTGTCAGATTTCAGCCGAGATGGTACCCATAGCGTGATGGCTGCCAGTGACTATCTGTTGATGCCGTCGCTGTTCGAACCATGTGGACTGAGCCAGCTCTATGCCATGCGGTTTGGTACGGTACCTGTGGTTCATGCCGTCGGTGGTCTTAAAGACAGTATTGCTGGTTTGGACAGCATCACCTCGAATCGTGCATGGGCGACGGGGTATCAATTCAGTGAAGCTGACAGTGACGTGCTAAAAGAGTTATTGGCTTTGGTGGTTCATCATTATCACTACGATGAAATGTTACTGCAGCTATTACGCCGCAACGGCATGTCGATCGACCTTGATTGGCAACGAGTGGTGGATGCTTACCTGAAGCTTTATCAAAGCCTATGTATCGCTGTGCATCAGGCAGGTCCAATGCAGCCGTTAAAGTTAGCTTGATTTGAGGTTGGGCGATTATTGTTTGCCGCTGCTAGCCGAAAATAAGCAAGCAAACACCGACAAAAGCGAACAGGGTGCCAGCCCAAATTCGCCATGTTAGCCGTTGGCCTCTTATCAAGGCGATGGGTAATGCGAATAGTGGACTGGTCGCCATCAGTGTTTGTGCGACAGCAGCATCAGCGTACTTAAGTGACACCTGTTGCAACCAGATGGCCAGAAACGTGCCGGTAAAAATAGCGAAGAAAAGTACAGCCGCGTTTTTTGTCGACAGCTTAAACAAAGGCTTGATGAGGCTTTGACTTAATTCCTTACGCAATACAACTAACAGTAGTATCACACCGGTGCCTGCGCTCAGCCTGACGAATGCCCCCCAAAGGGGAGAGACTTCCGCATCCACCAGCGCGTAGTGAGACATCAATACTCCGGTTGCCTGACAAACAGCGGCAAGCACACCAAACCCGAGCCCGCTTGAGGTCATTAGCGGCTCTTGTTGATTATCTGATTGCTGTCGAAGTACGTAAATGATGCCCGCTAGCGCGATCAAGATACCCAAAGCGGCTTGCCATGACAGCGCCTCGTTTAAAATTAGCAGGGCAAGTACACCCGTCAGTGGTGGTGCTAACGCTTCAAGTAAGAGTGTTTTTCTTGGTCCGATTCGTCTTAATGCGGCAAAGTATGCGGTGTCGCCAATCGCTATGCCGACAATGCCGCTGACGATAAGCCAGGTCCAGGCATGCCCGGAAGGCGCGCCTTGCTGCCAGCCAAAGAAGGTCAGGGAGATGAGTAGCAGGGCGCCGGCAATGGCCCCTTTGATAACGTTGAGCGGCATGGCGCCAAAGCGCTGTGTGCTTTGACTGTAGATCCATGTGGCGATGGCCCAGAACAGCGCTGCGGAGAGTGCAGCTAACTCACCACCAAACATAAACATCCAACAAAGCCCCTAGGTCAGAAACAAAAACGCCGCAATCGAATACGACTGCGGCGTTATAGCTTTTTAGTTAACGCTTGTTAAGCGTCAGCACGATTTTCGTGATGACGAGCGCGTGGGCGAGGGCCCTTGTCAGCGCTGATGCCCATTGGCTTATTGCGAACGCGTGCGCGGCTTAACTGGTTAAATGTTTCTTTCGGCATCCCACTTGGCAGCTGAACTGTGCTGTGGCCGTCGAACAGGCGAATAGCACCAATGTTGCCGCTGTCGATAGAGGCTTCGTTAGCGATAGCACCAACAATATCCTTCACCTGAACACCGTGGTCACGGCCAACAGCCAGACGGTAGGTAGTCCAGTCGATGTCGTTACGACGGCCCTGGCGGCCACGACCACCGTTGCGATCGCCACGTTGACCATTGCGCTCGAAGCGTGCACCACGGCCACCACGACGGTCATTTCTGTCGTTACGGTCGAAGCTACGACCTTCGCGACGAGGACGCTCAGGATCAGGCTTAGGCTGCAGTGGACGGCGCTGCTGATACTTGTAGAGCAGGGCGGCTGCCAGGTCCAGCACGCTGGTTTCTGACTGCTCAGCCATCTGATTCAGCATTTCGCGCATCGGCTCAAGATTTGGGTTATCTACCAGCTTGGTCAACTCTTCGCGACACTTAATTTGGCGGTGTGCACCAAGCTCTGCTGGCGAAGGCAGTTCCATCTGTTCGATGTCACCACCTGTTGCACGCATGTAGTGGCGCAGCAAGTAACGCTCGCGTGGACGAACAAACAAAATCGCTTCACCGCTGCGACCAGCACGGCCAGTACGACCAATTCGGTGGACGTATGATTCATGGTCATCTGGCAGGTCGAAGTTGAGTACGTGAGAGATGCGAGGTACATCCAAGCCACGTGCAACAACGTCAGTTGCAACAAGAATATTGATCTTGCCTTCTTTTAACTGGTTTACAGTGCGCTCACGCATCTGCTGGTTCATATCACCGTTCAGTGCAGACGCTTTGAAACCTTGTGATTCCAAACGCTCAGCCAGCTCGACGGTGTCATTACGGGTACGTACGAATACAATCATCGCGTCGTACTCAACGGTTTCGGCTAAACGCTCAAGGGCAGTTAGCTTGTTGATACCACGTACTTCCCAAGCGCGCTGGCGGATATTCGCCTTCTTACGCTCTTCAGGAGCAATTTTGATGTGTGCCGGATCTTTCAGGAAGCGATCGGTGATTTTCTTGATCGCTGGAGGCATGGTTGCTGAGAACAGTGCCATCTGAGTGTTATCAGGCACGTGACCCATGATCCACTCGACGTCTTCCAGGAAGCCCATGTTGAGCATTTCGTCTGCTTCGTCGAGAACCAGTGTCTTAAGGGCATCGAACTTGATGCGACCGCGACGGATGTGGTCCATCAAGCGACCTGGGGTTGCAACAATTACCTGAGGGCCGCGCTCTAGTTCAGCCAGCTGAGGACCGTAAGATTGACCGCCATAAACAGTGGCAATGCGCAGACCACGCATACGTTTACCGAAGCTCTCAAGGGCTTCAGCAACCTGAATTGCGAGTTCACGCGTTGGTGCCAACACCATTAGCTGAGGCTGGCGGATGTTAAGATCGATATGAGCAAGCGCTGGCAGACCAAACGCAGCAGTTTTACCAGTACCTGTCTGGGCTTCGCCCAACAGATCGCGGCCTTCAAGCAGATGAGGAATAGAGTCTAACTGGATCGGCGTAGGCTGAGTAAAGCCAAGATCGTCGATAGCAGCTTGAAGGTTTTCGGGAAGATTAAGTACAGCGAAGCCGCTGTCAAGAGTTTCAACTTCTGACATTTCACATTCTTCATTGGGCAGGCGGCGCGGCGTTCATCTCGCAACCCGTTTATCACGGTGCTACAAGCGCGGCACATGCAAATCACTAAATAGAGGTGACAGCCCTGAAGATGTTGGTTTCGCCATGAACTCACGGGCGAAAACAGGCGCTACGACCTCAAAACGTTGCGCTATCTCACGATATTTCCTGTGAGAAGCCGGCGCAATGATACATGGGTCACAAAAATATGCAAGCGTGGTTAAAAAATAACCAGATGTTTAAGCGTTAACTTACTTAAAAATCAGTCGATTGAAAAAGAAAAGACTACTAAAGGATAAATTACGCTGGAAGGCTGACATCCTGTTTGCCCTGGCTCTATAATGCTCGGCCAAACGAATTTTGTGGAACAAGAGATGACTCAGTGGACCCCTGATAGCTGGCGCTCTAAGCCAGCCAAACAGATGCCAAAGTATCCTGATGCTGACGCATTGGCGCGTGTAGAAGAAACCCTGGCTAATCAACCTCCGTTGGTGTTTGCCGGTGAAGCCCGCGCACTTAAAGCCGACCTTGCACGCGTAGGTCGTGGTGAAGCGTTTTTGCTGCAGGGGGGCGATTGCGCTGAAAGTTTTGCTGAGTTTAGAACCAGCCATATTCGCGATACCTTTAAAGTACTACTGCAGATGGCTGTGGTTTTAACGTTTGGCGCGAAGAGCCCCGTCGTTAAGATTGGTCGAATTGCAGGTCAGTTTGCTAAACCACGTTCGGCAGACGATGAGACGATTGATGGCGTGACGCTTCCCAGCTACCGCGGCGATATCATTAACGATATTGCCTTCACAGAAGCGTCCCGTGTACCAGATCCAGAGCGGATGCTGAAAGCGTATCAGCAGTCTACTTCTACATTGAACCTGCTGCGTGCTTTTGCGCAGGGTGGCTTGGCCGATCTTAATCAGGTTCATCGCTGGAATTTGGACTTTATTGAAAAGAGTCCACTGGGTGATCGTTACCAAAACCTGGCAAATCGTATTGATGAGTCCCTTGAGTTTATGGCTGCTTGCGGCATTAACTCAAAAACGACTCCGCAGATCCACGAAACTACCCTATATACCTCTCATGAAGCACTGTTGTTGCCTTATGAGCAGGCGTTGACTCGCAAAGATCACCTGACGGGTGAATGGTACGATTGTGCGGCGCACATGCTGTGGATCGGTGACCGTACCCGCCAACCAGATCACGCCCACTTAGAGTTCTGTCGTGGCATTAACAACCCTATCGGATTAAAAGCCGGTCCTTCGACCAAGATCGATGACCTGTTGCGCAATATCGACATTATCAACCCAGATAACGAAGAGGGTCGTTTGAACCTGATCGTTCGTATGGGCGCGGGCAACGTCGAAGCGCACCTGCCTCAACTGATCCGTGCGGTTGAGAAAGAAGGGCGCAACGTTGTGTGGAGCTGTGATCCTATGCATGGCAATACCATCAAGTCGTCCACGGGTTACAAAACTCGCCGCGTAGAAGATGTTCTGAAAGAGGTGCAAAGCTTCTTTGAGATCCACGGCGCGGAAGGTTCTGTGGCAGGCGGTGTGCATTTCGAAATGACGGGCCGTAACGTGACCGAGTGTACCGGTGGTGCATTCCAGATCACCGATCATGACTTGGCAGAGCGCTACCACACCTACTGTGATCCGCGCTTAAATGCAGACCAGGCATTGGAGCTTGCATTCCTTATCGTTGATCACGTGAAGGCAGCGAGAGCCGCTGTTAAGTAAAACGTAGCGTTGTAGTCATTGCGGAAAAGGAGCCAATTGGCTCCTTTTTTGTCTGCACAGTTTGGAGTTTCTACTTTTTGTTTGAATCCGAGTGTGTTTTGACGGTGGCACGTAAGGTGTGTTGTTCAACCATGTCAGCGTCTTCTTCATCGTAATTAAATCTGGCCAGTAACAGGCTATAGCTTCCCGTCACTAAGCCATAAAGGGACACAAACCCCATTGCTATGGTTAACACCCCATTGATTGCGGCAAGAAAGCTCGTGATCGCAATGGCATAACCTACGATGGCGCTCCGGTATTTCTGCTTTTGATATGGAGAGAGTGTTTTTTTGTAACCAGACATAAATAAACTTCCCTGTTTTCTTGCCTATTTATGGCGCAAGTGCGGCTTGAACATAAGGAAGCATGTGGCTACTGATAATAGGTTGTGCTTCCGCTGAGGGGTGAATGCCATCCGCTTGCATCAGCTGTGGATCTTCGGCAACTGCAGGTAGAAAACTCGGCACCAGTGTGATCTTGTATTTGTCTGCCAGTCTTGGATAAATGCTCTGAAACGCCTGCGTGTAGCGCCTTCCATAGTTTGGAGGCAACATGATTTCAACCAAAAGCGGCGTAGCGCCGGCCTGTTGGCTAAGTTCAATCATTTGACTTAGCTGGCGTTCTGTATGAGCGAGATCGAATCCGCGCAGGCCATCATTTCCGCCCAGCTCTATAATCACTATTTCAGGTGAATGCTTGCTTAAAAGTGCTGGCAGTCTGCGCAAACCGCCATCACTGGTATCTCCGGTGATACTGGCATTTACTACGTCGACTTTGTTAACGTTTTGATTATCTTTGGGGTTAGTCAACGCTTCGCTCATCAGGTGAACCCAGCCTTGTTGCATCGCCATACCATAGGCCGCACTTAGGCTGTCTCCGACGACCATAATGGTCGTTTTTTCCTGAGCGTGCGTATAGCCAGGTAGCCAAACTAAAACAATCAATAAGGTAATTGTGCGCGTGAATGCAGCTCTGAACATGATTGAATTCCAACAAGTAAACTATACGGTTGACGGCCCTCAAGGGGCGCTTTCCATCCTCAATGGAGTCACGCTTGAAGTCAAGCAGGGGGAGTCGGTTGCCATTATTGGCCCCTCCGGTGCAGGTAAAAGTTCTTTACTGTCACTGGCTGCAGGATTAGAGCGCAGCAGTGCTGGCGAAGTGAAAGTCGCGGGTAAGTCTTTGACTGGCGCTGACGAAAGCACCCTTGCCGAGTTAAGAGCGGAATATATTGGTTTTGTGTTTCAGTCCTTCCTGCTTATTCCAGAATTGACGGCTATTGAAAACCTGACGGTGCCCGCGCAGCTATGTGGTCATCCGGTATCACCTGAGACAGCTCAATCAATGCTGACCAAGGTGGGGCTGGACAAACGTGGTCACCATTACCCACAGCAGATGTCAGGTGGTGAGCAGCAGAGATTGGCGATAGCTCGAGCATTCATGACTAACCCAACCATCCTGCTTGCCGATGAGCCCACGGGTAATCTCGACCGAGCCAATGGTGAGCACATCAGCGAGCTGCTGTTTCGAATGAACAAGGAGCAGGGTACAACCTTGTTATTGGTAACCCATGATGAGGGGCTGGCAAAACAGTGCCAACGCGTATATCGACTCATTGATGGCAAATTAGAGGTGGCGTAATGAGAGCGCTTCAACAAAGCCTGCAAATGTTGAGGGGCGAAAGGCGAGGTGCTTCGCTCTACCTTTGGTGTATATCACTGGCTGCGGCCGTTGCTATCCTGTTTTGGTTTCTGGCTATTAGCCAACGCATAGAAACCTTCCTGCAGCGTTCAACTTCTGGTTTTTTGGCCGCTGATGTTGTTCTTTCTGCCCCCCAACCCATAGATAATTCCTGGCTGAATGAAGCTGTATCGAGAGGCTTAAATTCGACGCAGATGGTTCGTTTTTCCACCATGCTGTTTGCTGTCGATAAGCTGCAGTTGTCATCCGTGAAGGCGGTGGCTGATGGTTATCCCCTCAGGGGAGAGCTAAAGATCCGCGGTGGTGATGCTGCAGCTGAGCGTGAAGTTAAGCATGGTCCCGCCAAAGGGGAAGTGTGGTTAAGCGAGCCGCTGGCGTTGCAATTAGGTGTACAACCGGGAGATTTGGTTGAAGTAGGGGATGCGCCCCTGCGTTTTACTTACTATCTCATTGAGCAGCCGGATGTGGCTTTTGGTGTGTTTAGCTCCAGTCCTCCGAGCCTGATGCATATTGATGATCTTGATGCCAGTGGCGTGATCCGTCCGGGCAGTCGCGTCAACTATCGATATTTATTCAGCGGCAGCAATCAGGCGACACAAGCTTGGTATCAGTGGTTAAAAGAGAATAAGAAAGAGCGCCACAGATTAACGTCATTGGTCGACAGTGAGTCTAACCTGGGCGATGCCTACCAGCGCGCACAGCAGGTGATATTTTTGGCGATGGCATCTGCACTTGCACTCACTCTGATAGCGATGTGGTCTGCTTTACAGTCCTATTCTGGGCCTCTCACACGTAGAGTGGGAATACTCCGAATCCTTGGCGTGTCTCGCCTGCAGTTGTATATACAATTTACAGTGCATCTGAGTATATCGATTCTGTTTGGAATCGGTGTGGGTCTGGGCGTTGGGTATCTTTTAGATAGCGCTTCAGCAAAACAGTTTGCCGAGCTGTCAGAAGAGCTGGCTATCGTAGACATAGGTTGGAAGCCTTATGCACTTGCGGCACTAAGCGGTTTAATCGCGGCGAAATGTCTGCTGGTGCCACTTTTCCTGAACTGGTTCAGTGCAAGTCCTCGAGGTCTGCTGGAGTCAGAGGAGCGTACCGCAAAGTCGCCTTCCGTCTGGGGTGGGATCTTATTGGCTGTCGGTTTTGTGCTTTTGACCGGCTTAACCAGCGGGCTGTTAAACCTGTTGCTGATGACTGGGTTGGTATTAGTGCTGATTGTTTTCTGCAGTCTGACGCTGTTCCTAGTGGGTAAAATCAAGTTACCAGCGAAGTTGAAAAACCTAAACCTCGCACTGTTGTTGCTGGTGCGTCAGCGGGTACGTGTGACCATTCAGATGGTTGGGCTGACACTCGCGGTGGCACTCACCCTCGCCATGGTGTTTGTGCGTAGTGATTTGTTGGAAGAGTGGCAACGTATGGTGCCTGATCAGTCAGCCAACTTCTTCCTGGTCAACGTGAGTCCTGACGAGCGACAGGTGCTAGCGGCCGAAATCGAAAAGCGTGAGGGCAGTTTAAGCGGTTTCTACCCTATTGTTCGTGGTCGAATGGTTGCGATTAACGGCGAACAGGTTGTCGACAATAGGACTGGAGCCGCTGAGCGGGAAGAAGGCGAAGAGCGCCGTCGAGGAATAAACCGAGAGCTTAATCTCACCTGGAGCAACGCACTTCCGCCAGAAAATGAAATTGAGTCCGGTGACTGGCAACTCACCTCAGATGGTAAAGGACTTTCTGTCGAAGTGGGCATGGCAGAAAGATTGGAAGTTGGGTTGGGTGATACGCTGACCTTTGTTGTCACTGGAGGCGAGATAACGCTGCCGATCACCAGTATTCGTTCCCTCGACTGGAAGTCCATGAGACCAAACTTCTTTGTGATCTTCCCTGAAAAAGAGCTGGGACAATATGCGCACACCTATATCGCCAGTTTCTATCTACCGTATGAACACAGAGATTGGCTGTATCAGTTTATGCGCAGTTATCCAGCGGTCAGCTTGATCGATATTGAGCAAATTCTCGAAAAATTTGCCACTTATCTGGTTCAAATCGTTCAGGTTGTTACCGTGTTAGTCCTGCTCGTGATGCTGACGGCCATACTTGTCACCGCCTCGCTTGTGATGGGGAGCTTTGTCAGGCGGCATCGAGAGCTTCATATCTATCGCATTCTGGGCGCTGGCGACAAGGCGTTGCGGGGCTTGTTGTTATCTGAGTTTTTGATGGTAGGAGCGTTAGCAGGCTTGTTGGCGTCGGCGTTAGGTGAACTGCTATTGGCTGGCCAGGCGATCTGGGTGTTTGAGCAAACGCCGAAATTTCATCTCACGTTGTGGCTGTATGGTCCACTCGCCGGTATTGCTGCTTCCTTGCCCTTAGCCATTTGGCTCACGTGGCGGCTGTTAAATGCTTCAAAAGCAAAAACCGCCTCAGTTTGAGGCGGTTAATAGTTGCTAGGGTCTGTTGACCTTTCGTGTATGGATTTTGTTCGAATGAAACACGTTTTGAGCAAGAAGTGAGCTAAGTAACTTAGCGAACTAAGTAAGTAGTGAATGACGTAGCGCAGAACGTGTTTCAGCGAACCCCATTTCCTTCAAAAGAAGGGGCAGCATTTGTTGGTGATTTATGTTTCGTTATCGGCTATTTATTGAGGGCCACTAAACTTCACAGCCTCTGCCTCGCTTAAATCACCAACATATTGCTGCAAAAACAAACAGCAAAGGTCAACAGACCCTAAAACCATGTCACAAGATTGAAGAGAGCGCTTCTTTAAGTTTTGGATGACAAAAGTGAAAATCGTGGGCAAGTAATCGTGTTGGCATAACACGTTGCCCATAAATCAAAAGGTCTGCCATTTCACCAAACAGGATCCGAAGGACAAACTCTGGCATTCGAAACGGTGCGGGGCGGTCTAGCACGGCGCTGAGATGCTCGGTAAACTCCTGATTGGTTACCGGGTTAGGTGCTGTTAGGTTATAAACGCCATTTGCTGTTGGTTGTTCCAGTAGAAAAATTATCGCTTTCACCATGTCATCAATATGGATCCACGACATGTACTGTTCCCCAGCAGCGATCGGTCCCCCCAAACCAAACCTGAATGGTGGCACCATCTTCTTTAGTGCGCCGCCTTTTTTGCCAAGGACAATGCCTGTTCGAATGAGGCAAGTGCGTGTTGACTGTGGCGCACTAAGTGCAATCTGTTCCCATCTCTCGCAAACACTATTTGAAAATTCAGGATGAAAGTCGGTAAATGACTCATCAACCTGGGTATCACCCTGTCGTCCATAAATACCGATTGCCGAACCGCTGATAAAAGTTGCAGGAGGACTTTTACCTTGATGCATCAAGTTGACCAGCTGTTGGGTAATATCCCAACGACTTTTCGTTATCTTTTCTTTTTGGTAATTGCTCCAGCGCTTATCGGCGATAGGCTCGCCAGCGAGGTTGATGACAGCATCAAAGCCATCTAAATCTTTGAAGTTTGAAAGTGTGTCAATGACGGTGAGATCGAAACCAAGGGACTGCTGCGCCGATTTGGGTCTGCGGCTCAGCACGGTAAGTTTGTGTTGGTTCTTCAGGTGCTTTACCAGCGTGCTGCCGATAAAGCCGGTCCCGCCCGTAATAAGAATGTCCAAAACCGCTCACCCCTCTTAATCGTTAATGACATTAAGGTACCGGTTTAGCAACTATAGTGGCAAACGTCTCTAAGAGTGAAATCAATTAGTTGGCAGCTGTGTACACCGCGAGCTCATCCTCCTTACTGGATTCAGATGAGCTTGTGATACGATACGTGCCTGTTTCGCGACGGTGATTGGCGAACAGTAAAACAGCATGCAGCGCACGGCTGACGGCGGCCATGGCAATACCACAAGCGACCATGCGTGCTGCAGACTGCATACTTTTTGCAGTGATGTTTACAGGGTTCATCATATCACTGAACAAGGCGACACCACCCGCCAGAATGCAAAGTACCATTGAACGAATAAGGCGGTCTGAAAACTGGGTGTCTACTTTCTTAAGTTGGTTGTAGCCGTGCAAAATAGCGATAAAAACGGCAACTAATACTAAGGTCAGCATGTTGACCTCCCTACGATGATGAAAAGCAAACTACTTGCTGTCAAAATCTAATTTTACAACAAATGTGTGACGAATTGGTGACCATATTAGCATGGAATGGTTAAAAAATATCCAGAAATATTTAAATCGGCCTATTTCCCCCCTGAATTCTGAAAGAATATTACATGGTAGAGGGCAGTTGGTCGTCGGCGCCGAAACCATAGCTATTGACTGGTTTGCGTCAAATGTACTGGTCACACTTTACAAGGAGTGGCCAGATCAGGATGTTTCCGTACTGGCTGATTATCTGTTAAATCAGTTGAAAGAGTGGCAACTGCCACCAACATCGATTGCACTCCAGCGACGATACCTTAAAGGCGCACCAACAGAGGTGCTTTACGGTGAGCTTGCAGATGAGATTTGGGCGCAGGAGCAGGGACTTCAATACAGAATCAACCTGAAGCAGCATCAAAACCATGGGCTGTTTTTGGATATGGCAGAAGGCCGGCGCTGGGTAAAGGAACGCGCTCAACACAAACGTGTATTGAATCTATTCAGCTATACCTGTGCTTTTTCTGTCGCTGCATTGGCGGGGGGAGCGGACGAAGTTATTAACCTGGATATGAGCAAGGGCGCCCTTGCGGTAGGGCGTAAAAATCACGCTAAAAATGACTTAACTGGTGCACGTTTTTTTGCTCACGATCTCTTCAACAGTTGGGGCAAGTTAAAGCGATTAGGCCCATACGACTTGGTTATTGTTGATCCGCCATCGTTTCAAGGAAGCAGCTTTACCCTGGATAGTCATTATCCGAAAGTGATTAGACGGTTGTGCTCGTTGACTGAGCCTGGCGCCGAGTTCTTGCTTTGTTTAAATGCACCTGAAAAATCGTCAGAGTTTTTAATCGACCTGGTAGCACAGGATGCGCCAGAGCTAAGGTTTGTCTCAAGGCTACCTAACCCTGAGGTATTTGCTGATAAATACCCCGAGAAGTCGTTAAAGGTGCTTCACTTTAGTCGTGAATGAGTTACCGTGTGACTTATAGCGAATTGATATCGCGTTTAAGCTCGTAGCCGTCGTCAGTTACGATCTTTTCCAGGGTCTGAAGCCTTTGCTCGATGTTTTCCGCTTGCTCTTTATTGGCGAACTGGCGGAGCATTGCAATTTCAGTTTCCAGCATATCAATTCGCTGTTTCAGCTTACTACTGTTGCGGTTCCGGAAGCTCCATTGCTTCATCGCTAAATAACCAAAAATGATGGCGATGATCGCCACAACCATTACTTCTTTGCTCATATCTGCTCCCTGATAGTTTCGGGCTTGTTTTGTGCCCAGGAAATGTCTGAAAACAACTGTATCCAGATTATAGCGTTTTGTGCTCTCCTGCTAAAAAGTTAAATCTGTTAAGCTGTTACAAACTATTTGTGTATTAGGTGGACACTGGATGTTGTTGGGCAAAGACGCGCATGTCACTTCAAAAAGTTACATAGTCAGCTCGCTATTAGTTTGTTGTTTACTCTCTTTTTCATTCTTCTCTGCAGCTGAGCCGACCAGAGAGCCGGAAGCGGCTTCTGGATTAGTTAAAAAGAAAGCGGCGCAAGGGAAGCAGTTTGCTGTTGCTACCGCCAATATTCACGCCAGTAATGCGGCGTATCAAATGTTAGAGGCGGGTGGTAGCGCGGTCGATGCAACGATAGCGGCGCAAATGGTACTGACGCTGGTGGAGCCCCAGTCTTCGGGGATTGGTGGTGGCGCATTCATGCTGCATTACAGTGGCGATGACAAGGTGTTGACCACTTTTGATGGCCGCGAAAGTGCGCCTGAAAAAGCGTCGCCTGATATGTTCCTGCAGGCCGACGGAACGCCAATGAAATGGATAGATGCACTTGTTGGTGGTAAGTCGGTGGGGGTTCCTGGGCTGGTTGCCATGCTCAAAATGGCGCATGAGAAACACGGCGTTTTGCCTTGGAACGACTTGTTTAAGCCGGCAATCAGTTTGGCAGAGAATGGTTTTGAAGTGTCTCCAAGACTGGCAAAACTGGTCGCGGCCAACTTCAACCCAGCGATGGGATTATTTGACACTAACAAAGCCTACTTCTTTCCAGAAGGTCAGCCGGTAAGAGCAGGACACTTATTAAAAAATCCGCAGTTGGCTGCCACTTTCAGACTGATTGCGGAACATGGTCCAGAAGCTTTTTATCAAGGGGAACTTGCCAAAGAGATTGTAACAACCGTACGCAACGCGAAAGTGAATCCGGGGTTGTTGTCTGAAAAAGATTTAATCCACTACACAGCGTTGGAAAGGACCCCCATATGTGACCAGTACCGCGGTTATCGGGTATGTGGAATGGCTCCGCCAAGCTCGGGCGGTATTGCTGTTCTCCAGATCCTGAAATTACTCGAATTTAGAAATATCGGTGAGTTGAAGCCTAACTCTGCGGATGCGGTGCATCTGTTTACACAGGCTTCAAAATTGGCCTACGCAGATCGTAACCTTTACCTGGCTGATAGTGACTTTGTCTCCGTTCCGTTAGTTGAAATGCTGGACCCGAGATATCTGGAGTTGCGGCACGGGCAGATTACTGGGCGCGACAGCGGGGTGGTCGAAGCGGGGCAGCCGGTCGATTATCTGCGGGCGTTGGATGAAACACCTGAGTTTGATAGCACCAGTCACTTGTCGATTGTTGATGCAAAGGGCAATGCGGTTTCAATGACATCAAGTATTGAGATGGGATTTGGCTCAGGTTTGATGGTGGGTGGCTTTTTACTCAACAATCAGATGACTGATTTCTCTTTGGTTCCCAACCGTGCCGGAACACCTGTCGCAAACAGCATTGCCCCAGGAAAGCGTCCGAGAAGTTCTATGGCGCCTACCATGGTGTTTCGCCCAGATGGCTCACTGTTTTTGCTTGTTGGCTCTCCCGGCGGGAGTCGTATCATAGATTATGTCGCATGGAGCATTATTGCGCGCATCGATTGGAAATTGACTTTGCAGGAGGCGATCAATTTACCTCGAGTAACCAATCGCAATGATTACACAGCATTGGAGAAAGGCTCTGAACTCGCCATTCTCAAAAAGGCTCTTGAAGTAAGAGGGCATCGCGTAAGGCTAATTGACCTCAACAGTGGAATCCACGCCATTGAGGTTCATCCGGGCAAGTTGATATCAGCGGCGGATCCGAGAAGGGAAGGGGTTGCCGTTGCAAAATAGCTTTTAACGAAAGCGGGCAAATAAAAAAGGGCCATCAGGCCCTTTTTTATTGTTTAGAAACCAAGTTAACCGTTGGTCATAAACATGTCCGGTTTCACTTCCTGTACGTACCATTCCATGCCTTTTTTGACCACAATTACCGTGCGCTCATCTTCTCTGACAAAACCTTCGACCTTGCCTTTGAAATGGATAGACACCTCGGCCTGAGTTGCGACTTTTCGGAAAAAATCCGCATCAGTTTCAGAGACTGACAGTTCTACCTCATCCATAGTGAAGCCAATGATGTGGCGCTTGACCGAGTGAGGAGAGTGGTAGTGTTTTACCAACTCGGCAAGCTCTGGAAGGCAATAGGATGCTGCCAGATCAGTATCATTGGCTACATAGATAGCGTGGAAAAAATCCAGAGCAGCCTGCTCCGGCGTACGCACTTTTTCTTCGCACGCGGTTACAAAACAAAGGCAGATAAGCAAGAACACTGCCTGGTAAATACGACTGAATTTCATTTTTATCACTGATTAAGGTAACTCTTCGTATAGTGCAGAAACCTTTGCTATTGGTCAAAGTAAAGATAGCAAATTGGGGTTCATCACAGTTCTTAACAAATAAATTGGGTTCCCCGTTTTTATAACTCATTATTTATCGGTAGGTTTAATGCATTCTAAAGGTTGTATTTGAAAGAACTAATTCACAACCTCGTAGTATCGTTGACTGGGCGGATTCGAGACCTCCTGCCCATTGTTGTGGTTGTCGCCTTCTTTCAGTTAGTTGTTCTTCAACAGCCCCTTCCAAATTTTCTTGAAATCATCGTAGGCCTTTTTTTGGTCGTCGCTGGCTTAGCATTCTTTATCAGAGGGTTGGAGATCGGGCTATTTCCCCTTGGAGAAAACCTGGCTCACGCCTTTGCGCGTAAGGGGAATATATGGCTTTTGCTTGGGTTTGCCTTCTGTCTGGGTTTTGGCACAACAGTGGCGGAGCCAGCGTTGATTGCGGTCGCAGATGAGGCCGCAGAGGTTGCCGCCGAAGGAGAGATGATTCAGCGTTCCGAAGAGGCGATGGAAAGTTATGCAGATGGTTTGAGGCTCACTGTCGCGCTCTCGGTTGGCGTGGCTATTGTGATTGGAGTGCTTCGTATCCTTAAAGGTTGGCCTATCCATATCATGATCATTGGCGGTTATATTTTGGTGCTTATTACCACCATGTTTGCGCCGAAAGAGATTATTGGCATCGCCTATGATTCGGGCGGTGTTACTACGTCTACGATCACTGTTCCACTGGTGACTGCATTGGGTGTTGGGTTATCGAGTGCGATTAAAGGCCGTAATCCTATGCTTGACGGTTTTGGTCTAATCGCGTTTGCGTCTCTAACTCCAATGATTTTCGTCATGATCTACGGGATGACGATATGAGTGGTCTATTACAGGAAATCCTTTGGAGCCTAGGTGGTACCGTCATTGATGTGCTACCCATCATTACTATTATTCTTGTTTTTCAGTTGGTGCTGTTAAGGCGACCGATCCCACGAGCCAAACGTGTTTTTCTTGGATTTGTCTATGTCATTATCGGTCTGAGTTTGTTCCTGGTTGGTCTAGAGCGAGCGTTGTTCCCATTAGGTGAACTGATGGCGGAACAGCTAACCCGGCCAGAGTTTATCTACACCCACGCAGCAGAATTGGACCTACATGTAGATTGGAAAGACTATTACTGGATCTATATTTTTGCTGCTGCCATTGGCTTCAGCACGACTATCGCTGAGCCCAGCCTGATCGCTGTCGCTATTAAAGCTAACGAAGTGTCGGGTGGTGCCATAGGCGTGTGGGGCCTTCGAGTCGCTGTTGCATTGGGCGTAGCGATCGGCATTGCTTTGGGCAGTTATAGAATTGTGGTGGGAGATCCACTGCATTATTACATTCTGGCTGGCTACGTTGTCGTTGTTATTCAAACCTTTATTGCACCCAAGTTAATTATTCCTCTTGCCTATGACTCCGGAGGCGTTACAACGTCAACGGTTACCGTGCCATTGGTTGCCGCTCTAGGGTTGGGTTTGGCGGAAACCGTGCCGGGTCGAAATCCCTTGGTTGATGGATTTGGTTTGATCGCATTTGCCAGCCTGTTTCCGATCATAACAGTAATGGCGTATGCGCAGATGTCTGAGTGGATGGAGCAGAGGAAAGCGCAGTCTTCAAGTCAGGAGTTGAGCTAATGCACTTTAAATTAATTATTGCCTTTGTTGAGGACAGTTTGACTGACCATATTATGGAGGCAGCACGCGTGTCGGGAGCCACAGGCGCAACAGTTATTAACAATGCTCGTGGCGAAGGGTTAAGTAAACATAAGACGTTTTTCGGGTTAGATCTTGAGACTCAGCGTGATGTTCTGCTGTTTCTGGTAGAAGAGCACTTGTCTCGAAAGGTTTTAGAGACGATCTCAAAGCTTGGAAAGTTTGACGATAAAAAAGGTGCGGGGATCGCCTTTCAATTAGATGTCGAGGATGCCGTCGGTGTAGCTCATCAGGTTGCGGCGCTGAGTAAGCAGGTGGAGGAAACACTATGAGTGTGCATCGTGTGCATGTGAAGCAAGTGATGGTTGATAGATATGCATTAGTCGATGGATTAATCACGGTAAAGGAAGCGCTATCAATCATCCGGGAGCGAGATTTGGATGCGCTGATTATTGATAAGCGGGATCCTCACGACGAATTTGGTATGGTGCTGTTGTCTGATATTGCAAAGCAGGTGATCGCGAAAGACAAAGCGCCAGAACGCGTGAATCTTTATGAGATCATGGCGAAACCTGTTGTTTCCGTTGATCCAGAGATGGACGTTAGGTACTGCGCTCGTCTATTTGATCGTTTTGGGATCCACCGGGCACCAGTGATTGCAGCGGGTAAGGTTGAAGGCGTTGTTAGTTATAATGACATAGTGATCAAAGGCTTTGCGCTAAATCATAGCGATTAGTGCGATCATTTTAATGCTCTCAAGCTGATTGATAACCAGATTGCTCTCAGAAGCAATTTTCTATAACTGGTAAACCTATAGCTATCCACAAAACCTGTGGATAAGTTTGTTGATGACTGGCTGTGTTTGTTTTATCTAGTTGTTATATAAGAGAAAATAGATCTGTTTGAAATGTGTTCATGCAGTTTTCAGCACTAAGGTACAGTAAAATGTCAAGCATAAAAAAGGGAGCGATGCTCCCTTTTTTATGCTTGACTTGACCTGAATATAAGGTTTTGTCTGTCTAATCCAACTGTTTGGACTGAATAGCGGTCAAAGCTACTGTATAAACAATATCTTCCACCAAAGCGCCTCGCGATAAGTCATTCACAGGCTTACGCATACCCTGAAGCATTGGACCAATACTGATAAGGTCTGCTGAACGCTGCACCGCTTTATAGGTTGTATTGCCGGTATTCAGATCAGGGAAAATAAACACGGTAGCTTGTCCTGCGACTGGGCTATCAGGTGCTTTTTTCTTCGCGACATTTTCCATCACCGCGGCATCGTACTGTAGTGGACCATCAATCACGATGTCTGGACGCTTAGACTTCGCCAGCTCTGTCGCCTTGCGTACCTTGTCGACGTCAGAACCGGTGCCACTGGTACCTGTGCTATAGCTGATCATCGCTACTTTGGGTTCGATACCAAATGCCAATGCCGACTCAGCACTTTGGATAGCGATATCGGCAAGCTGCTCAGCTGTTGGATCTGGGTTAATCGCACAGTCGCCATATACCAGAACCTGATCTGGTAACAGCATGAAGAAGATAGAGGACACCAAACTGCTTCCAGGCGCAGTCTTAATTAACTGCAGAGGAGGGCGGATGGTGTGAGCTGTGGTGTGAACCGCGCCAGATACCAAACCATCAACTTCATTTTGCGCCAGCATCATTGTGCCAAGTACAACTTCATCTTCGAGTTGTTCTTCAGCAACCACTTCGGTAAGACCTTTGTGCTTACGCAACTCGACCATAGGAGCAATGTAGTTTTCCCGTACCTGTTCCGGATCGATAATTTCAACACCTTCGCCCAGAGTCACCCCTTGCTGTTCTGCAATCTTATGAACCTCCTCAGGGTTACCAATCAGAACACAACGAGCGATGCCACGCTCTGCACAAATTGCTGCAGCCTTGATAGTGCGAGGCTCGGTGCCTTCTGGCAGTACGATACGTTTATTAGCCTGGCGTGCCAGTTCTGTTAACTGATAACGGAAAGCAGGAGGTGATAGCTTGCGCTTACGCTCTGAACCGGAGATCAAGCTTTCAATCCAGGCTTCGTCTATGTGGCTTGCCGTGTAGTCTTGAACCTGCTCGATGCGAAGCGGATCATCGGTAGGCACCTCTAGGTTGAACGCCTGCAGATTAAGCGACGTCTGCCAAGTGTTTGTTTCAACCAGAAGAACGGGAAGACCACCGTCCATCGCGGGTTTGCACAGATCCATCAGGCTCTCATCTGGTTCAAAACCACCAGTGAGAAGTAGCGCGCCAATTTCAACACCGTTCATTGCAGCAAGGCATGCTGACACAATAACGTCTGGGCGGTCAGCTGAAGTAACCAACAGGCTACCCGGCTTAAAGTGGCTAATCATGTTAGGGACTGAACGCGCACAGAAAGTGACGCTACGAAGACGTCTGTCTTTGATGTCGCCTTCATTAATGATGGATGCGCGAAGATGCTCAACAAGATCCTGAACGCGAGGAGCGATCAGATCATATGTCCAGGGAATGCAGCCGAGCAACGGCAACTTGGCATGTTTGAAAGCTTTCAGAATCGAGTCAGTGGACGCGTGAGTTTGAAGTTCGCTGCCTTCAAAAATCTCGCTTAGGTCAGGACGAGTACGCCCCTGGTCGTCAACAGGTGCGCCAACCTTGTTAACGATCACGCCTAAGATCTGTTTGTTCTTGGAGCCACCCATATTACTTTGGGCAATTTCAACACGCTCGCGAAGCTGACCTGCGTCGTCGATACCCGGCGTTGCAACAAACACGACTTCAGCATCTAGCGCCTTAGCGATGTCAATGTTGGCGCGGTTCGCCCAGGGTGATCGGCGAGTAGGAACTAAGCCTTCGACAACAACTACATCGTCCTGACTGCAGTACTGCTGATAACGTGCGACAACTTCTTCGAGTAACACGTCTCGCTGGTCACTACTGATAAGGCTTTCAGCATAATGCATACGAAGCGGATCAGGTGGTGTCAGGTTGGTTGCGTTTTTGATAATGGCAGTGGAGCGTTCAGGACCTTGGTCACCGAGTCGCAACTGTGCAACCGGCTTGAAGAATCCTGCACGAGCGCCCTGGCGTTCCAGAGCGCGTACCATGCCCAGGCTGATAGTGGTGAGGCCAACGCCGCCACCGATGGGAATTAGCATGATAGTGCGTGACACTATAACTTCCTCTTGTCCTCTAACACATCAAAAAGCCCCGCAGTCGCGGGGCCTAGTGGAATTACTTCGCTAAGCGAGCGCTGTCACGTGCGATAACCAACTCTTCATTGGTTGGTATCACCAGCGCTTTAATCCGGCTGTTTGGCGTAGTAATTTCGCCTTCGTTACCGAAACGCGCAGCCAGGTTGGCTTCTTCATCAACTTCGAAGCCAAGAACAGGCAACAGGTTTAGGGTGTCTTTACGAATATCAGCAGCGTTTTCGCCAATGCCGCCAGTAAACACTACAGCGTCAATGGAAGGTAGTGAAGCTGTATAGCTACCGATGTATTTTGCCAGGCGGTAATTAAATACGTTGTGTGCGCGGATTGCTTCAGGCTTACCTTCTTTCAAACCATCTTCAACGTAACGACAGTCGCTGGTAACTTCTGTCAGACCAAGCAAACCGCTCTGCTTGTGCAGCATGTTGTTTACTTCGTCTAATGTGTAGCCCGCGTTGTCTACCAAGTGGAAGATGATCGCAGGGTCGATGTCGCCAGAGCGCGTGCCCATCACCAAACCTTCAAGCGGGGTTAGTCCCATACTGGTATCAACACTCTTGCCGCCTTCAATGGCACATACAGAACCGCCATTGCCCAAGTGACAAACAATCACGTTGGTCTCTTCAACTGGCTTGCCAAGCATGCGGGCTGCTTCACGGCTAACAAAGTAGTGACTGGTGCCATGCATACCGTAACGGCGGATACCGTGTTGGCGATACATCTTATACGGCAGGGCGTAGAGGTAAGCTTCCTCCGGCATTGTCTGGTGGAATGCAGTATCAAAAACGGCTACCTGAGGCAGCGCGGGGAAGGCCGCCTGCGCGGCGCGAATGCCGATAAGGTGAGCTGGATTGTGCAATGGTGCCAAAGTTGCACAAGCTTCAATACCTTCCACGACTTGCTCATCAATTAAGATAGACTGCGTGAAGCGCTCGCCGCCGTGTACTACACGGTGACCGATGGCAACCAATTGTTCTGCAAGTCCTTGCTGCTCATTGATTCGAGCAACGATAAAATCCAAGGCTTCGCGATGAGCGGAGCCAGCGCCAAGCTTCTGCTCGCTTTTTTCACCGTTGAGTTTCCACTTGATGCGAGCGTCGGCAAGATTTAAGCATTCTGCCAAGCCCGAGAGAATTTCATCACCATTATCAGCATCGATGATGGCGAATTTTAAAGAAGAGCTACCGCAATTAAGAACGAGAACTAAGTTGGCACTCATAATAGTCTTTCAGCCTGAGTAAATAGTCGTGGGGGATGATCACACCGTACCTGCTTAAAAAACCCTCTAATAATAGAACATAAATGCTAGATCATCAGTGGGATAGCGATACGTCGTGTGGGCGCGCGAAATATAGCTTGTTTGTAAGAAAATTACAAAAAATCTGCGGTCTCGCTTTAATTTAGGTCAAGTTTTGGGGGGTAAGTGATCGTCAAATGACATCACCAAATATTCTGGTGGATAGATTCTCTCAATTTACGGTCATATGGAGTACACTTAATTTACTAATAGACACGTTCTCGGAGCTACTGAGTGACAAAATTTCCAGCGCTAATCTCTCAAGGACAGCGATACATGGATACGTGGCCGATTCGGCCAGAACTCTTTCGTCACTTCCCCGAGTTGCGAGTCATCCAGTTCACCCGTTGGTCGATTAAATGGTTGCCCGGGTTTGCCATCATGTTACCCGCGATACAAATACTACTTGTGGAGAGTGTTTTCCTGCCACAAATGATCGCGATAAGCGTATTGTTGTTATCAATACCGTTCCAAGGGCTAATGTGGCTGGGGCACAGGTCTTCTGAGCCCCTCCCGCCGGCGTTGAGTTCATGGTATCGCGATATTCACGCCAGAATGGATGCAGAGGGCTGCCAGGTTGCACCAGCAAAAGCGCGTCCAATATTTATGGACATGGGTAGACTCTTAAAACAAGCCTTCAAGCAGTTGGAAGAGTCCAGGCTGCAGCGACTGTTTTAATCAGAGAAGTCTTTTAGTCCTTTCCCTCATTGAGATAGATGCGGTCGTCGTAGGTCTTTAGCCAATGCGGCTTGTAGACGGCCAAAAGTGTTATCGCCATTCCGTTAAGCAACCCTTCTGGGAACATTAGAAGGGGAGTCACGTTCAGATAGGTTAGCTGGCTTTGCCAGTCCCCACCAGTTATCCATATAAATGCCAGGTACTGGGCTATCAATGTCAATAGAATCGCCAATGCCCCGGTAATGAAGCCATTCACCAACAAATATATGAACAAGTGTCTGGGCAGGAATTTTTGACTGAGAAGCAGGGATGCTCTGGAAAAAGTGACTGGAATAATGCCCCAGATAACGAAGCTCAAACCCCAACTATTTAAACCGGCTCCAGTGGTCAGAAGAAAGATAAGGATGACCAGCGCTAAGCTCATCAATGCCAACCTGGCGCCAAGCAAAAGTGTTAGCGTAGTTGCGCACAGAAAATGAATAGTGAGCAGGGGATGTGGGGTGTATTTGAGAGACCAAATCAGCGCTACGATTGCCGTAGCACCGAAGAAAAGGTGCTGATAAAGCGGTACTGACGAGAGACGGGAGGCGAGAGTCAGAGGTCGGCACGTCACCAAAGCAACGATGCTGATTATGGTGGCGAATAAGGTTACCGACATCTTTCACTGCTTAATACATGACGTTATGACCGTAACTGGCAATAACCTCTTTGATGGCTTCCATCGTCTCTTTGGACGGTGGTTTCACATCCTCAAGGTCGTACTTTTCGCCCATCGCTTCCCACTTGTGCTTGCCAAGTTCGTGATAGGGGAGAAGTTCTACTTTCTCAATATTCTTCATATCTTTGATGAAGTTACCTAGTGCATGCGCCGATTCGATATCGTCGGTGTAGCCGCCAACGACTACGTACCGCAACCATACGGGCTGGTTTTTCTCTGCAAGGTACTCGGCGAATTGCAGAGTTCGCTTATTACTCACCTTGGTCAAATCGATGTGTTTCTGATCATCGATCTGTTTGATATCCAGTAACACCAAGTCTGAGACATCAATAAGTTCATGAATATCGTCGTTGTAAACACGAACAAAGCCGTTAGTGTCTAAACAGGTATGAATTCCTTCAGCTCTACAGGCCTTGAAAAGCTCTTTGACAAACTTGGCTTGAAGGATCGCCTCACCACCGCTGGCTGTTACACCACCGCCGCTGGCAGTAATGAAGTGGCGGTAACTCTGAAGGTCGTTCATTAGGTCTTCAACGGTTACCTCTTTGCCACCATCGAGATCCCAGGTATCACGGTTATGACAGTACTTGCAGCGCATCAGGCAGCCCTGCATGAAGACGATAAAACGAATACCAGGCCCGTCGACAGTGCCACAGGATTCCGTTGAGTGGATTCGACCAATAATGTCAGACATAAATTCTCCAAAAATAAGGGCCTTGTGTATCAAATACGCAAGGCCCTACATTTATACCGTATTTTTCAGCGCGTTACACATACGCTGCGGTTGTCCGGCAAGGCCAGGCAACCTGCAGTTTTACAGTGACGCAGTGAATGTACGGGTGATTACGTCTTGTTGCTGCTCTTTAGTCAAAGAGTTGAAGCGAACAGCGTAACCTGACACACGAATAGTCAGCTGAGGATATTTCTCAGGGTTTTCCATTGCGTCGAGCAACATTTCACGGTTCATCACGTTAACGTTCAGGTGCTGACCGCCTTCAATGTTGGCTTCGTGATGGAAGTAACCATCCATCAGGCCTGCAAGGTTTGACTTACGTGTGTTGTCATCTTTACCCAGCGCATTTGGCACGATAGAGAAAGTGTAGCTGATGCCGTCTTTCGCGTAAGCAAATGGCAGTTTGGCTACAGAAGTCAGTGATGCAACAGCACCTTTCTCGTCACGACCGTGCATTGGGTTTGCGCCAGGCGCAAACGGTGCACCAGCTGGGCGACCATCAGGTGTGTTACCAGTCTTCTTACCGTATACAACATTAGAAGTAATGGTCAGAACTGACTGAGTTGGGATTGCGTCGCGATAAGTAGAAAGCTTCTGAATCTTCTTCATGAAGCGCTCAACCAGGTCACATGCGATCTCATCAACACGAGCGTCGTTGTTACCAAATTTAGGGAAGTCGCCAACTGTTTCGAAATCAACAGCGATGCCATCTTCGTCGCGTACTGGCTTAACTTTGGCGTACTTGATTGCCGCCAGTGAGTCAGCAGTGATTGACAGACCTGCGATACCACACGCCATAGTACGACGAACGTCACGATCGTGCAGTGCCATCAGGGCTGCTTCGTAGCTGTACTTGTCGTGCATGTAGTGGATGCAGTTCAGTGCAGCAACGTACTGCTTAGCGAGCCAATCCATGAAGTGGTCCAGACGATCCATTACTGTATCGAAGTCGAGGAGTTCGTCAGTGATTGGTGCTTCTTTAGGACCGATTTGAAGTTTCAGCTTCTCGTCGATACCGCCGTTGATTGCGTACAGAAGCGTCTTGGCCAGGTTTGCACGAGCGCCGAAGAACTGCATGTGCTTACCAATGATCATTGGGCTAACACAGCACGCGATACCGTAGTCGTCAGACTCGAAGTCAGGACGCATCAGGTCATCGTTTTCGTACTGGATTGAAGAAGTGTCAATTGAAACCTTGGCACAGTACTTCTTGAAGTTTTCAGGCAGTTGCTCTGACCAAAGTACGGTAGTGTTTGGCTCAGGGCTTGGACCCATGGTGTACAGGGTGTTCAGGAAACGGAAGCTGGTTTTAGCAACCAGAGGGCGACCGTCAAGACCCATACCACCGATTGACTCAGTTGCCCAGATAGGGTCACCAGAGAACAGATCATCGTACTCAGGAGTACGCAGGAAGCGAACCATACGCAGCTTCATTACGAAGTGGTCGATCATTTCCTGAGCTTGTTCTTCAGTGATCGTGCCAGCAGCAAGGTCACGCTCGATATATACGTCCAAGAAGGTAGATACACGGCCCAGGCTCATTGCCGCGCCGTTTTGGCTCTTAACTGCAGCCAGGTAACCGAAGTAGGTCCACTGGATAGCTTCTTGAGCCGTTTCAGCTGGGCGGCTGATATCACAACCGTACTTGGCTGCCATCTCTTTCATTTGGCCCAGGGCTCGGTGCTGCTCAGAGATCTCTTCGCGGAGACGGATAGAACGCTCCAGCGCTGCTGGATCTTCTGCGTTGTACATATCGTCTTCAAGACTGATGTGCTGCTTAACCTTGTCTTTCATCAGACGGTCAATACCGTACAGAGCAACGCGGCGGTAGTCACCAATGATACGACCACGGCCATATGCATCAGGCAAACCAGTGATTACGCCAGACTTACGGCAGTTACGGATGTCAGCAGTGTAAACATCGAAAACACCCTGGTTGTGGGTCTTACGATAGTCGCTGAAGATTTTGTTTACTGTAGGGTCAAGCTCGCGACCGTAAACTTTGCACGATTGCTCAACCATGCGGATACCACCGTTACAGATGATAGCGCGCTTGAGAGGCTTGTCAGTTTGAAGACCAACGATAGTTTCCAGGTCTTTGTTGATGTAGCCAGCATCGTGAGAAGTGATAGTGGCTGGGTTATCGGTATCGAAGTCAACAGGTGCGTGAGTGCTGTTTTCCTGCTTAATACCTTCCATAACCTGTTCCCAAAGCTTGTTCGTTGCTTCGGTCGCGCCGGCTAGAAAGCTTTCGTCGCCTTCATACGGGGTATAGTTCTTTTGGATGAAGTCTCGAACGTTTACTTCAGTTTGCCAATCGCCGGGCTGAAACCCTTCCCAAGCATTTACTGAATTTGACTCTGGCATTACGTTTCCCCTTGTCACACGTGACATGAAATTAAGACCACTTTATTAAGCTGGTGCCTTGTCCACCTTATGGCCGATGCACCTGCTCAAAGAATAGCGTGTCTGCCTTAGTTCATCTGATTTTTTTTGTCTGCGGAGGTTCCTGAAAAAGCCAAAATTCAGGCAAGGAAACTACTCACATTCAATAAATCAGATCAACCGAAAAAATCCTGTTATCACAATCCCCTGAGTAGCTATGTCAAGCTACCTAGGGAAGCAGTAATTGACAACGACATCTTACCAGTCAAGCTTGTCTCATAATTGATCTGGATCAGTTTTCCTGGGTTTTTGTAATAAAATTACATAAGTGGTGAGGAGTTGCTTAAGTTGCTGAAATATAACATTAAAAAATGACTGGAATAAGTCTTCGTAGGATGTGCGCTGTAAAAACATTCCAGTTTTTAGTGGTGTTAGCTAGCTAAGTGATTAGAGTTGTTATTGTTTTGTGAATCGTTACTGTGATTTCACATACAGTTTTCAGGGTTAAAGCCCCTTTACAGCCTGTTTAAATGTAAACAGCAGTTAAATAAATATGATCCGTATCAACTTACTGCAATGAAAAAAAACTACACTTTGCAGCCAAAGTTGAAAGGCTGGCGTTTCGAGTAAAAAATAGCCAATACCAGTTATTGATTGCACGATGCACGCTAACATCAGCACCGAATTTATAATCATCAGAGGAAGCCAACGTCGCTATGGGTACCCATCAAGAGATTGATCCGGTAAAGCCGGGCAACGCTGACGCAACAGAAGAGCGCAGCTACAGCGAATTGCATCGCCCAAGTAGTGAGTTTGATAGTCGTTCAGATTATCTGGATCATGAACTTCAGATCATGAAACCACGCCGCTACGGCCTGAACTTGCCAGGGCGCGATTTCCGCTTTGAGCTTGAAGATCTGGTACCTGCGATTGCAGGTACCATTGGTATTATCGCGATGTATTCTGCGGTAATGATGGCATGGGCTGCTGGCCTTACTGAAAAGTGGGATCACGTAAACCTGGACGTTGCATGGGCAATTGAAGTGGCCCGTGTAGAGATGATCATCCCCGCATTCCTCTTCTGTATTCTTGCATCAGGGTTTATCAACCCTCGTGCAAACCTCGCCGGAAACCATGGCCCGATGATCCCGATGATCTTCCTGATCGCCATGGCAGGGGCCCATCCATTGGCCCTGGCAATCCTTATTGGTGTGTTTGGACTTATCTTGAGTGCGATCAAAGGTGGTTCTCGTTTAGTGAACCTCACCAGTGAAGGAGTCGCGGGTGGCCTTCTGGTCTTCCTCGGTTTCACCGGTTCAATGAGCCAGATTAACTCGCTTATTGGTTGGGCTAGTGGCCTAAGCAATGAGGCAGAAGGGGTAGCTGCTGGTGATATGGGCTATGTCGCTCTGATCGTCTTGGCAATCACCGTCGTTGTTTATGCTGTACTCGCTAAATTGGGCAAGCGCTGGCTGGCAATTCCTCTTTGTGCTGTAACAGGCTTCGTTGTCGCTATGGTTTCAGGCGCCGGCTTTGACCTGACGTTCACTACTGAGCCAGGGTTGCCAAACCTGAACCCAGTTTACTGGTGGGGCTCTACAGAGACCGGATGGCAACTTGGCTTACCTAATATGCAGCACTTTATTGCATCACTGCCGTTTGCCATTTTGGCGGTTGCTATGTGGTCTCCAGATTTCCTTGGTCACCGAATCTTCCAGGAACTTAACTATCCGAAGAAGACTGAAAAAGTACTGATGGACGTAGATGACACTATGACCATGTGTTCTGTTCGTCAGATGGTTGGTACTGCCGTTGGTGGTGGTAACATCACATCAAGCTGGGGTACATACATGATCCCTGCTGCTATCGCTAAGCGTCCAATCCCTGCAGGTGCAATCCTGCTGGGTGCTCTGGTGATGGTTATCGCTATCGTGGGTTACCCAATGGATGCGGCTGTATGGCCTCCTGTCATGCGAGTAGCGCTTTTGGTTGGTGTTGCACTGCCGCTACTTGAAGCAGGTATGCAGATGATTAAAGATGCCAAAGACTCTCAGTCAGCTGGTATCTGTGTATTCGCTGCGATGGTGACCAACCCTGTATTGGCTTGGGCACTGACCATGCTGTTAGATAACAATGGCCTGATTGGTGATAAAGAGCGTCCGAAGAAGCTGAGCAAGCTGGACCGAGTTATCATTCCTACGGTTGTTCTGATTATCTGTCTGGCGGCAATGCTTGCGGTAGGTATGTTGGAGCCTAAGTTTGGTATTCCAGCGCTGCTGTAGTACGTAACTTAACAATATAATTCAAAAAAAAGGTCGTCTGCGTGAAGTAGGCGACCTTTTTTATTGGCCGCAGGCAAATCTAATCGACTTCATGATCTAGCACAGACATCTAGATCTGCTGCTTGAAATTAAACCGCTAATTTCAGTGCATTTTGCGCTGGAGTGTTACACTTAGTGCGTACCCGTTATTTAGGCAGTGTTATTCGCAACTGCCTGTTTTTCCTGAGGAGGAGCCATCATGAGTGCGCAATTTATGGTGAGTATTATGGGGCCTGAGCGCTTTGGTTTACTTAAGCAGTTGGCTGAGAAAACACACGCTCTGGGTGGTCGTTGGCTTGATAGCAAAACAAATCATCTGGGAGGTCAGTTTTCTGGCCTATTGAAAGTTGAAGTTCCAATTGAGAATGCGCCGGCACTTAAAGCAGAGTTGAGTGAACTCGAGGGATATCTGGTAAACATTAACGAGGTCGCTAACACCGATGCGGGCGCAACACTTAATGTAAGTTACGACGCAAATGACAGACCGGGTTTAGTAAGTGATATAACTCATGTGCTAACTGATCAAGGCGTTCAGGTAGAACATATGGAATGTCATCGTGTTGGTGTTGCGGAACTCGGTACTAACATTTTTACCGCGCAAATGAAGCTTCGTTTACCCAACGATATGGAGCCGGCGATGGTTACCGCCGAGCTGGAATCTTTAGATAGTGATGCCGTGGTAAATCTTAATTAGAGAGCATGGTACGCGCACCAAGTAGTAGGCTCACGTGTTGATAAAAAAAGCCTGGCGATTGCCAGGCTTTTTAGTGTTCGAAAGACAAGGTTAGAAATTAATCGTCGCCGCCACCGAAGATATGCAGGAAGAACATAAAGATGTTGTAGATACCTACAAAGATTGTCAGGGAGGCAGAAACATAACTGGTTTCACCGCCTCGGATAACCGACTGCAACACCATCATGATCGCCAAGCCTGAGAAAGCAGCAATAGCTCCTGAGAGGGCGAGTGCGATTAAGCTACTACCCATGAAAATGTTTAATACCACACCACCGATAATGACCCAGAAAGCAATGCTCATCAGGCCACCAAAAACACTCAAGTCCTTCTTGGTGGTTGTTGCGTAGAGGGCAAGTCCAAACATGGATAAGCCAGTCATTGCCAGCGCCATGAATACTGCGTCAGGTTTTACCGCCAGATAAAGACTGATCAATGGGCCACTTGCGTAGCCCAGCAGGCCTGCAGCGGCCAGGGCGCAGAAAAAGCCAGTCATGCTGTAACGGTTTTTCTCTACCAGGAAGGAGAGGCCGTAAAAGCCAACAAGAAAAATGATCCAGTGAACAGGGGGCAGGGCAAACATAGTCGCTATGACGCCTGCTGCGGCTGCAGTTGCAAACTGCAAACCAACCATAATAAAGGTGTTTTTCAACACCTTATTCTGTTCCTTGATAATACCTTCAGAGGTTGAAGAAACAACGTTCATAACGTTTCCTTTTATTTTGTTGCCAATGGCACGCTTACCGCGAGCATTAAAACGGGTTTCTGATTTTGTCTGACCACTATCTTAGCGTCTGGTTCCCCCAGCACAAGCCAAATGGAACCGAAAGTTTTGGATATGTCCACACAAAATCAGTGGGTTAGCACTGTGGCCTAAAGCGCGAACACACTCCAAATAGGAGCGTGATCTGACGGCTTTTCAATGCCTCTCAGTTCATAATCGATGTCAGATTCCTTCAATTTGTCCACCAAGGGAGCCGTGGCTAGAATGACGTCAATTCGGAGACCGCGATTGTCATCGAATCCACGTGAGCGGTAGTCAAACCAGCTGTACTTTCCTTCAACCTCAGGGGTCAGATGACGGAATGTATCGGTAAAGCCCCATGCTTTCAGGCGAGCCAGCCACTCCCGCTCTTCAGGGAGAAAGCTGCATTTGCCAGTTTTCAGCCAACGTTTGGCATTGTTTTCACCAATGCCAATATCCAGGTCTATTGGTGATATGTTGATATCCCCCATGACGACAAGCTGATCACCCGGTTGGTGTGTTTGTTCCAGATAATTTTGAAGATCTTGGTAGAACTTCTCTTTGTATGGAAACTTTATGGGATGGTCACGGCTCTCCCCCTGAGGAAAGTAGCCATTCATCACGTGCAGTATCGAACCATCATCAAGCTCAAAGCTCGCTTTTATCATGCGTTTTTGTGCTTCGTCATCGTCAGTTGGGAAGCCTTTTTCAACCGAAACGGGCTTCTGCTTACTAAGCATTGCCACACCGTAGTGTGCTTTCTGGCCAAAAAACTCGACGTGATAACCCAGTTCCTGAACTGCTTCCAGTGGAAAAGCATCATCATGCACTTTCGTTTCCTGCAGGCCAATGATGTCTGGCTGGTGCTTCTCAATAAGCGCAGCTAATTGATGAATTCTGGCTCTTAGGCCATTGATATTGAAACTAACTATTTTCATAAGGTTTTATCTGTTAGCACGAGTTGGATTAAAAGCTCAGGTTATGGAAGAGTCCAAGTTTAAATCTTGCTTAAGTGAAGGATCCAGCGAAAAGTCGTAGGCACACTTATTACGCCCGGCCTCCTTAGCTTTGTAAAGTGACTGATCAGCGCGTCGTAAGGCTGAATCAAGGTTGTCTCCACTGCAGAAAAGTGTGGCGCCAATCGACACGGTAAGTGGTGCCGAAAGCTCAAGCTCTGAGAAGCGGTATTGTTCAATAGATGTTCGCATCTTCTCACACTGTTCCATGGTTGATTTGAGCGCCGCATTTGGCAGGAGTACGACAAACTCTTCGCCGCCGAATCTCGCTAATATGGTTTCATCTGGTAAAGCTACACGCAGTTCTCTTGCGATTTGCTTTAGGGCTCGGTCCCCTTTGTGATGCCCATACTGGTCATTAATACACTTGAAGTGGTCAACATCCACCAGGCAAACAGCAAAGCTGTTTTCATCTACGTATTGCTGTTTAACCATTGAGTGGGCTTGCTGACGGAAGTAATGGCGATTACCAATCCCGGTTAATTCATCTGTATTGGCCATTAACTCCATTTTCGCCAAAGCCTGTTCCAACTCCTGGTTAGCCTCTTTGATCAACGCGTTTTGTTGCTGGATTTTGATTGAGGACTTTCGAACTTTTTCTCTTACATGGGTCATGTAACCAGCAATAGCGCAGAGCCAGACCAGCACTGCAGAAAGAATCACCCATTGCAATAGATTCACCTGTAAGTTGAATCCTGGTGTTTGCCTTACCCAGTCAAACAATATCACCCACCCATATGCAGCAGCTATTAAAAATGCGATGAGTACGGTTTGGGCTCGATTCAATGTGAAGAAACTAAACATGGTTATAAACAGGTAAACCATAAGAAAGGCGCCACGGAGTTCCTGTGTATGAAAAATAAAGAAGCTGCTCCAACCTATGGCTGCGAGCATTTGCAGTCGGGTCAGGACAGAATCTTCGATGTTGTTGTTAGCACCAAATCGATAGAGAAAATACATGCCAACAATAAAGAAAGAAATGATACCGGTGCTCCAGACCAGCACCGGCGTTGATATCTCTGCTAACTCGAAAGCAGTGGCAATCCATGCCAAAGATATTCCAACAACATAGGCTGATGCCGACAGAAGGAATCGTTCAGTGAGTGCGCGCTGCTTGTTACCCGCTGGAAAAATAGAAAATCTGGTCATTAAATATCCACAAGGCGAACTGAATATGCGCCAACCGAACATGCTAAAGGGGTTTTACAAAATCGCAACAACGAGAGCTTTAACATTCTGAAATGGCAAATATATTTGAACCGCGTCACAAAAATGCTAGTATGCGGGTCCAAATCGCTATTTGAATGGATGTTTTATGGCCCTTTTTAGTTTGTTTTCTGCACGAAAACAGCTGATCAAGGTTATCACCCTTGTGTCTCCATATCTTCGAGCATGCTACGGAGATAGAAACAGCTACTCCATTGACCAAGTAAACATTGGGTTGGATCGTTGTGGATTGTTGGGTGATAAGGCAGCGGAGCAGGCATATGCCATCTTCGTAGAGGAAAAGGAATTTAATGCGTGGGTTAGAGCGAAACAGCTTTCTTTAAGTTACCAGCGTATACGTCGTCAAATCAGAGAAAGGCTAAACCTTTCCCCTGAGCAGGCGCTGACAACGCAGTATCTATACCAATATGCAAATGAGTTCGGACCGAGAGGTGCTAACTGGGATAGCCAGTGGAAACTTCCTTGGCCGCAACGTCGCCGGTAATCTTACGGAATACAAAAAAGGTTGAGTGAAAACTCAACCTTTTTTGTATTTATGGCTATTGCCAATTGGATTAAAGGAGTGCTCGTAATGCGCCCAAGAGCAGCGTGATATTTTCACGCCTTGCGCCATATCCCATCAAGCCTATACGCCAAGCTTTGCCTGCCAGCTCTCCAAGGCCTGCGCCAATTTCAATGTTGTAATCATTAAGTAACGCCGTCCGTATCTCCGCGTCACTGGCGGTCGAAGGAATGTACACGGCATTTAATTGTGGCAGTCGTTCATCTTCAGGAACGATAAACTCGATACCCAGGTCGGTTAGTCCTTGTTTTAATAGATTATGCATTAGCAAATGGCGATGCCACGACTGTTCCAGCCCCTCATTCAGAAGTTGGCATAGCGACTCATGCAGAGCGTAAAGGCCATTAACCGGAGCGGTATGGTGATATGAACGCTTGCCTTCTCCCGCCCAATAGTCCATGACCAGTGACTGGTCCAAAAACCAACTCTGGACTTTGGTTTTGCGCTGTTTGATCACTTCAACAGCGGCAGGGCTGAAGCTCACGGGAGACAGGCCTGGCACACATGAAAGACATTTCTGGCTGCCGGAATAGATCGCGTCTATGCCCCAGTCATCGACCCTTAACTCGATACCCCCCAGAGATGTTACTGCGTCAACGATGGTTAAGCAGCCATATTGTTTAGCGAGTGAACACAACGATTTTATGTCCGAACATGCTCCAGTTGAGGTCTCGGCATGCACAGCGGCAACAAATTTGACGTCAGGGTTTGCTTTAAGCGCTTCCTCAACTTTGTCAATTGATACTGCGCGCCCCCATGGGGCGTCAACGACTACGGCCGTCGCGCCGCAACGTTCAACGTTTTCCAGCATCCGGCCACCAAATACGCCGTTACGACACACGATGACCTTGTCTCCTGGCTCGAGAAGGTTAACAAAACAGGTCTCCATACCTGCAGAACCAGGCGCAGAAACCGCCAGGGTCATTTCGTTGGAGGTCAAAAAAGCTTTTTGAAGCATGGTTTTGACTTCGTCCATCATACCAATAAAGAGAGGATCCAAATGGCCAATGGTTGGGCGTGAAAGAGCGGATAATACATTTGGTGAAATATCTGATGGGCCGGGTCCCAGCAGTGTTCTTTTAGGCGGTGTAAAGCTGTTAAACGTCATGCCTGATTTCCTCAGTTCTATTCATCTTTAAGATTTACAGCTGATTGCCGGCATCAGCCTCTGCTCGTTTGATTGCGTCTACCAAGGGGGTGGGGATGGTGTCCTTTTGGCCCGAGGCTACATTAAAAGCAACAACTACTGCCTCACCAACAGCCGCGACACGCTGATGTTTTTCACTGAACACCTGATACTCCATGGTAAATCTGTCGCAGGAGATATCTGTGATACGCGCTCCGATAGCGATGTCATCGGGGTAGGTTAACGGGACTTTGTATCGGCACTGGGTTGAGCCAAGAACTGGAGCAAGCTTTTGAGATTGCATTGTTGGCATCAGGTCTAACGAGGTAAAGTACGCAATGCGCGCATTCTCGAAGTATTTGAAATAAATAGTATTGTTGACGTGGTTTAACGCATCCATTTCTCCCCAGGCAACAGATGTGTTTATGACAATAGGAAAGTTTTTAAGCATAGAAGTATTGTTGTTTTTATGGTCTGGTACGACCAGTCTAGAGGCTGTTGGAAGGAAATGCCAGTAACACAGTGTTCCGGCCCTGTTGTAAAGAGCAGGGCAAAAGAGGGACTAACTTAATTCGCTATTGGCTGGTTTATGCGTGTTTAACATTTGCGTGTTAACAAAACAGCTTTTTAATGAGACTTAATTTGCCTCTTTAAAACAGGGGGGAGGTATTAACGGGTCATCTTTTTTACAAAGACCACCACGAACAATGCGATAGTGAAGCTACCCGTAAATGCCTCAAAAGCCGCAATAAACCTTGCTAATCCGACCGGTGCGATATCCCCATATCCAAGTGTGGTAAATGTGACAACACTAAAGTAGAGGCAGGCCAACGCGCTCCTAACATCTTCCATGCCCAGTGTTTCAGGCGTAAACATCAATAGTTGTCCCTGATGAGTAATTCCCAGCATGAAGTAAGCGAGTGCACAGACAACAATAAAACACATGGCAAATAGTACGACATTGAAGGGGCGCTCGCCGTAGCCACAAAACAGGTCAATGCCTTTGGAAAGTGCTCGTTGGAAAGAGGGTTTTGGCATTTGATAGCGGCGCATAGTGAGTTCTTTGTGCAGGCAGTATCCTGCCATTTCAAATAGGCCCTGGCTGTCTGCCGCTTTTCTTAAGTCTCTGTAGACTTCTTCTGCTTGCTGAAAATTATCGACCGCCTCCGGTTTACGTCCTTGCTTCCAAAGCTTTCTACCGCGCTTTTCCTGGAGTAACTGCTTGCCTAGCTGAACATTATCCAACCGGGCATTTTTTAGCTTTACGCCGAGTAGATTGCAGTTTGTAAGGTTTGCACAGTGGAGGTTGGCACCTCTCAAATCGGCTTTCATCAAACTGCTGTTGGAAAGATCTACGGAAAATAGATGGGCGTTTACCAGCGATGCGCGGTAGAAGTCGCTACCTCTGAGGTCAAAGCCTTTGTGCTCGCCTCGGTTGACTAAGTCTATTTGGTCTAAGCGAGTGCGTTTAAGTTGTAATCCTTGGCTGACTGGCGCTTGCCTGACAAACTTCTCCAGCGCATTTTTAATTTCCAAGCCTGACTTGTCTGTATTTGGATCATGCCAAAAACAGTAGCCATTACTTAACGCATCCTCTTCACACTGCTTGGATCCTGCGCCAACAAAGCCGCATTGTGTTTTCTTTTCAGACATAGGGTCAGTGTTTTATAAGTCACTGACCCTAGTATAGATTATGGTTGGAATGGGGAAGGGTAGTTATTCAGTAGTGTCTGCTTCAGCCGCTATCTTTTTCCGATCTTCCAAGGTGCAGATATTGCCACCTTCGAAATTGTCGCGGTAATAACGAAACTCGACACACTCCTGTTGGTACTGGTCCTCTAAAGCGCCGCGTACCTGAAGGCTCTTGCTGGTGGATATCTTTCTCTGAAGATCCTTACACATTTTCTCTTGTGCGATAACTTCTTCGATGTTTTCACACCCATTCGTTGTCGAACAGCCAGAGAATATCGCCAAGGAAGAAAACGCGAGAAACAAAGACGAAAAAGTTTTGACTGTAAACTGCATAGAAAGTTCAATCTTGATGTTTTTCGTTAGTGTATACGCTTGCAGATACAAATGAGAAACAGAATTTCTATTTTTGCATCATCTTGTTGTAGGTTTGTTTAAGGTCGCTGTATCGAGTTTTGTGCTGCTTGGGTAGTTGTACACCATCGAGCAAGCGGAACACTTCCTTACACTCACTAAGCGTTGCTTGCGGTTTTTTATCATTCCGACATTGTTGCAGCATAGATTGGATCAAGTTTAGCGCAGCACCTGTATTGGTTGGAGCTAAACTCAGTGCCGTTCTAAAGGCTTTCGCAGCCGCTGAATAGTCACCGTTATCGTACGCATTAGAACCATCAAGGTAGCACTGTCTGAACTGCGCAACACGCTCGTGCTGCTCTTCATCTTTCTGAAAATTTTCCAAAGCAGTAGCGGCAAAATTCCCCAATTCCTTTTCGTTATTCATTCGGTTTGCAGTCTGCATCATCTCCTCAAACTCACCAATCCTGCCTAACGTAATCAAACTCTCTCCCAGAAACTCCTTTGGAATACCCTCTACGCCTAAGTCGGAGAATGGCTTGACCGCCTGATAGTAGGATTTCTTTGCCTTAATCAGCTCACCTTTGTTTGCTTCAAGCTTGGCCTGGCATAAACCCTCAAAGGTTGCGAAGTCGAAGTCACCATACAAGTTGTCTTGTTTTGCTCGGTGTAAACAGTTCATCGCTTCGTGATGGAATTTATGTCGTTTAGGGGCTTCTTCTGCGCTCTCTGACGCTTCAAAGGTGTTCCGGACATAGTTAAGTAAGTGCTCTATATCATGATGAAGAGAGCGCTTACTTAACTCATAGATGTTTTGATACGTTTCTTGCGCTAAGGTTTTTTCGCCGACCTCTTTTGCGATAGTGGCAATTTGTTGTTGACGCTCAATTGAGTATGGAGAGATATCCGCTGCGTCTTGCAGTGATTGAAGTGCAAGTGCTGGTTCGGATAGCCCATACAGTGCTTTGGCTTTTAGGTCATGAGCATCCAACAGCTGAGGGTGCACAACAAGAAGCTCTTCAAGAAGCTCTTTTGCTTCTTCAAAACGAGACATGCCGATTAAGCTGCGGGCTAGTGCGACTTTTGCCCACGAGATATCTCTTTCGGCAAGTAGCGACTTCAGGAATTTCTCCGACTCCTCATATTGACCGGTTTTACAAAACAGTTCCGCCAGCAGGTTCTTGCAGTGGGCGCTGTACTTGCCGCCAGTTGTGATGAGTTTGTGGCAGGCTTCGATTGCCCCCTTATCGTCCTGATCGGCCAGCTTGGTGAGAATCGGCTGCATTGCCTGGCGCTTGTGATAGGCGCGCTCGATACGAGAACTAAGTTGGCGCTGAGAGAAGGGCTTCATTATGTAATCATCGGGCTGGTTTTCAATGGCGCCTAACACCATTGCACGACTGTTTTCGCCGGTGACAATAATGAAAATAGCTTCCGTGGTGATCAGGGATTTTGCGCGCAGCTCTTCCAGCAGTTGCCGCCCATTTTTCTTGTTCATACCTAAGTTGTAGTCGACAAGCAGCAAGTCGAAGTCATGATCGTTACATATCTTGACTGCTTGCTCGCCACTCTCACACATATCTATGCTGGTATAACCAATATTGTTCAGCATGCCTTTCAGCATGACCTGAAATGAACGTTGGTCATCAACAACCAGCACGCGTGAATTGTTTAGTTTCAAACTAACTCCCTGAGTTACCGCGTTTTAACTCCTGCGTGAATATAGCATAGCGACATGGTGCAGTAAGGGGCATGGATCACCGCAAAACTAAATTTGATTAAAGATTTTATGGAGCTTGCCGACAACTAGTTAACAAAGTGAAACGGGTAGAATTGTGCAGTCCAATCAGGTCAATTCAACATGGGTAGTAAACGAGCTGGAGCTTGGTCAATCGCTGAATTATGCGATAGCCAGTAGCGATAGTGCTAAGTTTTCCCTTCTGTTGGCAATGCTCTCTGATGACGTAACGGATCAGCCGCAATTCTCGTTTGCTAATACTCAACAAAGAGAAGCCGATGCAACCGATGCTTCGCTGCGGCGTGCACTTCAACTTACTCCCCCCAAACCGCTTTACGCTGATGACGCTATCGACGAAAAACTTGGCTTGTATCATCAGTTACGTAAAGCAGAAGCTTCATTGGCGGATCTAAGGTTAGCTGACGCATTAATGCCACAGCCGCTTGTAGGCAAGTCTGAAAATGATGATGGTATATCTGCTGACATTAAAGCTATCTTGCCGCATTGGAAACAAAACCCAGCAAAGCCTACTGAAAGAACATATCCTGCTGACGAGCCAATGATATCCCTGCTCAATCAGCTGCACTCAAAGCCCGTCGCAGCGTAAACAGTCCCAGCGAAGTTGGCTTATGTACAAGCAGCTTTGTTTTAAAAAATTAATAAAAAAGCCCGCATTAAGCGGGCTTTTTTATTCTTAGCGGCTGCTAATTACTTTTTCTTAGCAGGTGCTTTCTTAGCTTTTTGAGATTTAGCTAAGGCATCAGCACTGTCTTCGCCTTCTTGGTACGGACGGCCGTAGAAAGAATCGATAAGAACTTGCTTCAGTTCGCTGATCAGAGGGTAGCGTGGGTTCGCACCAGTACACTGGTCGTCGAACGCATCAACTGCAAGCTGGTCAACTTTGGCCATGAAGGCTGCTTCATCAACACCAGCGTCTTGGATAGACAGTGGGATGTTCAGCTCAACTTTCAGTTCTTCCAACCAAGTCAGCAGGTTGTTAACTTTCTCTTCGGTGTTCTTACCACCCAGACCCAAGTGGTCAGCCACTTCAGCGTAGCGAGCACGTGCCTTAGGACGGTCGTACTGAGAGAACGCAGTTTGCTTGGTAGGCGTGTTTGTCGCGTTAAAGCGAACAGTGTTAGCCAGAAGCAGGGCGTTTGCCAGACCATGAGGAATGTGGAACTCAGCACCCAGTTTGTGAGCCATTGAGTGACACACACCCAGGAAAGAGTTCGCAAACGCGATACCAGCGATAGTCGCGGCGTTGTGAACCTTCTCACGGGCAACAGCGTCAGCCTTGCCGTTCTTATAAGAGCTAGGCAGGTAGTGCTGAAGCAGCTTAAGTGCTTGCAGAGCCTGACCATCAGAGTATTCGTTAGCCAGTACAGATACATAAGCTTCCATTGCGTGAGTTACAGCGTCATAACCACCGAACGCACACAGAGACTTAGGCATATCCATAACCAGGTTGGCGTCAACAACTGCCATGTTAGGCGTCAGCTCGTAGTCAGCCAGAGGGTACTTCTGACCAGTCTGGTCATCGGTAACAACAGCGAACGGAGTAACTTCTGAACCTGTACCTGAAGTGGTAGTGATACATACCAGCTCAGCTTTGGTACCCATCTTAGGGAACTTGTAGATACGCTTACGGATATCCATAAAGCGCATAGACAGGTCAGCGAAGTCAGTTTCTGGGTGCTCGTACATTACCCACATGATCTTCGCAGCGTCCATTGGAGAACCACCGCCCACAGCCAGAATTACGTCAGGCTGGTAAGTGCGACAAACGTCAGCACCTTTGTTTACAACGCTCAGTGTAGGATCCGCTTCTACTTCGTAGAATACTTCAACTTCCATGCCCTTATCTTTAAGGATGGCACGCAGGTCATCAACATAACCGTTGTTGAACAGGAAGCTATCGGTAACGATCAGAGCACGTTTCTTGCCGTCCAGATCGTCCATAGCGATTGGCAGAGAGCCACGACGGAAGTAGATAGACTTAGGTAGTTTATGCCACAACATGTTTTCAGCTCGCTTAGCAACAACTTTCTTGTTAATCAGGTGCTTAGGACCTACGTTTTCAGAGATGGCGTTACCACCCCAAGAACCACAACCCAGGGTCAGTGAAGGCGCAAGGTCGAAGTTGTAAAGGTCACCAATACCACCGTGAGAAGAAGGCGTATTCACCAGAATACGTGCAGTCTTCATCTTGTCGCCGAAGTAGTTGATACGATCAGCGTTTGCGTCTTGGTCTGTGTAAAGCACTGAAGTGTGGCCTACACCGCCGATGTCGAGAACGATAGCTGCCTGACGAACCGCATCTTCGAAGTCTTTCGCTTTGTAAACACCCAGAGTAGGAGACAGTTTCTCGTGAGAGAATTCGTCATCGTAAGATGCTTCCAGGCCTTCACCGATAAGGATCTTAGTTGCCTTAGGAACAGTTACGCCTGCCAGTTCAGCAATCTTGTATGCTGGCTGACCTACGATCTTGGCGTTCAGAGCACCGTCGATCATCAGTACTTTACGTACCTTGTTTGCATCTGCTTTAGAAAGTACAGCTGCGCCGTACTTAGCGAAACGCTCGATAACTTCGTCGTACTTAGACTCAACGATGATTGCTGCCTGCTCAGAAGCACAGATAACACCGTTGTCGAAAGTCTTAGACATAAGGATTGAAGAAACAGCACGCTTAACGTCAGCAGTTTCGTCGATAACAACTGGTGTGTTACCAGCACCAACACCGATTGCAGGCTTACCTGAAGAGTAAGCAGCTTTAACCATGCCTGGACCACCGGTCGCAAGGATCATAGCGATGTCGTCGTGCTTCATCAGACCGTTAGACAGTTCAACTGAAGGCTGGTCAATCCAACCAATGATGTCTTTTGGTGCGCCAGCTGCAACAGCCGCGTCCAGAACCAATTTCGCTGCGTAGTTAGTTGCGTCTTTCGCACGAGGGTGTGGAGAGAAGATACAACCGTTACGCGTCTTCAACGAGATAAGCGCTTTAAAGATAGCGGTTGAAGTTGGGTTAGTCGTAGGAACAATCGCACATACGATACCTACTGGCTCTGCGATAGTGATGGTACCTGCTTCGTCATTGCTTTCGATAACGCCGCAAGTTTTGTCATCTTTATACTTGTTGTAGATGAATTCAGAAGCAAAGTGGTTTTTGATCACTTTGTCTTCCATGATGCCCATGCCTGACTCTTCTGCAGCCATTTTAGCCAGCTCGATACGAGCTGTTGAAGCGGCCAAAGATGCAGCGCGGAAGATTTTATCAACCTGCTCTTGTGAGTATGTGGCGAAAATGCGTTGTGCCTTTTTAACGCGTTCTACCAGAGCATTAAGCTCTTCGATATTGGTGACAGGCATTTGCTATGTCTCCTGGTGAGATGTGAAATTTATTAAACAGACCAACAGCTTACTAACAAGTTTCGTAGCTTAGCGAGTTGTTGAGTATAGTCCAGCTTTAGCTGATTTCCGGTTCGTCTGTTTAATAAATTTCTTTGGTCGGTGGGGAGTATAGATGCCTCCTTAGAGGTACGCTTGATGTGGATCAAATGTAATTTAATTACATAAATGAAAGTTTTACATCTCGTTTATGGCGATAGTGTGATTAGGGTCGAAATCTTTCGAGTTGAAGCCTGGGGCAATGAAATATTGCTAGATTTATAAGCGGTTACGACACTGATTATCTTCTCATTGTGTTTGTATTCAGCGGATCCCTTTTATAAGTCGTGCTGGCTGTTTATTGACCCTGCTTGTGGCAGAAACAAGGTTTGATATAACCGGTTTGCCGAAGCATCTGTCATGCCAGAGATATGGTCCGCAATGACTCTACATGCGGCGGATTCTCCAAGTTGATCGAATGCTGCTTGCCAATCTGTTTGAACGGTTCTGGGCAACAGCCGCGTAGGTTCTGCATGAAACGCTTCAAACAGGGACATGACGATCCGTTGCCCCTTAAATTCAAGCAACTGAAGTTCAGGCTTTCGTATTACGAAGTCGTATACAAAAGATTTAAACAGTCCCAGCGCTTTGGCTAGTGCTTCAGGAAGTACCGCTTGATAATCCAAAAGCGGTGAGTGAAAAGACCGCGACCGCTTTAATTCGATGGATGAGATAAGCAGGTTTACCAGGCTACCTATGGCATCTTTTCTATCGTACTGGTGTTGACTGAATAAATGGCTCGATAACTTATCCAGGTTTTTCTTGAACCAGACATGATTCAGGTCCCGAAGCGGAAGCACGACATGCTGCTCCCAGTCATCTCGCTGGACGATGCCCATGACTACTGCATCTTCCATGTCATGGATGCCGTAGGCGATATCGTCCGCTAACTCCATTATCGAGCAGTCCATCGATTTGTAGCGCGTTTTTCCGTGTTTATCGCTTTGTTGGTTGTAGCTGGTGAAGCGTGTTTGGTCCTCTGATGTGAGAGGGGAGAGAACCCAATCTAATAACTCGGTATCACAATCATATATGCCTTTTGGCGGATGCCATTCAGAGGGCCTGATCTGCGCTTTGACCTGCGCGTTGTCCGGATATTGTTTGTGGCTGAGGGTATCCAGCGTTTGCGGATACTTGAGTACACCCAATAATGTTCGTCGGCAGAGGTTCATACCGTGTTCGGGCGTATAAGGCTCAAGTTTGGCCAAAATGCGAAAGGTTTGCGCATTGCCTTCAAAACCGCCGTGCTTAGCCATCATGCAGTTAAGTGCCACTTCTCCGCCGTGGCCAAAGGGAGGATGACCTAAGTCATGTGCAAAACAGATCGATTCAATAAGTGGATCGCTGTCCAGCAAAGAGGCCTGCTCTGGGAACTTTAACACCAACTGAGCTCGAATGCCGGCACCTATCTGTGCTGCTTCCAGCGAGTGGGTTAAACGCGTTCGATAGAAATCATTCATACCGACGCCCAACACCTGAGTCTTGGCCTGTAAGCGCCTGAAAGCTGCAGAGTGGAGGATGCGTGCGCGGTCTCTTTGATAGGGAGTTCTATGGTCGCTTTGGCGTGCCTTGGTTTCAGTCAGTCTTCTGTCTTTACAAGCCAAATCTTCCATTAACCATACACCTTAACTGATTTCGTCGAGCGTGAGGGAGAAACTGGGGATAAAGTGTTTTTTGAAGTAGGTGACTTCGGGGCTGGTAATAGATTCCAGCTGCTCAGTCAGGCGTTGCTTGGCAAGATTGAACTCGCTATTGCCCGCGTTTTCCTCTTCAAGGCACTTAATATATGCACATATGGTATCGGCGGCCTTAATCAGCCGATGGCTCTCGCTGTCCTGCTGGTCGCTGATAAGCAGAGATTCAAACTCGCTGTGCAGCTCCGTTGGCAACATATCCAGCAGTTTTCGTTCAGCAGATTTTTCAATCTTTTTGTATTCACGGGCAATCTCTGGATTGTGATATTTGACCGGAGTAGGCAGGTCGCCGGTAATCACTTCACTGGCATCGTGATACATCGCTTGCAGCGCAATTTGAGCAGCATCCAGGTTGCCATCAAAGTGTTTATTCTTTATCACAGCAAGAGCGTGAGCGATCATTGCAACCTGCAGACTATGTTCCTGCACGTTCTCTACTTGGGTATTTCGCATCAGCGGCCAACGCTGAATCAACTTCAAGCGTGCGACATGGGCGAAGAAGTGGCTTTGCTTACTCATGCAGGACGATAACTCTCAAGAAAATGTGCGATCCGTTCAATGGCGCCTTTTAACTGGTCTTCTCGGGGCAGGGTCACCAGGCGGAAGTGGTCAGTACTGGGCAAATTGAAAGCGCTGCCTTGTACGACAAGAATCTTTTCCTGCCTTAGCAAATCGAGGACAAATTGCTCATCGTTGTGGATCGGGTAGCGTTTTGGGTCCAGCTTCGGAAACGCATAAAGTGCGCCCTTGGGTTTGGTACAGCTAACCCCTGGAATATCGTTAAGCATCTCATAAGCAATATCGCGTTGTGCTCGTAAACGTCCACCAGGAAGTATCAGTTCATTAATACTTTGATAGCCGCCCAGTGCCGCTTGGATAGCGTGCTGGCAAGGCACATTTGCGCATAGTCGCATAGAGGCCAACATAGTCAGCCCTTCGATGTACCCTGTGGCGCGTATTTTGGGGCCGGTTACCGCCATCCAGCCGGCGCGGAATCCTGCCGCGCGATAGCTTTTAGATAGCCCGTTAAAAGAGAGAATGATTACGTCGTCAGCAAGCGAGGCAAGCGTTATATGTTCAGCGTCGTCGTACAGAATTTTGTCGTAGATCTCATCGGCATAGATGATTAAATTGTGCTGCCTTGCCAACTCGATAATTTCAAGCAACACCTCTTTGCTGTAGACCGCACCTGTGGGGTTGTTTGGGTTGATAATAACGATGCCACGGGTGTTTGGCGTAATTTTGCGCTTGATATCTTCGATGTCCGGTTGCCAGTCTGCTGCTTCGTCGCAGACATAGTGCACAGGGTTACCCCCTGAAAGTGTGACTGCAGCGGTCCAAAGGGGATAGTCAGGTGCAGGAACAAGCATCTCATCGCCATTGTTGAGCAGTGCCTGCATCGCCATAAGAATCAACTCACTGACGCCATTACCGATATAGATATCTTCGATATCCAGACCAAACACCTGACGCTGCTGAAACTGCTGCATGACCGCTTTTCGAGCCGAAAACAGACCTTTGGAATCGCAATAACCCTGTGAAGTGGGCAAGTTGTGTATGACGTCAATAATCAGTTCTTCGGGGGCTTCAAAACCCCAGGGAGCGGGATTACCGATGTTAAGTTTTAACACGCGGTGGCCGTCTTCTTCGAGGCGTTTTGCCTCCTCTAACACTGGACCACGAATTTCATAACAAACACTGTCTAACTTGTGCGATTTTACTATTTGCTTCATGCAGTTCTCTGCGTTTTGCCGCGGTGCGGAAATTAGTAGCTTAAGGCGAACATATCATTTCACTAAGCGCTTGGATATCTCGAACGTCAGCGTTTAAACAATCAGTTCTCGTCGCTGCCGTTTGATTCTTCATCCAGCTCTCTGGCAACGTAAAGACCGAGTATTCGGGCCAAAACGATCGCGACATAGAATTGGCCTAACACTGCTTCCAGTACCACCCAACTTTCGGAAAAACTGTTTTGGGGTGAGATATCGCCATACCCAAGGGTCGTGAGTGTGACAAAGCTGAAGTAAACCATATCTGATAGAAGTTCGCTGAATGTCCCTGAGTCGATGCGTGCGCCCAGATTAAAAGAACCCGGGTATTTCAGCTCAAGCGCTGCGTAAATAAAGGCCCAGAGCACACCTAGAATCAGGTAGAGCGACGTTGCCGCTAAAACCATCTCGGTATTAGGATGAAGTTGTTTAATCAGGTACCTGAAGATTTGAATGCTTACAAACCCAAAAAACACGATATTAGCGGCAGCGGGTACGTAATGAGCAAATTGTTGACCGATGTAGACTTCGTTCCAACTTAGGAACATCGCGGGTAAAAACAGCGCTATGCCAACATAAAGCGAACGTTTTTGCTCAACCACTAAGTAAAGCGAGCTCAGCATTACCAGACTGAGCATCGCCTCAGTGATCGCAACACCTATCACTCCCTCCATGTGCGGAGGCAGTACAATCAGTAGCAATAGGCTGACAAATAGATAATGAAAGCAGAGCTTAGGACGTAATCGTTGCAAATGCGGCGCGTTGGCAAGAATTCTACTCATCAGCTTTCCCTCATCGAGATTAAATCAATCATACCTACCTAGTCTAAGTGCTTGATATACTATTGCAATCTGGATGAGGAATGGATCAAAGTACGTCTTTAAGAGGATCCTGTGCCATTAGCTTCTGCCAGAACGCGACATTCCCGGGGCCTTTACGACGCAGAGTGTTATTGCGTGCAACTCTTCCATGGAAAAATCGCCCTTTGCTCGCCAACTTCAGGCTTCGAGTAGACTGTTCGCCGACCCAAGTAACTCGCTGTCGCCGAATCTGTTCGTAACGAGGGAACGCCTGTTCGTATGGGTACCGGCTAAGCAGTCTGGCTAGAACAAGTGCATCTTCGATAGCGAGACCTACACCCTGTTGCAGGGAAGGGGGACAGCCATGAAGCGCATCACCAATCAACGCAACATTGCTATTAAAAAATTCTTTCGGCGTAATCGTTTCCACAGCACTAGCGAACAGCGGGTTAGCATTGCCTATTTGTTCAAACGCGCGAGCTACCGAAGTTTCATAGTGTTGGAAGTGTTTTGCCAGTTGTTCAGGCGAGGCGCTTAGAAGTTGTTTGTTTTTGTCCCCACTTTCCGCGTAACAATAAAAGTAACCTTTGCCTAGCGGGTAGAAAGCAAACGCGTCGTCATTGCCAACCAAATAGCGAGGTGATTGAGCTACGTCCGGCAAATAAGCCAAAAACCGCCAGCAGCTTACCGCCAGGTTCTGGACAGGGTTGGCAGAGAAAAGCAGTTCTCTGATCTTTGAATGAATGCCATCGGCGCCGACTATAAGGTCGAAGAACTGGCTGTATCCATCGCTAAATTCAACCAATGTTCCTTCTTGCACATATTCAACCTTGGTCGGGCTGCAGTTGAAGCGTATGTTTTCGACGCCGTCTTTGAGGATATCCAGCAAAGCAAGGCTCTTCATCGCAACAAAAGGCTGTTCATCCAGTGGTGCATTGTCGAGGTTCGCAGTTGACAAGGTTTTGCCGTTCGCTTTTGCATATTCAATAGAAGAAAATTGATTGGCCTGTTGCATAACCTGGTGCTTCAGACCAAGTGTTTGCAGCGCGGCCATGGCATTTCCAGGAAGGCAGATACCCGCTCCAGCAGGCGGCCAGGAGGGAGATTTTTCAACGATCGTGGCGTCTAAACCTCGTTGTTTAAGTGCGCGGTGAAAACAGAGGCCAGCGATGCCAGCCCCAACGATTAGTATGCTTTTGTTGGCCATTGTGATGTTACTGAATCTTCTATTTGCTGCAACTCTGTGAGCCACAAGGCAATCTCATCTGGGTGGGCGACACTGACATCAGCCTGCCAACGCTCAGGTTGGTCAGACTCTGCCAGATATCCGTATGTGGCGACCATGGTGGTCATGCCTGCTCTATTGCCAGCTTCAATGTCTCTCTGTGCATCACCGATATATAAGCAGTGTTCTGCAGCCACATTAATTAACTCAGCGGCATGGAGGAGGGGCGTAGGATCCGGTTTCCTGACAGGCAATGTGTCACCACTGATGACGCAGCCTGCGTTGGCAAATTGCGCAAAGTTACTCATTAAAGGATCTGTTAACCATGCAGGTTTATTCGTCACAATACCCCATGGAATACCGCTGCTTTCAAGCTCCTCAATCAAGGTGTCGATGCCGCTGAAAGGTCCGGTGCGGTGACATAGGTTGGTACTGTACCTGTCAAGGAAGTCCTGCCTGAGCATTTCAAAATAGTCTTCAGCCAAACCCTTGCCAAAACCAAGATCCAACAGCCCTTTAGCGCCGTGAGAAGCAACGGGACGGATCTCATCGTCACTTAGTGTTGGGAGATTTTCACGCGCTAACAAGAAGTTCAGTGCATCTCCGAGGTCTGGCGCGGTATCCAATAGAGTTCCGTCAAGATCAAACAGCACACCTTTGATGGTCGGCATCTAGCTCTCCTTTACGCAGTGCACCATGTAATTTACATCAACATTCGGCTTTAGTTTAAAGGTTTGCGCGAGAGGATTGTAATGAATCCCAATCATCTTTTTCGGTAATAACTGTGCACTTTCGATGTAACTGATCAGCTCAGAAGGGCGGATGAATTTGTCAAACTCATGGGTACCTTTAGGTAGCAGTTTGAGCACGTACTCTGCGCCGACAATGGCCAGCAACCAGGCTTTTGCAGTCCTGTTGAGGGTTGAGAAAAAAATCTGGCCGCCAGGTTTGACCATGGCTGCGCACGCTTTGATGGTCGCCGCTGGATCGGGTACGTGCTCCAGCATCTCCATGCAGGTAACCACGTCATACGTTTCCGCATTTTCTTCGGCATGCTGTTCAGCAGTTATTTGCAGATATTCCAGCTCGGTACCAGTTTCCAGTGCGTGCAGTCGGGCGACTGATAGCGGGGCTTCACCCATATCTAGGCCTGTTACAGTTGCACCTTGCTTTGCCATGCTTTCTGAAAGGATGCCGCCACCGCAGCCCACATCGAGTATTTTCTTGCCGAACAGGCCATCGCATCTGTCTTCGATAAACCGCAGTCTGACCGGGTTCATTCTGTGAAGTGGTTTAAATTCACCCTCTTCATCCCACCAGCGGTGAGCAAGGGCTTCAAATTTGGCTATTTCTGCAGGGTCTACGTTCATAGAAGTTGTCATTATTTGAACAATTTAGATGCGAATATCAGGTTGCTGATTATACGCAGGTTAAAAGTGTGCGCCAGCCACATCAGAGGCCGCTGACGACCGTTTTAAAACGTGATAGCATGCGGCGGCTAAACACCATAATTAGAATCAAAAGTATCCTTTTAGGGAACTAGACATTTTATGAGCGAACTCGCAAAAGAGATCACCCCGATTAATATCGAGGAGGAGCTCAAGGGCTCTTACCTTGATTACGCCATGAGCGTTATCGTGGGGCGCGCACTTCCTGACGTCAGGGATGGCTTGAAACCTGTTCACCGTCGCGTCTTATTCGCGATGAATGAATTGAAGAATGACTTTAACAAGCCGTATAAGAAATCTGCCCGTGTGGTAGGTGATGTGATCGGTAAATATCACCCGCACGGTGACTCCGCTGTTTACGACACGATTGTTCGTATGGCGCAGCCTTTCTCACTCCGTTATACCTTGGTAGACGGTCAGGGCAACTTCGGTTCGATTGACGGCGACTCCGCAGCAGCAATGCGTTACACGGAAGTTCGTATGTCTAAGATCGCCCACTCTTTGTTGGCTGATCTGGATAAAGAAACTGTTGATTATGTGCCTAACTATGATGGCACTGAACACATTCCCGAGGTTTTGCCAACACGCGTACCTAACCTGCTGGTAAACGGTAGTTCCGGTATTGCGGTGGGCATGGCTACCAATATCCCACCTCACAACCTGAACGAAGTGATCGATGGTTGTTTGGCGATGGTTGATAAGCCCGAGATCACCGTAGATGAACTCATGGAGTACATCCCAGGGCCTGACTTCCCAACCGCCGCACAAATCAATGGCCGCCGTGGTATTGAAGAGGCGTACCGTACTGGCCGTGGCAAAATCTATCTGCGTGCTAAGTCTGAGATTGAAGTTGACGAGAAAAGTGGTAAAGAAACCATTATCGTCACTGAAATCCCGTACATGGTTAACAAAGCTAGGCTGATCGAAAAGATCGCCGAGCTTGTCAAAGACAAAAAGATTGAGGGCATTACCGCGCTGCGCGACGAATCTGATAAAGATGGAATGCGTATCGTGATTGAACTGCGTAAGGGTGAGGTGGGTGAGGTGATCCTCAATAACCTTTATTCGCAGACCCAAATGCAAAATGTGTTTGGTATCAACATGGTTGCTCTCGACCATGGTCAACCAAAGGTGATGAACCTGGTCGACATGCTGTCGGCATTTATCAATCACCGCCGTGAAGTGGTGACACGTCGTACCGTATACGAACTGCGTAAAGCGCGCGAACGTGCCCACATCCTTGAAGGTTTGGCAATCGCATTGTCAAACGTCGATCCTGTTATCGAGTTGATCAAAAACTCATCTACGCCTGCCGAAGCGAAAGCTGCGCTGATCGCCAAAGGCTGGGAATTGGGTGATGTTGCTCAGATGCTTGAACGCGCCGGTGTTGATGCTGCGCGTCCAGAGTGGTTAGAACCTGAATTTGGTATTCGTGATGGCCGTTACTACCTGACCGAACAACAAGCCCAAGCCATTCTGGATCTTCGTCTGCACAAACTGACAGGCCTGGAACACGAGAAGATCCTCGACGAGTACAAAGAGCTACTCAAACTGATCGAAGAACTGCTCGAGATTCTCGCTAACCCAGTGCGTTTGATGGAAGTTATTCGCGAAGAGTTGGTGGATATTAAGGCGGAATTTGGCGACGAGCGTCGCACAGAAATTACCGCGGCGTCTGCTGAGATCAATATCGAAGATATGATCACTCAGGAAGACGTTGTCGTAACCCTGTCTCACCAGGGGTATGTTAAATATCAGCTGCTGTCTGATTACGAAGCGCAGCGTCGTGGTGGTAAAGGCAAATCGGCAACCAAGATGAAAGAAGAAGATTTCATCGAACGTCTGCTGGTGGCTAATACCCACGATACGATACTCTGCTTTTCCTCCACCGGTAAAGTCTACTGGCTGAAAGTGTATCAATTGCCACTGGCCAGCCGCGCAGCCCGCGGTCGTCCTATTGTCAACTTGTTGCCGTTGGATGAGGAAGAGCGTATTACCGCGATCCTGCCAGTTAAAGAGTATGAAGAAGGTCTGAATATCTTCTTTGCGACTGCCAGCGGCCGCGTTAAGAAGACACCTCTGACAGCGTTCTCTCGTCCGTTGGCCAGCGGTATTCGTGCTATTAACCTCGACGAAGGGAATACTCTGGTCGGTGTTGACATCACCGACGGTAGCAACGAGGTCATGTTGTTTACCGACGGTGGTAAGGTTGTTCGCTTCAATGAAGAGCATGTGCGTGCCATGGGCCGTACAGCGGCAGGTGTGAAGGGTATTACGCTCAAGCCTGGTCAGAAGGTTGTGTCTCTGATTATTCCTCGTGAAGAGGGCCAGATTCTCACCGTGACTGAAAATGGCTTCGGTAAGCGAACGCCTGAGTCTGAATATCCTACTAAAGGGCGCGGAACTCAGGGCGTTGTATCGATTAAAGTGAGCGATCGTAATGGCTCTGTTGTTGGTGCCGTTCAGGTGCAAGACAGCGAAGAGATCATGTTGATCACCGATGGCGGTACCTTAGTACGCACCCGTGTCTCAGAAGTCAGCAGTGTTGGTCGAAACACCCAAGGTGTTCGCCTTATCCGTACTTCGGAAAACGAGCATGTTGTTGGCATGCAGCGCATCGATGAGGTTGAGACTGACGAAGAACTCGACGCCGCCGAAGGTGAAGAGGCTGTCGTGGTTGAAGCCGAAGGCGCTGAAAGTGCGCAGGAGGCGCCTGAAGCTTCCGGCGATACTGAGGAAAGTTAACCAGGAATTAGCATGACACAATCTGTGTTTAATTTCTGCGCGGGGCCGGCAATGTTGCCGGCCTCTGTTATGGCGCAGGCGAAACAAGAATTTTTGGATTGGCAGGGGCAGGGCGTCTCTGTGATGGAGATGAGTCACCGCTCTGCGCCCTATATTGAAATGGCTGCACAGGCTGAAAAAGATCTGCGTGACCTCATGTCTATCCCTGACAACTACAAAGTGTTGTTTTTACACGGTGGTGGTCGAGGCCAGTTTTCAGGTGTGCCGATGAATATCAGTGCTGCAAATGATACGGCTGATTACGTGTTGTCTGGGCAGTGGTCGCAAAAAGCGTTAGAAGAGGGACAGAAGTACCTAAACACTCAGATAGCGGCAGATGTCTCAGTGGTTGAAGGAAAAGTCTTTCTCCCGACACAGCAGCAACTGAATTTAAACCCTGATGCAGCGTTCGTTCATTATTGCCCGAACGAGACTATTGAAGGGGTCGAGTTCTCATATATACCTGAAACCGGTGACGTACCTCTGGTCGCAGATATGTCATCTACTATCCTTTCTCGCCCAATCGATGTGTCAAAATTTGGCATTATTTACGCGGGGGCGCAAAAGAACATTGGTCCGAGCGGATTATCTGTGGTTATCGTGCGTGATGATCTTGTCGGTAAAGCGCGGAAGGAAACGCCAGCGATTCTTGATTATGAGCTGGCCGTTAAACACGATTCAATGTACAACACGCCGCCTACCTATGCGTGGTATCTGGCTGGACTGGTTTTCAAGTGGCTTAAAGCGCAAGGTGGCCTGAGTGCCATTGAAAAGGTTAATCAGCATAAAGCTGACACCCTGTATCGTTTTATGGACCAAAGTGACTTCTATCGAAACCAGGTCGATAGCACCTGTCGTAGCTGGATGAATGTTCCATTCCAGCTGGCCGACGACGCGCTTAACGTCAAGTTTCTTGAACAGTCAGATGCTGCCGGTCTCAAGGCTCTAAAAGGGCACCGTATTGTGGGCGGTATGAGAGCCAGTATCTATAATGCTATGCCTTTGGCTGGGGTCGAAGCGCTGGTTTCTTTTATGGCTGATTTCGAAAAGCGTTACGGCTAATCATTACCCCATTTGATTATCGAGGAGTGATCGTGAGCTGCGATTTCAATGCGCTGGCGAATGCCGGCATCCGTGGGCTTCATCCATACCAGGCTGGCAAGCCTGTCAGTGAGGTGGAGCGTGAACTGGGGATCACAGAGGCAGTAAAGCTTGCATCTAATGAGAATCCTTTAGGTATTAGTGACAAAGTTAAGGCTGCGATTGCAGAAGAGGCTTTGGAAATTGCCCGTTATCCGGATTCTAACGGTTTCTACCTGAAAGAAGCGTTGGCGGATAAGTTAAATGCCAAACCAGCGCAGATCACGCTGGGTAACGGTTCGAACGATGTCTTGGAATTGATCGCGCGTACCTTTGTGTCTGCTGAAGATGAAGTGATGTTCGCAGAGCACGCATTTGTGGTTTATCCGCTAGTTACGCAAGCAATTGGTGCGACGCCTGTTGCCGTACCCGCGAAAAACTACGGTCATGACCTTGATGCAATGGCTGCGGCGATCACAGACAAGACACGAATGATCTTCATTGCTAACCCTAATAACCCGACAGGGACCTTCCTTTCGGCAGATGCGATTTATGGGTTTCTAAATAAGGTGCCGGAGCAGGTTGTTGTCGTTTTAGATGAAGCTTATTACGAGTATGTTTCTGACGAAGAGCGTGCAGACAGTATTGCTTGGCTAAGCGAATTTCCCAACCTTATCGTTACGCGTACCTTTTCTAAAGCTTATGGCTTAGCTGGATTGCGTGTTGGATATAGTGTCAGCAGCGAACAGATGGCGGGCTTATTTAATCGCGTGCGCCAACCATTTAACGTCAATAGCCTCGCGCTTAAAGCTGCTGAAGTTGCTTTAGCCGATGATGATTTCCTAGCGCGGTCTGTGTCGTTGAATAGCGAAGGTATGCAGCAATTGGCATCATTCTTCGAGAGATCGGGCCTCTCATTTATCCCATCTTGGGGTAACTTCATCACCTTCGATACCGAGCGCAATGGCGCTGAGGTCTATGAACTGTTGTTAAAAGAAGGGGTGATTGTTCGTCCAATCGGCGGATATGGCTTGCCAAGTCACCTTCGTGTCAGTATCGGCACCCAGTCAGAAAACCAGAAATTCATTGAAGCACTTACCAAAGTGCTCTCTTTATAAGTTTTGTTGGTAGATATCATTCATGGAACAGCTCACTCTTCAACCGATTCAAAAAGTTAATGGCACGGTAAACCTGCCGGGTTCTAAAAGCGTCTCAAATCGCGCGTTACTGCTAGCGGCGCTAGCAAACGGCCAGACGACGCTTACCAACCTATTGGATAGCGATGATATCCGCCACATGCTGAATGCGCTAAAAGCGCTTGGTGTTTCTTACCAGTTATCCGCAGACAAAACTGAGTGCGTTGTTGAGGGCCTGGGTAGAGCATTCGACACCGAAGGCGTTATTGAGTTGTTCCTGGGTAATGCGGGCACTGCGATGCGTCCTTTATGTGCTGCACTTTGTTTGGGCCAGGGTGAATACGTTCTTACTGGCGAGCCTCGTATGGAAGAGCGTCCGATTGGCGCGTTGGTAGACGCACTTCAGCAGGCCGGCGCACAAGTGGAGTATCTGAAAAACAAAGATTATCCGCCACTTAAGATCGTTGGCTCGGGCCTGAAAGGTGGCAAAGTCACTATTGACGGCAGCGTGTCAAGTCAGTTCCTAACCGCCTTCTTAATGTCTGCGCCACTTGCAAAAGGTGACGTTGAAATCGAGATCAGCGGTGAATTGGTGTCTAAGCCATACATCGACATCACTTTGCATATCATGGCGCAATTTGGCGTTTCAGTTGAAAATCTGGACTACCAGCGTTTCCTGATAAAAGGAAATCAACAATATCAATCGCCCGGCCGTTTTATGGTCGAGGGCGATGCATCTTCTGCCTCATACTTCCTCGCTGCCGCGGCAATTAAAGGTGGTGAGATCAAAGTGACTGGTATTGGTAAAAACAGTATCCAAGGCGATATCCATTTTGCTGACGCACTTGAAGCTATGGGTGCAGAAATTGAATGGGGTGATGAGCACATCACAGCGCGTGCTGGCAAACTCAAAGCGATCGATATGGATATGAACCATATTCCTGATGCTGCTATGACAATTGCAACCGCGGCTCTGTTTGCTGAGGGCACAACGGCTATTCGCAACGTGTACAACTGGCGTGTAAAAGAGACTGATCGTCTTGCTGCGATGGCAACAGAACTACGTAAGGTTGGTGCAGAAGTGGAAGAAGGGCACGACTATATCGTTGTTACCCCCCCCGCAAAACTCACTCACGCAGCAATCGATACCTATAATGATCACCGTATGGCGATGTGCTTCTCGTTGGTAGCGTTAAGTGATACACCCGTGACGATTAACGACCCCAAGTGCACGTCCAAGACCTTCCCCGATTACTTTGACCGGCTGGCCCAGGTAAGCGAATAGGAACAAATGAGAAAGGGCCACTAAGGCCCTTTTTTTAATGGTGTGAACTTGCCCTTACAACGAGTTCATTTTATTTGGCGCCTGCATTTTACCTTTAATACTTTGTCACTATAATGGGCGCGCTTTTTGGGAGGCTTACTCCCTGTGAACTGAATTGGTACAAAATGGAGCGGCAGATGCCTGATAGCGCACCGGTTATTACAATTGATGGTCCAAGTGGCTCTGGTAAAGGCACCCTGGCTCAACGATTAGCGCAACAGTTAGGCTGGCACCTGCTCGACAGTGGCGCGATTTATCGTGTTCTGGCACTGGCGAGTATCCACCATGGTGTTGATATCGAAAATGAAGAGGCGTTGGTTCCTCTAGCTGCTCACCTCGATGTTCAGTTTTTATCTGAAGATGGCTCTAAAGCGATTAAAGTCGTGCTAGAAGGAGAGGACGTGAGTAAGAGTATCCGCACTGAAGAGTGTGGTGCCGTCGCGTCAAAGGTTGCGGCTTTTCCCCGTGTGCGTGAAGCATTGTTACGTCGCCAGCGTGCATTCAAGGCGCTTCCCGGCTTAGTGGCAGATGGACGAGACATGGGCACCGTCGTGTTCAAAGATGCGCCCGTTAAGCTATTCCTTACCGCAAGCGCCGAGAACCGGGCTAACCGTCGCTATCTTCAGTTGCAAAATGCGGGACACGATGCTAATCTCGCGCAAATTTTAGCCGATGTGAAGGCGCGTGATGAGCGCGACACCAACCGAGCCGTGGCTCCATTGGTTCCCGCCACCGACGCTCTGGTCATCGACAGCAGTGAAATGACAATTGAACAGGTAGAATCTGCCGCGTTCGATTATATTCACAGTAAGCTATCCGCCGGCGCTTCTTAATCGAAGAGCTGGCTATTTTCGCTTCTATGGAAGGTCGCGACTTTTATTAACTACCCCACACAAACGGATGCAGTGTGGACGACAATGGTTCTAAATTACATGACTGAATCTTTTGCTCAACTATTCGAAGAAAGCCTGCAGGAAATCGAAACTCGCCCCGGTGCGATCGTTAAAGGTACTGTAATCTCTGTCACTAAAGAAGCTGTGTTGGTTGACGCAGGTCTTAAATCAGAAGCAGTTATCCCTGCAGAGCAGTTCAAGAACGCTGAAGGCGTTGTAGAAGTACAAGCTGGTGACCAGGTAGACGTTGCTCTGGACGCAGTTGAAGATGGCTTCGGTGAAACTATCCTGTCTCGTGAAAAAGCTAAGCGTCACGAAGCTTGGATCGTTCTTGAGCGTGCCTTCGAAGAAGCAGAAACTGTTAACGGTATTATGACTGGTAAGGTTAAAGGTGGTTTCACTGTTGACCTTAACGGTATCCGTGCGTTCTTGCCTGGTTCACTGGTTGACGTACGTCCTGTACGCGACACAGCTCACCTGGAAGGCAAAGAGCTCGAATTCAAAGTTATCAAGCTTGACCAGAAGCGCAACAACGTTGTTGTTTCTCGCCGTGCTGTTATCGAAACAGAAAACAGCGCAGAGCGTGATCAGCTGCTTGAATCTCTGCAGGAAGGCCTGGAAGTTAAAGGTATCGTTAAGAACCTGACCGACTACGGTGCATTCGTAGATCTGGGCGGTGTTGACGGCCTGCTGCACATCACTGACATGGCTTGGAAGCGCGTTAAGCATCCAAGCGAAATCGTTAACGTTGGTGACGAGATCCTGGTTAAAGTTCTGAAATTCGACCGTGAGCGTACTCGTGTATCTCTGGGTCTGAAGCAACTTGGCGAAGATCCTTGGGTAGCAATTGCTGGTCGTTACCCAGAAGGCACTCGCGTAAGCGGTGTTGTTACTAACCTGACTGATTACGGCTGCTTCGTTGAAATCGAAGAAGGCGTTGAAGGTCTGGTACACGTTTCAGAGATGGATTGGACTAACAAAAACATCCACCCAAGCAAGGTTGTTAACCTGGGTGACGCTGTTGACGTTATGGTTCTGGACATCGACGAAGATCGTCGTCGTATCTCTCTGGGTCTTAAGCAGTGTAAAGCTAACCCATGGGAAGAGTTCGCTAGCAACCACGCTAAAGGTGATGAAGTAAGCGGTAAGATCAAGTCTATCACTGACTTCGGTATCTTCATCGGCCTGGAAGGCGGCATCGACGGTCTGGTTCACCTGTCTGACATCAGCTGGAACGGCCAGGGCGAAGACGCAGTTCGCGAATTCAAGAAGGGTGACGAAGTTAACGCAGTTGTACTGCAAGTCGACCCTGAGCGCGAGCGTATCAGCCTGGGCGTTAAGCAACTGAACGAAGATCCTTTCAATAATTATCTGAATGATAACAAGAAAGGTGCTATCGTTACTGGTAAGGTAACGGCAGTTGACGCTAAAGGTGCGACTGTTGAGCTGGCAGAAAGCGTAGAAGGTTACATCCGCGCATCTGACATCTCTCGTGACCGTGTAGAAGACGCTTCTACTGTTCTGAACGAAGGCGATTCTGTTGAAGCTAAGTTCATGGGCGTTGATCGTAAGAACCGCGTAGTTAGCCTGTCTATCCGTGCGAAAGACGAAGCTGACGAGAAGACTGCGATTGAAGACCTGAACAGCCAACAGCAAGATGCTGGTTTCAGCAACGCAATGGCAGAAGCGTTCAAGAACGCGAAAGGCGATGCATAAGCACTAGTCCGCTTTTAAAAAAGGGCCGCTTATGTGGCCCTTTTTATTATGTAAGCCGAAATTACGTGCGGTAAATTTAGTCAAGGGTGATAAAAGATATGACAAAATCCGACTTGATAGAGCGACTAGCCACTTCACATAGCCATTTGTCGGCCAAAGAAGTTGAGTCTGCGGTTAAAGAGATCCTTGAGCAGATGGCTGATACGCTGGAGCAGGGTGATCGTATTGAGATCCGGGGTTTTGGCAGTTTCTCGTTGCACTACCGTGCGCCCAGAGTGGGTCGCAATCCTAAAACAGGTGATGCTGTTTCGCTAACGGGCAAGTCTGTCCCACATTTTAAGCCAGGCAAAGAGTTACGCGACCGCGTCAACGAAGCCTTTGTAAACGGCTGATAGTTAAATGATTAGATAACGGTATGCTTTAGGCGTACCGTTTTTTTATGTCATAATACCAAGCGCTACGCTGGCAAAATTCGCGCTTGGAGGCCACGCTTTGAAACTCGTCATCTACCTGTTTATTTGGGTGTTTGTATTCGTCGTAGGTTTGTTTATCGGCGCGAGAAACGGTCAGCTCGTCGAATTCAATTACCTAATCGCAATGGGCGAATTCAAGCTCAGTACGCTGCTGGGGCTGTTTTTGGCCATAGGCTTCGCCATTGGCGCATTCACTCTGTTTATCTTCAATCTCAAAACGCGGATCAAATTGCGGTTTGCAATCAAAGAACGGGACAAGTTAAAAAAACAACTGTCCAGTACCGTTCCTGTAAAGGCTGAACTCCCATAATGAGTGAACTGCTGTTCCTGCTATTGCCAATTGCTGTTGCCTATGGGTGGTATATGGGGCGACGCAGTGGACACCAGGAGCTCAAAGACACCAGTCTTAAACTGTCAGAAAAATATGTAGCAGGTCTAAATTACCTGTTCTCAGATCAGTCAGATAAGGCGGTCGATCTGTTTATCGAGATGATTCAGGTCGACAGTGAAACCATCGATACCCATCTGGCATTGGCGAGCCTGTTCAGGAAGCGTGGCGAAGTTGATCGCGCTATCCGGCTACACCAAAATCTTATCGCCAGACCCAATCTACCGGTGGAGCAAAGAGATTTGTCGATGCTGGAGTTGGGGCATGATTATCTGGTGGCGGGGCTATATGACAGGGCGGAGCAGATATTTATCGAACTGCTAAGTCACGAAGGCTATCGTACAAAAGCTGCGGAGCAACTGCTTCATATTTATGAATACACCAAAGAGTGGGACAAGGCGATTGAGGTCGTAGAATCTCACAAGCTCTATCAACAGCCAAAAATCAAAGCAGCGCTTGCCCATTATTACTGCCAACTGGTAGAGCCGTTGGTAAGACGAGGGGATTTCAATCATGCACTCAGGTTTTTAAATCAGGCCATCAAGTCTGATCCTGCATGTATTCGAGCGCATATAGAAAAAGCAAACATCCTGATAGAGCAGGGCGATAGAAAAACGGCGCTGAAATCGCTCCAGCAAATCCCTTCACATGATGTCGACTTCGCCAGCGAGATCCTCGATTTGATTGAGCCATTGTTCGCTGGGCAAAGAGACCCTAAAGCCTATGAGCATTATCTGAGAGACCTGTTGCAACTGGGAGCCGGAGTCAGTGTTCTGATTAAGTTGGCTCAACGGGTTGCGGCGACCGACGGTGAAGAAGCAGCTGAAGCGTTGGTAAAACAAGAGCTGGTAAGGCATCCAACGATGCGTGGTTTTTGTCATTTAATGCATTACCACATACATTCCGCAGAAACCGGAAAAGCGCGCTCCAGTTTGAAATCATTACAGGAACTGGTGGCGCAGCAGATACGCATCAAACCTAAATATCGCTGTTGCAATTGCGGTTTTTCCAGCGGAAGCTTGCTTTGGCACTGCCCATCATGTAAAAGCTGGGGCCGCATTAAACCCATCCGTGGTTTAGATGGTGAATAGTCAATAACTCGAAGGAGAACTCGCCTTATGTCCGATCCTAAAGTCATCGTTGCCCTAGATTATCCGTCTCAAGAAGAGGCGCTGGCATTTGTTGATAGGATCGATCCCAATCTTTGTCGTCTGAAGGTTGGAAAGGAGATGTTCACGCTATTTGGTCCCGATTACGTCAGGGCACTTCACGGGCGTGGGTTTGAGGTTTTTCTTGATTTGAAGTTTCACGACATTCCAAACACAGTAGCACGTGCGGTTGCTGCATCCGCTGAGCTTGGTGTTTGGATGGTCAATGTTCATGCCAGCGGCGGCGAGCAGATGATGGTCAAAGCGCGTGAGGCTCTGGAGGTATACGGCGATGATAGACCTAAGCTGATCGCTGTTACTGTTTTAACCAGCATGAATGCCTCGGACCTGAATGGCATCGGTATTGCTGAGAGCCCAGACGAACAGGTGTTTAGACTCGCTCAGCTGACCAAGAATGCCGGGCTAGACGGCGTGGTTTGTTCAGCTCAAGAGGCAACCAAACTGAAAGCTGAACTTGGGCAGGATTTTCAGCTCATTACTCCCGGTATCCGCCCGGCTGGTGCAGATGTAGGGGATCAGCACCGTGTTATGACACCAAGGGCGGCGATAGAGGCAGGTTCGGATTATCTGGTAATTGGACGCCCGATCACCAAATCCGATAGTCCAGTTGAGGTGCTCAAGCAAATTAATGCTTCGCTGGCTGTTTGATTTATCTGTTCCCCTGATTTGACCTACTTCTCAGGGGAGTTCCTCAAAAACAGTACTGCCAATGGTGCTGATACAAGCGCGCAAATTGCGCCAGCCATGTGACCCTCGATCAACACTCGTGCTCCAATTAACCCTGAGGTAGCAGAACTGCCTCCAAAGAATTGTTCCCAGACGACTTTTGCTATCACAACAGCAATGACTGTCGAGTTCAGCCAGCGGTGCTGTTTCCAATCATTGATCGCTAACCAAATAAGGAAGCCATGAAGCGCGCCTGATATCCCAACAAACCAGTCTATGTTCGGATAAAGCGTCAAAACGAGCAGTGAGCTCGTTGCTATCAGATACATAAGGATTGCTACTGACTTCCATCCCTCGGTTTGCTTTGGATACGTTTGGCTGATTATAAAAAGCGCACCCAGGTTAAGCAGAGCGTGATACAAATTGGTATGTGTTAGGCCTGCAGATAGCAACCTGAACCATTCGCCATTCAAGATTAGCAAACGCTGATAGGCCAAGTCGTCGCGTAGGGTTGGCCAAAGCTGAGTGCCTATTTCCAAAGTCAGTATGACAATCATCAGCGTTAGCAAGGGCCATTGGCGTTTAAAGTTATGTAGTACCGGGTGTAAGTTCAAGAAAAATCAATCAGTAACCGTTCCATAGACATAGTTTCTCGTTCCTGCGGGAGGGACTCAAGCAAAATGTTTTTGCTATTGAGACTGAGTTTTATTTACATCCCATGCGTGTGATCAATATTTTGCAAACGGTAGCAACGCTAAACTTTGCTTGTGTTCACACTTTTTTCGGTGTTGAATAATAACAATTATCATTTATTGTTGGGTCGCCTTATGCATTTATCAGATTTATCAAAGGGTCAGCATGCAGTCATTCGTTCTGTAGCCGGTGCTAATGAGGAAAAAGGTCGTCTGATGGACCTTGGTCTTATTCCTGGGGCGACCATACAGCTAGTTAGACACATTTCACTTAGCCAGAGTCTGCAAGTTGACGTCAAGCGAGCGCGTCTCGTTGTCAGAAAGGGGTTGGCAAAGCTTATCGACGTTCAGGTGGTTAGTTAATGTCAGAACAGATTGTTCTTGTAGGGAACCCAAATGCAGGCAAATCGACGCTATTCAATCTTCTCACTGGTCTAAAGCAAAAGGTCGGAAATTTTTCAGGCGTTACTGTTGAGAAGAAAATCGGTACGGTTGAGATAAACGGCAAAACGACTCAAATTGTTGACCTGCCTGGTGTTTACTCGTTGGTTCCACAACAACAAACCTCCGAAGATGAGCTGGTTACATTACGTTATTTAGCCGAACGCAAACCAGCGTTAGTGGTGAATGTCGTTGATGCGACCAGTATTGAACGCCACCTATACCTCTCGATGCAACTGCGTGAGCTTGGGCTACCTATGCTGGTTGTGCTCAGCAAACTGGATGTCGCCAAAAAGCTTGGTTTAGTTGTCGACATCAACAAGTTGAGCGACCTACTCAAGTGCCCAGTAACTGCAGTGACTGGCGCTGATAAAGGCACACTCATATCAACGATTGAACATGAAGTTGATATTCACTGTGAGCCTTTCATTATTGGTTATGAACCTGAAATTGAGGCGTACCTTGCGAGCTCAGGCTCTGAAAATAGATTTCTGGCAACCAAGAAAATTATTGACGCTCAATATCAGGGCGAGCCGCTTATTGAGGAAGATGCAGAGCTATTTATTGCCAGTGCCAGATACGCCTGTTGCAATCGCATTGTAAATGAAGTGGTGAAGGAGCCTGATGCGACAAGTGCATCTGTTACCGACAAGATTGATAACTGGGTGTTGAATACCTGGATAGCGATCCCCTTATTTCTTGCTGCCATGTATCTCATGTTCACCTTTGCGATCCATATAGGTGGTGCCTTCATTGATTTTTTTGATATTGCGGTAGGCGCTATTCTGGTTGATGGTGTTGGCAGCGCATTACGCTCCCTTGGTATCCCAGAGTTGATCGTTGTCGTGATAGCGGATGGGGTGGGTACCGGCGTACAGACTGTTTCCACTTTTATCCCTCTGATTTTCTGCTTATATCTTTTCCTGACAGCGTTGGAACAGTCTGGCTATCTGGCAAGGGCGGCTTGTGTAACCGATCGAATGATGCAGAAGATTGGTCTTCCCGGTTCTGCGTTTGTGCCAATGATGATGGGGTTTGGTTGTACTGTTCCGGCGGTGATGGCGACGCGCACGTTAAAGCAAAAGCGAGAACGTATTCTCAGTGGGGCGATGAGTCATTTCATGTCCTGTGGCGCACGTCTGCCGGTATATGCACTGTTTGCCGCCGCGTTTTTCCCTGACAACGGTCAGAATTTAGTATTCCTTCTATACATCATCGGTATTGTGGCTGCGGTCTTAACCGGCCTCTTGTTCAGGCATACGGTGTTAAAAGGAGACAGCAGCGCATACATCTTTGAACTCCCACATTATCAATGGCCTAGTTTGCGGGAGATGGGGCTGCGTACATGGCAGCGACTCAAAGGTTTTGTATTTGGCGCTGGTAAAACCATCGTAGTTGTAGTGACCTTTCTCAGTGTCCTTAATTCAGTGGGTACAGATGGTTCGGTAGGCAACGAAAATAGTGAGAAATCGCTATTGTCAGCAACATCGCAATGGGTGACACCTCTATTCACACCAATTGGGCTAAAGGAAGATAACTGGGAAGCGACAGTGGGTATCGTGACTGGGATCTTCGCGAAAGAGGTGGTTGTGGGAACGCTCAACTCTCTCTATCAAGGTGAAGAAGAAGGCGAAGAGGCCACAATTGCTGAGTCTCTGACAGAGGCAGTCCAAACCATTGGTGACAATTTTGCTGACATCGGCGCTGCGTTAGTGGACCCTCTAGGCCTTGATGTCGGAGAGGTCAGTAGCCTTGAGTCAGCGGCTGAAGAGCAAGAGATCGAAGTCTCCACGATTACCCGACTTGCGGCTAAGTTTGATGGCCAGATCGGCGCATTTGCATATCTTTTGTTTGTACTGATGTATGTACCCTGTGCATCTGCGATGGGCGCCATGGTTCGCGAATATGGACCTCGGTGGTCGGCACTCATAGCCATTTGGACCACGATGGCGGGTTATTGCTCAGCAACGCTTTTCTATCAACTGGCTAAGGTGGGCAATGGTGGCTCTGTCGGTATTGTCGCGGCAGTTATTGCGGTATTGATTGGATTTTTCCTGTTACTGAAAAGCAGAGTCGCAGAGCAGTGGCTGCAAGGTGGTATAAAGGCGCCTGATTATGCTAAAGCAGCTTGAGGATTACATTAAAGCGCAGGAGTTAGTGACCAGCGAACAGCTGGAGCGCCATTTTAAGGTTCAGCAGTCGGCACTTGAGGGGATGTTGGCATTATTACTTAAGCGAGGCCGTATAGGTATACAGCAAAGTAATCAGTGTGGTGGAAGTTGTGGTTGTGGCAGTGAACCCGAGGCAAAAGGCTATTTTTGGCGAGGTCAAACCTCTGTTCCGATGAACGTTAAATTTTAAATGGAATTAATTGGTTATACTTGTGTCTGTAGTTCTGTATGACTAATTAACATTTACAACGGAATACATAGAGAGGCGTCACATGCTTAAAACAACTTTCATCGCATTAAGTTTGGTATGCACATCCGCTACCGCGATTGCAGCAGAGAATCGTGCACACGAAGCGTTGAGTGATGGTGTTGGCAAGATGATGTATATCAACCAGCATTGTGGGATCACAATTGAAAAAGACAAAGTGATGGAAGTTGCTCGCCTATATCTTTATGCCAACGGGTTTGACCTGGATATCGATGTTGACTGGGATAAGGTAAAAAATGGTGGTCAGGAAACCTTGGCTGGGCTCAATAAAGAGCATGGCAAAGGTGAATTATGTGAGGATTACCTGAAGCAATTTGAATCTGTCCTCCCTCTTATTCAAAAGCATGACGCGATGAAGTTGGATATCGAATAAAAAAGCGCCTTAGGGCGCTTTTTTACTAAACAGTCGGCGTTTATTCGTACGGTAGTGGGTCAACCGCGTTATTTTTTTCAAATGCTTCGAGTCTCTCTACGCAGGCCCCACATTTTCCGCAAGCCTTCTCGCGGCCGTTATAGCAGGTCCAGGTTTTTGAGTAATCCAGGCTCATCTTCAATCCATCGGTGAGGATGTCGATCTTGCTTTCATTTAGGTAAGGGCTGAATATCTCGACCTCTTCATAGTTCGCAATTTTGGCGACTTCATTCATTTTTAACACGAATTCAGGTCTGCAATCCGGGTAGATTGCATGATCGCCAGAGTGAGCGCCGTAAAACACTTTGCCTGCTTTTAAAGACACAGCGTAACCCACCGCCAGTGATAACAAAATCATATTACGATTTGGCACCACGGTTGATTTCATGCTCTCTTCTTCATAGTGCCCCTCAGGGACTTCGATATCATCAGTTAGAGAGGAACCGCCAATCAGGCTGTTGATCGCGCTGATATCAACGACTTTGTGCGGTACATTGAGCTCTTTACATACAGCGGCAGCGACCTCTAACTCTTTGACATGGCGTTGGCCATAGTCAAAGCTGAGAGCATATACCTCATTGCCTTCTTTAACGGCTTTGTTCAGTACGGTGAAGGAGTCCATGCCTCCTGAATAGATAACGACGACTTTTTCGTTCATAACAGTTGTTTAATGCCACAGGTTCACGTATAAAACGGCCGCATTTTACGCGATCTGGCTCACACACAACAGGTATTCGATGCAGCAATTAGCATATCCAGTGAATGAAGTGTTTGAAACCATCCAAGGGGAGGGGGTCTACACGGGTGTGCCAGCGGTTTTTGTTCGTTTGCAGGGCTGCCCAGTAGGTTGCTCATGGTGTGATACCAAGCAAACATGGGAGCAGGAGCCAGAGAACGAGATCTCGATAAAAGATCTTTCAGCAAAATCAGCAGAAGCGCCCACATGGAGCTATCTGACAGCTAAGCAATTATTGGACCTCTGCCAATCGCAAGGGTATGTGGCAAAGCACATTGTGATTACCGGTGGAGAGCCTTGTATTCACGATTTGTTGCCGTTAACTGATGCGTTTATTAGCGAGGGGTATTCTGTCCAAATCGAAACTTCTGGCACCTTTGAAATCAAAGCCGCTGCAGCCTGCTGGGTAACTGTTTCTCCAAAAGTCGATATGCGTGGTGGTTACGATGTTTTAGAGTCGGCATTGCAACGTGCAGACGAGATCAAACATCCAATCGCAAAACAGTCTCACATAGATGATCTCGATAGGTTGCTTGAGCCTCTTTCCGAGACCGGAGAACTGGCAGATAAAACCATCTGCCTGCAGCCTATCAGCCAGCTGCCAAGAGCGACGGAATTAGCGATTAAAACCTGTATCCAGCGCAATTGGCGTCTGTCTATACAAGCTCACAAGTATCTGAATATCGAATGATTTACTGTTTAAGGTTTATTGACCTTAAGCAAGTCGGTTGGGCTTCACTTGTCTACACTCAAAGGTATCTGGACAAGGGAGCTAAACCATGTCGAACGTGATTCTCGAGATCCATTTTCATAGCAGAGGTCCCTGGCACACTCAATTGGCTGAGGCATGTGAGCCGCTAGCTAACGCAGTTGCCAAATCACCTGGGCTAAAGTGGAAGATATGGACCGAGAATCCGGAAACCCGCTTAGCTGGTGGAATATACTTGTTCAGTAACCGGGATGATGCAGAAGACTATCTACTTCAACACAGGGATCGCTTGGAAGCACTCGGTGTCACTGAGTTTGAATCTCATATATATGAGGTGAATGAAAGTTTGTCACTGATCACTCGCGCACCGATTACCTAAAAGGTCAGAGGAACTCTGAGTCCCGGGATATGTAACCAAACATTTCAACTGGCCTGCGTTTATTGAACTCCCTCATTGCGTCATATAGGGTGGCATAAAACATAACTAATAATGTCCAGGGAGTTCGAAATGCGCGCAGGTTTTAGCTTCGCGTTGGTTTTTGGTGTCTTGTGCAAAGGGCTCTTGTTTAGCCCCGCTACGATTGCTGACGACAAAAAGCCAATGCAGTTAGAAGATGTTTTCTCAATCGAGTATGCATCTGATCCTCAAATAACCTCCGACTTAAAAAACGTTGTCTTTGTTCGTAACTACATGGATATCCAATCCGATAAACGACGAAGTAATTTGTGGCGTGTTTCAACCGATGGCCAGGTGCTACGACCGCTGACAACCGGACTTCACAATGATCGTATGCCACGCATATCGCCCGATGGTAAACGCATGGCATTTGTTTCCAACAGAGAGGGTTCCAGCCAGATCTATATGTACTGGTTTGATACTGGAACATACGCGCCAATAAGCCAGCTATCATCTTCACCCTCAAATATCTCCTGGTCGCCAGATGGCAAAAGGCTGGCATTTACAGCCTTTGTGCCGGGTAAAAAGGCACCCGTAGTCAGTTTGCCGGGCAAACCCAAAGGCGCGAAGTGGGCGGAACCGGCGACCCTGATTAATTCAACTTTTTATCGGTTCGATGGGGCGGGTTACCTGCCTGAGGGTGATAAACAGATCTTTGTGATATCGGCAGACGGTGGCGTTGCGCAGCAGGTGACAAGCGCCGAATATAGTCATGACGGCCCCCTGAATTTTTCTCAAGACGGAGAATCCCTCTATTTTTCCGCAAATATTTCGCCTGAAACTACCCCCCAAAACAGCGAGCTTTTCGAACTCAAACTAGCGAGTGGCGAAGTCGAAAAACTCACGGAACGTTTTGGACCAGATAGTCAGCCGATCATTTCTCCCAATGGTCGCTGGCTGGCATATATCGGCTATGACGATAAAAAGGTTATTTACCAAAACAGAATGCTCTATCTGTACGACTTGAAAGATAAGCGGACTCTCGTGTTGACTGGTGAACTGGACCGCTCAGTATCGAGCCCTAAGTGGGCCGGTAACAGTAAACATGTATATTTTAAGTATGACGATATGGGTGACACCAGAATCGCCCGTGTGGATATGCGTGGCCGTATCAGTGATGTCGCTTCGGGTGCCGGCGGTCTTTCAATCGGACGCCCTTACTCAGCTGGTGATTTTGATATCGAGGGCAACCTCCTCGCGTTTACGCAAACCAACGGTAAGCAGCCTAGCGAAGTAGCGTTGGTAAATTATCGGGGAGGTAAGGTTAGCAAACTAACTCAGTTAAACCAGTCTTGGACTGAGCATCGTGCTCTTTCCGACATTCAGGAGATCCGCTACCCATCAAGCGCTGGCGAGTTGGAGATACAAGGCTGGGTTGCATTTCCGCCAGGATTTGATGAATCCAAAAAGTACCCCCTGCTGTTGGAAATTCATGGTGGACCGGTTGCCAATTACGGGCCCCGTTTTGCAGCTGAAATGCAGTTGTTTGCAGCTAAGGGGTATGTCGTTGTTTATATCAACCCCCGCGGCAGTGATAGCTATGGTGAGGCGTTTGCCAATGAAATACACCATAACTACCCCTCACAGGATTATGATGATTTGATGAGTGGTGTCGATTACCTGTTGGATAAAGGATATATCGACGAAAATCGTATGTTCGTTACAGGCGGCAGTGGGGGGGGTACGTTAACCGCTTGGATCATTGGTCATACAGACAGATTTAGAGCTGCGGTCGTAGCCAAGCCTGTGATCAACTGGTATAGCTTCAGCTTAACTGCGGATGCGTATCCTTTCTTCACTCAGTACTGGTTTGAGGCGATGCCTTGGGAGACGCCCGAGTCGTATATGAAACGTTCACCAATTTCATACGTGGGCAACGTTAAAACGCCAACGATGCTGCTCACTGGTGAAGCTGATTATCGAACGCCCATGTCAGAAACTGAACAGTACTACCAAGCATTGAAGTTAGCCGGAGTTGAAACCGCGATGGTAAGGATCCCGGGAGCAGGGCATGGGATTGCTGCACGCCCATCCAACCTGATGAGTAAAGTGGCACATATTCTTTGGTGGTTTGAGCAATATGACATTGTAAATGAAAATCAGGCAACGGAATCGGCAGATTAAGCATATGGATCCGGTTGTTCTGAAAAAGCTTTGCGAGTTCAAGATGCCTTTTGGTAAATATGCAGGAAGGGTGCTCATAGACCTACCTGAACCCTACATGATGTGGTTCGCAAGACAGGGGTATCCAAAAGGTGAGTTGGGTGAACTGCTTGCCCTTGTATATGAAATCAAGCTGGAAGGGCTAGAAGGCTTTGTTAAGCAGGCAGTGAGACGGACACAATAAAGCCCCGATCACTGCCCAATATGATTTATTTCTTAGTCAAAAATCGGTATGGTGACCGTCTTGTCTCGAATTCTTTCCAATTTGGAAATTATTCGTTCCAAGAGGGTTTTTAGTTTAGAGCGTTGGGCATTTGTGTATCGCTCTCAATTATGGCGCTAAGCCGAGGTACAGGAAGATAATAGCAGCATGATGAAAGTAGGTTTAGTTGGCTGGCGTGGCATGGTTGGCTCCGTGCTAATGCAGCGTATGCGTGAAGAACAAGACTTTGCGTTGATCGATCCCACCTTTTTTACAACCTCTCAAGCGGGTCAGGACGGCCCAGACGTTGGAAAACCGATTAAACCACTGGAAGATGCGCATAACATCGAAACGCTAAAACAGATGGAAGTTATCATCACCTGTCAGGGTGGTGACTACACCAAGGCTGTGTACGATGACTTGCGTGCCGCTGGCTGGCAAGGTTACTGGATCGATGCGGCGTCTTCGTTACGTATGGATGACGATGCGATTATCGTTCTGGATCCGGTCAATGCCAATGTTATTCAAGATGGCTTGAACAAAGGTGTGAAAACCTACGTTGGCGGTAACTGTACTGTTTCCCTTCTGTTGATGGCGATTGGTGGTCTGGTCGAAAAAGGTTTAGTCGACTGGGTTAGTCCTATGACTTACCAGGCAGCTTCAGGTGCTGGCGCGCGTAATATGCGTGAACTGATCAGCCAGATGGGCGACTTGCGTGATGAAGTGAGTGAAGAGCTGCAAGACCCAGCATCAGCTATCTTGGATATCGACAAAAAAGTCGCTGAAAAGATGCGCAGCGAGTCTTTCCCAACAGATCAATTTGGTGTGCCGCTAGCTGGTTCTCTGATCCCGTGGATCGATACTCCTATGCCAAGTGGTCAAAGCCGAGAAGAGTGGAAGGCAGAAGTCGAAGCGAACAAGATCATCGGGCGTAGTGATGCGCCAATGCCAATTGACGGACTTTGTGTCCGCGTTGGTGCTATGCGCTGCCATAGCCAGGCTTTGACAATCAAATTGAATAAGGACCTGCCAGTAGCCGAGATCGAGTCAATACTGTCTTCTCATAATGATTGGGTAAAAGTGATACCAAATGAAAGGGAAGTTACCGTAGAAGAGCTTTCTCCAACTAAAGTTACAGGCACGCTGAGTATTCCTGTAGGACGTATTCGCAAGCTCTCAATGGGGTCTGAATATATCTCTGCATTTACTGTGGGTGACCAATTGCTTTGGGGCGCTGCAGAACCACTGCGTAGAATGTTGCGGATTATTCTTGATAAATAGTTTGACTCAATAGAAAACCGCCAACTGGCGGTTTTTTTATGCCTATTAACCTGGACTGATATCATCCGGTCTACCTGCGTCCCCTTTCGAATAGTCACAAACGCCGTCTGGAAAAGCTTCTACTAGTTGTGCCAGATAGGCGGACATGTCAACGGGGTGATATACGCCTCGCTTGAGTGCTCTTTCGACCGGCTCTCTGGAACAGATAAATACACTGCCTCGCCATGGCCCACCCGCCTGTATCCGAGAAGTGCTAAACATGGGGTAGGCTTGATGGCAGGAACCCTCTATTTTTGCATTCCATGGGCCGTCCCATACGTTATGCCCCTTAGAGATCTCATTACCTGCTTCGTCGATACACATATCCATTATCTGTGCAGGGCGACTGTCTGATGCTGTAGCGTCCGGTCTGGCCATCATGCTTAACATCCAATCATCCATCGCCTGGAACCCAAGCTCTTGCGGATCGAAATCAGGATGTGACACCCAAATAACGTGGTTATCTGAATTTCCACGCCAGTCGATGATCCTTTGCCTGGCTTCAAAACTAGCCGAAACGTGATGCATGTTGAGTTCAGGCTCTAAATAGTGCCGGATATCGATAATGGGTAAGTCAACATTGCCAATAAACACCTGGCCACCCCTATAGGCCATCTGCACAGCCTTTAGGTTAGCGGTGCTGCGCTCAGCAGTTTTACTGGGCTCATTCGGTTGGGTAATGTTGTGCCGGCTCCAAAGGCTCAACCACAATGGCTTATTATGGGGGCCGAACAGTGAATAGAGGCGCTCTTCTTCCATTTGGTGCTGTGGTTTCCATCCGCCAATATAACGATTTAGATGAATGAACTCCTCTGGCGAAATCTCTCCATTTTTCAGGGCCTCAAGACCATACTGAACACCTCTGTTGTCCCAGGTGGTATTGGCAAAACCATGTTTGTCTCGCCCAAACAGTGCAACCATGTCTTCCCAGTAAGTCCAGTTTACGGCTGCCTTGGTGTTATCTGAGTAATAGTTACGAAGATAGGTCTGCTTCGGGTTGTGAACCAGAGAGGTTAGGCCAAACCAGCCATTGTGACATTCACTGTTGCCGTCGGGATACTCTGGCCATACTCCAGCAGCTAACTGGTTTATGGGCTGGAGCCATGCATACCTATGTATATGTCCCTGCTTGGTGTTAACACCGAGTATGGAACGCCTGAGATTCCAGTCACTCCACTTATCTCTATCAAACGAGGTGATAGCAAAATAGTGCTCAATCAGTTCACAATCTAATCCATAAATGGTTTGCGAGATCATGTCTGGGTAACTGTAAAGGGGGAGGGCGGCATCGATGATGCCGGGTTTATTTTGGGCGATCAGGTATTGCGCTAGTCCACCACCAGAGCCTCCTACACCCACTGTATATAATGGATTACCGTAAATGCTGGTGAACTGCCGCTTTACTCTGGTTGCGGTGTCTTCGGCCAGCAACATGTTATAGGTATAACTTGTTCGATTGGCTGTGGATGTGACGACAGCATATCCTTTGGCCAGTTGCGCAGCACGTCGCTCAATAATGCCACGCATACGCAGTTTGCCCTGACGAAAGCCAATCCCCGATCCCCCTTTGAATTGGTAAATCAGGCGCTTATTCCAAAGCTGAGATGAATCACGCTCAGGGGCTGCAGGCCAAACGACTGGCATCGCGATCATGTACAGATAGCGATTTATGCTGCCCGTCTCGACACGGATAATGAAGGGGACATCTTCTCCTCCCAGGTTAACTCTCATTATGTCATTCGAGTCGGGGGCTGACTCAAGTTCGAACGGCTTAAATTCGCCTTCTGTGTTTTGAAAAAAGTATCGAAGGGAGGTCTTTATCAAACAATCTTTACTATACCCGATCACATGATTGTTATTTTCGGGAGGGTACTGTTCGTAGACTGGGACGCCTAAGCCTTGCTGGTTATCAACGAGTGGTTGGCCAAGTTTGGAATCTACTGTCATGCAAAAGAAGGGATGTTGATTGTCACCTGCATAGAGGGGAATGTCAGGGCCCACACCACCCAGAGGAACAGGGAAGGTAAAAGTTTCTTCCGGTCGCGGTGTGTCGCGGATATGTGTGGTTACATTCCGATAGAGTGGGGTGATTCTATCTGATTCCGGGAAGTCGTTTACCTGTCGTAGTTGATATTTGTCTGCGTATGTCAGCCATTGCAAGCCATAAAGTAGTACCAACAAAGCCACGATTAACCAAACAAAACTCTTAAAAGAAAAAGGGAAGTAGCGACCCGCCATAACTTACTCCAGCGAAACAAGCGTCAGTGTAAGTATGGACAAAGCCAGCTTTGTAATGAGTACGGAATAACGAAGGTCTCCTGGCAAGTCAGCCAAAAGGTACGCGTAAACAAGGAGTTGTTGTTTTAAGAAAGATAAGGAATAAAAAAGAGAGAAAAAAGTTAAGCGCGATAAGTAGCGTCTGCCACACCTCTTAAGAGGCAGACGGAGCCTTAACTATAAAATCAGTTGGTTTGTTTTCCTGCTTTGATTGACCAAGTCTTCAACCAAAGAAAGGATTCCGGCAGACAGTACTAAAACTGAGGTGAGAACTGCCAGAGTTTGTGATTCGGTCAACCACATAAATAAAAACCATAATCCAGCTGCAAGAAGGATGGACTTGAGAAAGTTTTTAATACCTTTTTTCATCGCTTTTAGTCTTACTAATTGGTGAGTAGGTGTGGCTATTTTGGTACTTGCTTGCGCTTAAGTAAAACCTGAATCGCCAGTAATCATCAGGCTTGCGAGGACACGCACATTCCAATATCTGTTTGTGATCTAAGTTAGTTTCTATTTTTTAATTGCTAATTCAGTATGAGCTGGATCTTGGTTTGTGACTTTTATCTAAAGGTTGATTATGTGCATGCCGACATAGTGTGAGAGCTGTCACTATTGTAGCCAGAGATCTGCCATTTGATTTCATCTTTACAAACCAACAGCAATGTACTGTTTAGCCAAAACGCGTTGAGCAACGCCAGCCGAGGCTTGAGCGAGTCGTTTGCACGTTTATCTTCTGGGCTGCGCATAAATACTGCTGCTGACGATGCTGCTGGTTTGCAGTTATCAAATCGCATAACTGCAAAGATCGATGGATTTGCTGTTGCTACAAGAAACGTCAATGACGGCGCAGCTATGCTGCGCACCGCAGAAGGAGCTTTGCAGGAAATCACCAACTCAATCCAACGTGTACGAGAATTAAGTATTCAAGCAGCTAACGGTGTATACAGCCGCGAGGACCGTCAGTCGCTGCAAGAGGAAGCGAGTCAGCTTCTCAAGGAAGTTGACCGAATAAACGAAACTACGCGTTTTGGCGACACTAAGTTGTTTGATAATGGTTCGGGTTATCTTTTTGATGTGTCTGAGCGCAATATTTTGCAGGGTCTGAGAAAGAGTTACCTTCAAGAGTCCACCATTATTCTGGGAGATCAGTTAGGTTTGTTTGGTGGAGGGGAACTTTTAACTGTCGACCTTGAGCATGTTGATGGACAGAACGGTACGTTAGCGTTTGTCGAATACCAGAATGTGCCCGGTGATCCTGCGAAAGAGTTACGCCTTGTTGTTGATATGGATGATTTTGGCAATGGTTTTGATAACGGGCTAACCGGCGACAACCTGATTAGATTGGACGAAACAATCTTGCATGAGATGACTCACGGCGTAATGGCAGTGAATATGGACCTGTCCACCAAATCGACGTGGTTTGTTGAGGGTTCTGCTGAAGTTGTACGGGGTGCAGATACACGCCTTGCCAATGACATTGAGAATATCCCGGGAGGGTTAAGCGCGATAAGAGATGAGCTTCTAAATAATTGGCAGGGCAATACTGGACAGCCATCCACGGACCTTGAGGTAGCCGCAGTATATTCCGGTGGCTACGTTGTAATGCGATACATTCACGAGAGAACCAACGGCACTGGCATTGAAACAATGATGCAGTCCTTGAAAGAGGGCGCAACTCTTGATGAAGCCATTGCAGAGACCGGCCGTTGGGCTAGTGAGGCCGGCCTTTTTACTGAACTCGGCGCCGGTAATACATTTAATGACGTCGTTAATGATGAGATGAACATCTATAACGAGGATAACGGGGCTCTCGGTGGTTTTGATGCTGATGGTGGTGACGTTCGCCAAAATACGATGCGCGGTTTAGGCACCGGTAGCAGCTCCGGCTCTGAAGGCTTTTTGGAACGTTTTATCGAAAACGACGATGATTTTGATGGCACCGACTATGATGTCACTAACTTCCATGACCCCCAGTTTAGTTATGTTCGCCTTGAGTCGTACCAGACCGAAATCAATGGTGCCGGCGGCAGAACCGTTTCTTTTCAAGCCGGTGCCGATGCCTTTCAACTGATAGAAGCAACACTGGGAACATTTAGCACAGAAAACCTGGGCCTTGATGAAGTTGATTTAGTCGACAACGCTCAGTTTGCCATTATTGCAGCAGACGACGCGTTGCGAGTCGTCGATAAACAGCGTAGCCTATTTGGAGCCGTAATAAATCGTTTTGAAAGCACGTTGAACAGTATGGCAATCAGTAGGGAGAATCTATCTGACAGTCGTTCTCGACAGCGTGATACTGACTTTGCTTTCGAGACGGCAGAACTTGTTAAGAAGCAGATTCAGGTTCAAGCGAGTACCAGTATGCTTGGACAGGCTAACCAGCAGTGGCAAAGTGTTTTGTCACTGCTCGGATAGATATTTACCTGGTTTAGTCCGCTCGCGACATAAACTTTTTGTCTGCGGTATTAATCCTGATCTTATCGCCGGGGGCAATGTATTCAGGTACCTGAACTATTAGTCCTGTAGCAAACTCAGCTGGCTTAGTACGTGCGCTGGCGGATGCCCCTTTGATTGAGGGTGGTGTATCCGTAATGACCATTTCCACAGATTGTGGAAGTTCCACGCCAACGGCTGAGCCATCGACCATAACCACAAGTAAACCTTCGATAGCCTCGTGGATGAAAAGTAACTCGTCAGTCATGCTCTGTTTATTGAAGTGGTATTGGGAGTAATCTTCGTTATCCATAAAGATCACTTCATCACCTTCTTCATAGGAAAAACTGGCCGGGCGTTTGACCAACTCTATTTCAGTCAGGCTGTCGTCACCTTTAAAGCGGTCTTCAACTTTTAAGCCAGTCTGAATGTCGGCAAACCTGACTTTATAGAGCGTCGCAGCGCCTCTTGCGCTGGGGCTGCTGACTTCAACTTCTTTAGCTATTAAAAGTTTGCCATTGTGTTCAATGGCCATTCCGCGTTTTAAATCTGACGCCTTCGGCATAGTTATCTTCGGGTTAGAAATATTTGGCTAAATCTAACACGGTATTTACTGCCATTAAACGATTGAGCTGTTAGTCGTGAAGTCCGCATAAAAAAAAGCCCTTCGAGAGAAGGGCTTTTCAAAACAATGTCGACTAAGGCAAATAACTCTTACCCATCAGGAAGCTGTCAACTTCCCGGGCAGCGCGGCGGCCTTCGTCAATAGCCCATACAATAAGGCTCTGTCCACGACGAGCATCACCCGCGGCAAATACGCCTGGCACATTAGTGGCAAAATTATCGTATTCAGCTTTTGCGTTAGAGCGAGCGTCTTTTTCAACACCTAAAGCGTCCAAAAGTCCGCCTTCAGGGCCCATAAAGCCCATCGCTAATAGCACGATATCAGCAGGATAGACCTTCTCTGTTCCAGCGATCTCAACAGGTACCATACGGCCGTCGTCGGTTTTCTGCCATTCGATGCCTACGGTATGTACCGCTTTTACATTGCCGCTGTCGTCACCTTCGATGTGCTTAGTCATCATCTGATAGTCACGAGGGTCATCGCCTTGAACTGCAACGGCTTCTTGCTGACCATAATCAACCAGCTTAACTTTTGGCCATTGTGGCCAAGGGTTGTTGTCAGCACGCTGTGCTTCTGGCTCAGGCATAATTTCGAGCTGAATAACACTCTTACAACCGTGACGTAAAGAAGTACCTACGCAGTCAGTACCCGTATCACCACCACCAATGACAACCACATTTTTGTCTTTGGCATCGATGTATTCACCGTCAGCGTGATTGCTATCAAGAAGACTCTTGGTGTTTTTGCCCAGGAACTCCATGGCGAAGTGAATGCCATTAAGCTGACGCCCTTCAGCCGGCAGATCTCTCGGCACTGTTGCACCAGTAGCAATGACCACTGAGTCAAAGTTAGCTTTCAGATCGTCTGTAGAGATATCTTTGCCAACTTCGGTGTTGGTAACAAACACAATCCCTTCTTCAGCCAAGATATCAACACGGCGTTGAACGATCTCTTTCTGGAGCTTCATGTTGGGAATGCCATACATCAGCAATCCACCAATACGGTCAGCTCGTTCGTAAACAGTCACCATGTGACCAGCTTTGTTCAACTGAGCGGCTGCGGCCAAGCCTGCAGGGCCAGAGCCGATAACTGCAACCGTCTTGCCGGTGCGTCGCGCTGGTGGCTCAGCAACAACCCAGCCCTCTTCGAAAGCTCGCTCAATAATGGCGTACTCGTGGTGCTTAATCGTTACCGGATCTGCGTTGATACCCAATACACAACTGCCTTCACAAGGGGCAGGGCAGACACGACCGGTAAACTCCGGGAAGTTGTTGGTTTTGTGCAGTAATTGCACCGCTTCTTTCCAGCGACCGTTGTAAACAAGGTCATTCCACTCAGGGATGACGTTGTTTACGGGGCAGCCTGCGACAACTGGCGCGTACTGAGATTCGCCAGACTGACAGAAAGGTACGCCGCAATCCATACAACGGCTAGCCTGCTCTTTGATGCCTTCTTCAGGCATGTGTTCATGAACTTCCAGCCAATCGATCAAACGTTCTTTTGGATGACGATCTTCTGGCAGCGCACGTTCTACTTTTAAAAATCCTGTTGGGTTACCCATGATTCTTTCTCCGAACTCTTATCTCGTTGGCTCAGCGTTACTGAGCTGCCAGGTTTTTCAGGTGCATATCGAACGCTTCTACTGCGATATCATAGTCACTCTCGAACTTGCCACTTTCGCGGGCAATGTTCATGTAACTCTGCATGCGCTTGTAGTCGACAGGCATAACCTTAACGAACTTGGCCAGTGCGCCATCCCAATCTGCCAGCAACTCTTGTGCAACGTCTGATTTAGTCGCTTCTAGGTGCTGTTCGATAAGAGATTTCAGTTCATCACTTTCTGTTGCGTCTGTGATCTTCTCAAGTTCAACCATTTCCATGTTGCACTTGGAAGCAAAGTCGCCTTTAACATCCAGTACGTAAGCAACACCGCCGGACATGCCTGCTGCAAAATTACGGCCGGTTTCACCTAGAATGATTGCTTTACCACCGGTCATGTATTCACAACCGTGGTCACCCACGCCTTCGACAACCGCTGTTACACCGGAGTTTCGAACACAGAAACGCTCACCAGCGATACCGCGAATAAATGAGATACCGTCGGTGCCGCCAAAGAAGGCAACGTTACCGATAAGAATGTTCTCACGTGGCGCGAAAGGTGCTTCTTTGGCAGGGTAAACAACCAGCTTACCGCCACTTAGACCCTTACCGAAGTAGTCGTTGGCGTCACCTTCAAGCTCGAAACGGACACCCTTAGCTACAAAGGTACCGAAGCTCTGACCAGCCGAACCATTGAACTTCACCTTAATGGTGTCTTCAGGTAGGCCTTCGCCCTTGTACTTCTTAGAGATCTCGTTGGAGAGCATGGTACCAACACTACGGTCGGTATTGATGATCTCATAACTGAGATCAACGCTTTCCTGGTTTTCCAGCGCTGGTTGAGCGTCAGCGATCAACTTGCGATCAACGATATCGTGGATCAGATGCTTCTGTTCAATGCTACGGTAAAGGGTTTCACCTTCTGGCGTCTCTTGTTTAAACAGAATCGGGGTCAGATCGACGTGCTTGAACTTCCAGTGGTCGATATCGTCACGGATCTCTAGACACTGTGTTTGGCCAACCATTTCATCGATGGTACGGAAACCAAGTTCAGCCATGATTTCACGCAGACCTTCGGCCATCATGGTAAAGAAGTTAACGACGTGATCGACTTTACCTTTATAGCGCTTACGTAACTCAGGGTCTTGAGTCGCAATACCCACAGGGCAGGTGTTGAGGTGACACTTACGCATCATGGTACAGCCTTCCACAATCAGCGCTGCGGTGGCGATACCCCATTCCTCTGCACCGAGTAGGGTGGCTACAGCCAGGTCGCGAGGAGTCTTCATCTGACCATCGGCCTGTACCGTGATACGGCTACGAAGTTTGTTACGAACCAACGTCTGATGAGTTTCAGCCAGACCCAGCTCCCACGGCAGACCCGCGTGTTTGATTGAGCTCAGCGGCGAAGCACCGGTACCGCCGTCGTAACCAGCGATAAGTACAACGTCTGCGTAACCTTTACATACACCTGATGCAATGGTGCCTACGCCTGCTTCTGATACCAGCTTAACGTTGACACGAGCTTCACGGTTGGCGTTCTTCAGATCGTAGATCAGCTGAGCCAAATCCTCGATTGAATAAATATCGTGGTGAGGCGGAGGAGAAATCAGTCCCACACCTGGTGTTGAGCCACGAGTCTTACCAATCCAGGCATCGACTTTGTGGCCCGGTAGCTGCCCACCTTCACCTGGCTTAGCGCCCTGAGCCATCTTAATCTGCAGCTCTTCTGCATTGGCCAGGTAGTAACTGGTTACGCCGAAACGGCCAGATGCAACCTGTTTGATTTTCGATAGTTTGGAGTCGCCATTTGCTTCTGGCGTGAAGCGGATAGGATCTTCACCACCCTCACCAGAGTTACTCTTACCACCAATTCGGTTCATTGCCATCGCAAGGGTAGTGTGTGCTTCCCAAGAGATAGAACCAAACGACATGGCGCCTGTCGCAAAACGCTTGAAGATGTTTTCTGCCGGCTCAACTTCACTCAATGGAATTGAGGTTCGGTCAGATTTCAGCTTCATCAGACCACGCAGAGTAAATGCTTCGGTGCTCTGGTCATCGACATTCTTTGCGTATTCCTGGAACAGCGATTTGTCGTTCTGAGACGTTGCGTGTTGCAGCAAACGAATAGTTGTTGGGTTAAACAGATGGCGTTCACCATCCTTACGCCATGCGTATTCACCACCTGATTTCAACAGGTCGTCAACGTGGATGCGATCTGCCGATGGGAAACCTTCACGGTGGTTTGCCAACGCTTCTTTAGCGATCTCGTTGACACCTATACCCTGGATACGGCTAACGGTACCGGTGAAGTACTTTTCAATGACGTCGCTGTTTACACCCAGCGCTTCGAAGATCTGCGCGCCTTGATAAGACTGCAGAGTAGAGATACCCATCTTCGAGAAGATCTTCAGCAAGCCACTATTAACAGCTTTGATGTACTTACCAAATACTTCTTGATCAGACAGTTCGCTCTTAATCACGCCAGCATTGCGCAGCTCGAGTAGTGTCTCAAGTGCAAGGTAAGGGTTAACAGCTGATGCGCCGTAGCCAATCAGCGTTGCAAAGTGGTGAGTCTCACGTACGTCACCAGATTCAACAATGATGTCGGCTTTTGTACGCAGGCCTTCACGGATCAGGTAGTGGTGAACAGCAGATGTGATCAGCAGTGATGGGATCGCTGCATGATCTGTGTCGGTCGCGCGGTCACTCAGGATGATGATGGAATAACCGTCTTCAACTGCATCTTTTGCATATCGACATACACGGTCGATAGCTTTTTCTAACTCACCTTCAGCTCCGGTTGCTGGGAATACTGTGTCCAGCGTTTTGGCTTGGAAGTGATTGTGGTCGATATGCTTGAGCTTCATCAGTTGCTCGTTAAGCAGTACCGGTTGTTTGATTTCAACCTTGTGGCAGTGCAGAGGTGTTTCTGCCAATAGGTTTTGGTTGCCACCCACGTAGGTTTGCAGTGACATCACCATCTCTTCACGGATGGGGTCGATAGGTGGGTTGGTTACCTGCGCAAACAGTTGCTTGAAATAGTTGGACAAGTTTTGCGGCTTGTCTGAGAGCACTGCAAGCGGGCTGTCGGTACCCATGGCACCCAATGGTTCTTTGGCTGTGCCTACCATAGGCGCGAGGATCAAATTCAAATCTTCGTTGGTATAGCCAAACGCTTGCTGACGCTTGCGTAAATCATCCATTACCGGCTGTGCAACACTTGCCGCTGGCGTTGGCAGGTCATCAAGAACAATCTTATTTTCGTCTAGCCACTTTCCGTACGGCTGACGCGAGCAGATATCTGCTTTAACTTCGTCGTCAGAAATAATACGACCTTGTTCAAGGTCGGCGATAAAGATCTTACCAGGCTGCAATCGGCCTTTTTGAACAACCTTTGACTGGTCAACAATCAACGCGCCCGTTTCTGAGCCCATTACCACGATGCCGTCGTCTGTTACTAGGTAGCGAGAAGGGCGAAGACCGTTACGGTCAAGCGTTGCACCAATCACGTTACCGTCAGTGAAGCTGATAGACGCTGGGCCATCCCACGGTTCCATGATGCAACTGTAGTACTCGTAGAAAGCACGTTTAACCGGATCCATGTCGGTCTGGCTTTGCCACGCTTCTGGCACAACCATCATCATAACCTGAGCGAGAGGGCGACCACTTAGTACGAGCAGTTCAACGGCCATATCCAGGTTGGCTGAGTCAGAGTTACTGCGGTTACATATTGGCAACAGCATGTCCATCTCGGCCTGACTGAAGTTCACTGAATCAAACAGTGCTTCACGTGCTGCCATCCAGTTGACGTTGCCTTTAACCGTGTTGATTTCACCGTTATGAGACATGTAGCGGAAAGGTTGTGCACGACGCCAGGCAGGGAACGTGTTGGTAGAAAAACGGGAGTGGAACATCGCCAGTGAGCTGGTAACGTCAGGGTTTTGAAGATCCAGGTAGTACTTGCGTACCTGAGCCGTTGTCAGCTGACCTTTATAAACGATAGTCCGTGTAGAGAGAGAGGCGATGTAACAGTCATCTTTCTCTTTTACCACGTTATTGTTGAGCGTATGACCCGTATACTTACGCAATACAAACAGCTTACGTTCGAATTCTTGCTGGCTGAGGTCTGCAGGCTTTTCGATAAATACCTGCTCAGTCGTTGGCTCAGTATCAAGTGCCGCTTGACCGAGGCTTGAATTGTCACGTGGTACAGGACGATAACCTAGCAGTGTCATACCCAATTTTTGAATGTTCTGGTTAAGAACGTTACGACACTTAGCTGCTTCTTGTACGTTGGGTGGGAAAAATACCATACCAACGCCGTACTCGCCTTTTTCGGGCAGTGTAAAGCCAAGTTTTGTTGACTCAGCTTTAAAGAAATCATGGGGGATCTGAATAAGAATACCGGCGCCGTCACCACTATGAACGTCACAGCCCGTGCCGCCACGGTGCTCCATGCAGGTAAGCATGGTGAGTGCGTTTTCAATAATATCGTGCGACTTTTCACCTTTCAGGCTGGCAACAAAGCCGATACCACAACTGTCATGCTCGAAATCCGAGCGATAAAGGCCAGTAGATTGTTTGCTACTAGTGGTCATCTAACACTTCCTATATCGGGGTGCGTTTCTGTTAACGGGATGCACCTGTTTTCATTGGATCGGGCAATTACGCATCAGCGTCTACTTCTTCGAGTAACCGGGCGAGTGTTAACGCACTTCGGTGCCTGATCGATCCCTCTGTGGCCCACACCACCAACCATTTCCTAGCGACAGGGAAGCTGAGGCGATTGTGTAATTATTCAACACAACACAGATTTTATGTGGGCCGAACCGCTGTTTATACCATCATCCGATGCATATTTCTCGCTTTTTATTCAAAAAAAATGCATGAATATTGAGTTATTGAGGTGGGGTATTCATTTTTACTGAGGCGTTAGTCAACAGATGAAGAGTGGAAACAACCTTCGAATTTTCTTTTAAAAATGACTGACTAACCATGATTCAGCGCAGGGAAACAGTTAGAATTCATCCCTTGAAAAGTAACCAATACCAGCCAGTCGGAGTGCACCATGCCGTCGTTTGACATCGTATCTGAAGTAGATGCCGTTGAAGTAAAGAATTCTGTTGATAATGCCAATAGAGAGTTGAGTACACGTTTCGATTTTCGAAATGTTGAAGCCAGTTTTGAGCTAAAGGAGCTGGTCGTAACTTTGAAAGCGGAAGCAGAGTTTCAGCTTCAACAGATGGAGGACATTCTCCGCAGTGCAATGGTTAAACGCAGCGTAGATCCAAAAGCAATCAAAGTGGATGAAAAAGATATCCATACCGGCAAAACCTTTAGCCGTAACATTCGCTTTCAACAGGGCATAGAGCAGGTGCTTTCAAAAAAGATCGTAAAAATGATCAAGGATAAGAAGATGAAAGTGCAGGCGTCTATTCAAGGTGAGAAGTTGAGGGTGACCGGCAAGAAACGTGATGATCTGCAGGGCGTCATGGCGATGCTAAAAGCAGCAGAGCTGGAACAACCCCTGCAGTTCAATAACTTCCGAGATTAAACAGACTTAGAAGCTAAACTGGTTCCCCTACAATAATCGAGTATAAGAATGCCCAATAAACGTCCCGTCTATATCCCTTACGCAGGACCAATCTTGCTGGAAACCGCACTGTTAAATAAAGGCAGTGGATTTTCTGAGGAGGAGCGCAAAGAGTTCAATCTGGAAGGATTGGTTCCTAACGCGATTGAAACTATCGAAGAGCAGAGTGAGCGCGCATATCATCAGTTCACTGCGTTTGAATCTGACATAGATAAGCACATTTATCTGAGAAATATTCAGGACACTAACGAGACACTGTTTTATCGACTGGTGGCTGACCATATCACTGAGATGATGCCGATTATCTACACCCCAACCGTTGGGCATGCGTGCGAGCAGTTTTCTCGCAACTATCGCCGAGCTCGAGGTTTGTTTATCAGCTACCCCGACAGAGAGCGCATCGAGGACATTCTTAACAACTCCATACGCCACAATGTGAAGGTCATTGTTATCACCGATGGTGAGCGTATTTTGGGATTGGGTGACCAGGGCATTGGTGGCATGGGCATTCCGATTGGCAAGCTGAGCCTATATACCGCATGTGGCGGTATCAGCCCGGCTTATACATTGCCGTTGGTGCTGGACGTGGGTACCAATAATCCAAACCTGATAGATGATCCCATGTACTTGGGTTGGCGCCATCCACGCATAACGGGTGACGAATACTACCAGTTTGTTGATGATGTGATGGAAGCGATCAAGGTGCGTTGGCCTGAAGCGCTTGTGCAATTCGAGGACTTCGCTCAGAAGAACGCAATGCCGGTACTTGAGCGTTATAAAGACAAGGTTTGCTGCTTTAATGATGATATCCAAGGTACGGCTGCTGTAACCGTCGGCTCCTTGCTTGCAGCTTGCCGCGCTGCCGGAACGACGCTGCGCTCGCAAAAAATCGTGTTTTTGGGGGCTGGTTCTGCGGGTTGCGGTATTGCTGAAGCGATCATTGCTCAAATGGTCGCTGAGGGTATCAGTGAGGAGCAAGCACGTTCACAGGTGTTTATGGTTGACCGTTGGGGCCTACTTCAGGAGGGAATGCCGAACTTGCTTGCTTTCCAACAGAAGCTGACTCAAACCACCACAGCGACCGCAGACTGGGAAGTCGAGGGAAGTAATGTATCTTTGTTAGATGTGGTGAAGAATGCGGCACCCAGTGTACTGATTGGTGTTTCGGGTGTACCAGGCTTGTTCACCGAAGAGGTGATCAAAGAGATGCACAAGCAGTGTGCTCGTCCCATAGTCTTGCCTCTATCAAACCCAACCAGTCGTGTTGAGGGTAGGCCAGTTGATATCCTCAATTGGACCAATGGTGAAGCACTGGTTGCAACAGGGAGTCCTTTCGCACCAGTAACTCTGGGTGATCGGAAAATAGACATTGCGCAATGCAACAATAGCTATATCTTCCCCGGAATTGGATTAGGTGCGTTGGCGTGCGGCGCCAACCGAATTACCGACAATATGCTAATGGCCTCAAGTCGTGCTCTTGCAGATATGTCGCCACTCGCTATTCATGGTGAAGGTCCATTGTTGCCGCCCATGGAGGATGTGCAGCAGGTCAGTAAGCATATTGCTTTTCAGGTGGCTCTGGCGGCAATGGAGGATGGCGTAGCAACACAGGTTGATCATGAAACGCTAGAAAATGCGATACAGCAGAGTTTCTGGCAGCCTGAATACCGACGTTACAAACGAACATCGTTTTAATAGTAAAAAGCCCGGCAATAGCCGGGCTTACTGTCTTAATATTGGATGCTCCTAGCTCATGCTTCCCAGCAAACCGTCTTACCCGTCATCATCCTTAGCTTTGGTAGATAAGCTTGTTCGATGTCACCTCGTTTGATTTTGAGCGTGGGTGTGAGCAATTCATTTTCGATTGTCCATTCGTCCTTCGCTACAAACACACCAGATAGCCTTTCGTGAGGCTCAAGTTGGGCATTAATGCTTTCTAGAGTTTGATTAATGCTGGCCTCAATTTTTTCGTTTGAGAGAGATTCTGCCGCTGGACTGAGGACCGTTACCGCAATGGGCTGCGGTAATAGGGTACCCATCACGCAGATCTGTTCGAAAAGGTCGTTAACAGCGAGTTTGGATTCGATAGGAACTGGCGCGATGTATTTGCCTTTTTCTGTCTTAAACAGCTCCTTCACGCGACCAGTTATTCTGAATGCGTTGAGGGCCTCGTTGTACTCTCCTTTGTCGCCTGTTTTAAAGAAGCCGTCTTCAGTAAAGCTTTCTTCAGTCAGTGCGGGGTCCTGATAGTATTCCTGAAACAAGCCTGGACTACTTATGAGGACTTCTCCCTGTTCAGAGATTTTCATCTCGGTCCCGTCCAGCGGGACACCGATTGTGCCAATTCTCGCTTCGTCAAAAGGCAGGTTGCTGCACGATAACCCGCCAGTTTCCGTCATTCCCCAACCCTCAGAGATATTCATCCCCAATCGTTTGTACCATTTTAAAATTTCAGGCGAAATTGGAGCAGAACCTGAGCCAAAAACCCTTACCTGGTCGAGGCCTAGCGTGCGACGGATCTTTCTTGCGACTAAATTACCAATCACGGGTAAAGAAAGAAGGATAGATAACTTCTTAGGTGTAACCCGCGCGTGAATGTTTGAAAGGAACTTGCTCCACAACCTTGGAACAGACAGGAAAAATGTGGGTTGTGCGCGATTTATATCGAATATGAATGTATCGAGCGATTCGACAAAATAGACGGTGCAGCCCGCATATAGGCTTGGTCCTTCAATAACACCACGCTCAGTAATATGAGCCAAAGGCAAATAGGATACGACACGATCCGATTCTGTCACGCCGAGCGTATCCTGCGTTTGTTTGCTGGCGTAGTGATAGGCACCAAAACTCATCACTACGCCTTTTGGTGTTCCTGTACTGCCAGAGGTATAAATGATCGACATGACGTCATTTTCATCTGGATCATTCAGACTCTCTATAGGTGCTGAAGCATCAAGAAACTTATACCACTGCAATTTAGTCATTACCGTTGGGTAAGGCATTGAAAGGGTTTGCAGTGCGAGTTCGCCAGAGTCATTCAGAACGTTAGAAAGCGCATCGGTGCTATCTAGTTTACCTATTATCAGAAGTTTTGATTCGCTATGGGAAAGCACATGGCGTATCGTTTTTTCCCCGGCGGTAGGGTAGATGGGTACGGAGATCATCCCCGCTGCCATGATCGCCCAATCAGTAATAAACCACTCTGCACAATTCTTAGCCATCAATGCGATACGGTCGCCGGGTTTTAATCCGAGCGATTGAAAACCGCCTGCTAAACGTCTTACCTGGTCGAAGACTCCAGACCAGGTAAAGTCTTTCACTTGGCCATCGACAGGTTGGCGCAGGTAGATTTTGTCTGGGGTTAATTCTGTCCGTCTCTCTAATTCTGAAATCGGCATTCTCATTGGGAATCGTTAACCTCATGCGTATAGATGTCGGTAGTTGTGAGTGACAGTTATGTAAACAATGTCACGACATATTAAACTGTTAGCAATTCAGATGACTGAAGTGAGTTTTGGTTCCAGCAGCCTGTGGTACACAAACAGGTTTTGTTTTAGTGCTGTTTGTTCCAAATTATGGTTTAAACCATTGGAAGTGGGATAACTAAGCATGAAATTTAATCAATTTTTGTGTGCTTTATCGTGCCTTTTGCTTTTCATTACCGCAGCAAAGGCAGCTACGTTAGAACTTTGGTTTGAGAAGTATGAGGCAAAACCAGTCTTTGACGATCTGGCTATCAAGTTTCAACAAGAGACCGGCATTAACCTAAAAAGCCAGCATATGCCAACCGGAGATTTAAAAGCAGCCATCATACAAGGTGTTAGTGAGGATAAGGGGCCCGACATCGTTTTTGCCCCGTCTGACTTTATCGGCAACCATGCTTTGTTAAAACTCTCTGAAGTCGACCAAGTCGAGCTTACCAAGGGTATTAAACCCGAAGCGATGGCCAGCGTAACTGAAAAAGGCAGTGTTTATGGGGTACCTTTGCTTTTCGGCAACCACTTGCTTCTTTATTACAACAAAAGGTTTGTAGAAAGCCCCGCAACCACGTGGCAAGAGTTACTGTCGCAGCGAAAGGATATAGAAGGTAAAGGCACCAATCTGATTAGTTGGAAACCGATGGAAATGTACTGGCTTATCCCGTTTTTGACGGCATTTGATGGGAGGCCAGTAGATGGTGACAAGGTGACGCTTAATACCCCGGAGTTTAAGAAAGGCTTGGCATTTTACCGAGAACAGGTCGATGCAGGACTGATCAACATGCGTTGTAGCTATGAGTGTGTTTATGATCATTTTCTTCAGGGACAATACGCATACACAATCAACGGTGATTGGGCTTACCGAGCCATGAAAGCAAGTTTGGGGGATGATTTTGGCGTGGCCGTATTACCTTCGGTGGAAGGCAGAGATATGACGCCGATGACATCATCGATCGCGCTTATGTTTCCTGGCAATAGCCTGGGAGGAGAAGCAAACAAGCAGATCAACATGTTCGTTCAATTTATGTTGCGCCCAGAAAACCTTATTCATCTGCATGAAATGAGTGGCATGATGCCGTCTCAATCAGAGACGTACGACGAGCTTGAACAGAAGTACAGCGCAGATCCTAATATGCAGGCTTTCTTTCAACAAATGAAACACACTATTCCGATGCCGCCTACGCCTCAAATGTCAGCTGCCTGGATAGGCATGGCAAAAGGCGTATCGGTTTACATGCGTAAAAAGGCGTCATTGGATGATTCAGGTAAACTCATGCAAGTGCATGCAGAGCGTGAATTAGCACGTCAATTGAGAGCAGAATAGACAGTTTTGAAACAAGAAAACCAGAAACAGCCACATCTCAGCCGGACGCTGGTGATAGTGATCGCGGCGTTCGCGCTCATACCAGCGCTCATATTAAGTGGTGCTTTTGTATATACGTTAAATAAAACCCTGATCGAAGACAGTGAGCTGCAAGCCGAATTACAGGCAAAAGCCGTTGGCGATCTGGTTGTTTCTGTATTTGATCGTTTGATGGAAGATCTGGTTGATGTGGCAGCAGACCATAATGTGGCTCAGTCTGCACGCAGCGGCGCATTCTCTGGTTATGCAACGGATCTTCTACAAAGGAGAATTATTCGTTCCAGAGAGGGCATAGGTGCAGTTATTTTTGACCGAAATTTGACTGTCGCTGAAGCCGAACCTGTTGAACTGCTGCTTAATGACTACAGTATCTTCGACAACCAAATTGCTGGTTTTTTAAGGCGCAATTCAGTAATTAAAGAGCCAGCACCTATTGAGCTTGTTTATGAAGATAGTGAGGAGCTTAACCTGGAGCAGGAGCCGGGCGCGCCAAAAGATCAGCTTGCATTTATTACACCCCTGCATCTACCTACGCTAATTGAAGCGCCCGCCAGTACTTTAACCGGTGCTTTGCTGGTCATCGTCGATCGTAAAGCCTTGGTTGAAAACATTCGCAAAGATCTAGGCAGTGCTGCACTTCTGTCCATCAAATTAGGCGGTAAAGATATCTTTAGTTCCAGCAAGCAAAGGAAAGACTTTTCCACTTTTACTTTTACAGAACAACTGAATACCGGGTTGGAGATTTCAGTTGAAGTAGGGGTACCACTTGAGATTGTTCAAAACAGGGTGAACGAAACGATCAGGCATCTGATTTTGATGCTTTGCAGTAGTTTATTGGCACTACTTTTCCTCTCAATTGCTGTAGCGAAAAGGCTTCTGACACCCTTTCGTCAACTCTCACGTCTAGTTGCGCGAATCTCCTTAGGTGAGTACTCCCAATCTTCGATGGATGTGAAGTTTAAGGAGCCAGCACAGTTGCTTGCCCTGGTAAACAGGTTAACCAGTAGAGTGATCGAAGATCAGGCGGAACTTGAAAGTAAGGTCATGGAGCGTACCGAATTACTCCGGAGCACAAACGATGAACTCTCTGATACGTTGGACCAGTTGACCCAGCTTCAATCTCATCTTGTTGAATCTGAAACCAATGCTCAGTTGGGCCAGCTTGTGGCGGGGGTCGCCCATGAGATTAATACGCCACTGGGCATATCGCTAACTGCGACAACAACATTAATAGATGATCTGAAAAAGATCCGGGCAATTTTCGATAGCAATAAGCTCAAGCGGAGTGATCTTGAAAAACATTTTGCACTTAGCGATGAAGCATTGACGCTTTTGGAATACAACTTGAACAGGGGGGCTGAGTTAGTTCGCACTTTTAAGGAGGTCTCCGTCGATCAATCTAGTGGTCAACGTCGTGAGTTCTTGCTTAAGAGTTACTTAGAAGAGGTGGTAGCGAGCCTTAAAGCTGAGACTAAACGCCACAACATAGAATTCAGAATCTCAGGTGACGACAAGCTATCAATCGATAGTTATCCGGGCGCATACAGTCACATTTTCAGTAACTTCATTCTCAATAGTTTAAAACATGGCTTCACTGAGGCGGCTAGAAGCTACCTAATCGCCATTAGCTTTGTTCTAGACGGAGATTTACTCCACATTGAATACACGGATAACGGCACAGGCATGTCAGATGATGTGTTGGATAAGATGTTTAAGCCATTCTTTACAACAGGCAGAAATGCAGGCTGCACGGGGCTTGGTATGCACATTGTTTACAACATGGTCACCCAGCGTTTGGGTGGAACCATACGTGCTTCCCATAACGTAGGACGAGGCGCATGTTTCCACCTGATAGTGCCACTAGTTGCGCCGGAACACAAAAATTAAGTAAGCGATGATTGACCAGAATAAGTTGTGCTAAAGCAAACTAATTGGCAAAGCGACTTTAAACCAGAGGTTTAATCCTTAAAATGCGCAATCGATAGCCATGTTTAAAACTACTAACTGTCTTGCAAGTAGTTTTGTCGTATTCAGGTAAACACCATTGAAGAAACACTACAAACGCCTTTTTATTGCGCTGTTCAGCGTTTTCTCCATTAGTTCAATCATTTGGGCTGCGACACCATCAGAACTAGAGCGCCAGTTAATTGAGTTAGAGCGTGGTAAATATCTGTCACATGAAGAGTTCAACCGAAAAATTGACACCTTACTCAAGCTTATTCCAGACACCGAACCCCAGCTTTTAATGAGATGGAAACGGCTGGACTGCTGGCGAATGGAGCCTGTGACAGATATGGAATATGCAGAGGCTGCAGCAAAAGCGACTCAGTACATCATGCAGGCAGAAATGGCAGGTGACCTGGATGCGTACACAGACTTTCATATATGTCGAGGATGGTACCGTCAGTATGGTGGAGATGTAGATAGTGGTCTTGAGGATTACAACAAAGCAATAGAGCTAATCGAGACCTCAAAGAATGACCAACTAATCGCAGATGCGTATTCTGTAAGGGGAGAACTTTTAACCTATCAGGGGGACCTCGCGTTAGGCCTCTCAGATCTTCTCAAAGCACAACATCATTACGAAGCGGCGGGATTGAGCTATTGGGGCAACAGCAATATGGCCAGTGTCGCCAACACTTATCGTCGCATTGGTGATTTCGGTAAAGCGCTGGAGTATTACCATCAACTGGAAAAAATCTATTTAGAATCTGCTAATAATGAGGAGCTAATCGTTATCCGGGATCTGATCGGGCTTGTACTTGAGGATCAGGGTGAGTATGAAAAAGCGTTGGCCTTATACAGCGATACGCTAGATTACTACCAAACCAAACAGGATGAGCATGGTGTAGCCAATTCACGATTAAATTTGGCGGGTGCCTTCGTATTGCTTGGGAAGCCTGATGATGCATTGCAGCAGTTGAACAAAGCTCGAGCCTTTTTCGAGAAGGTTGGAGACAACAGTTACTGGGGGCTTATCAACCTTTTTGAAGGGAGAGCACAGCACCAGTTAAAAGACTATCGGAAAGCGCTATCACACTTTGCAGCCGCAGAGCCTGAGATTAAGAAAGAGAAAAATATTCGCTTTCTAAGTTGGTTACAGGAATCACGGGCAAAGTCATATGCTGCCTCAGGATTGTGGAAAGAGGCTTATCAAGAGAGCCTGGCATACAACGAAACCCACAAAATGCTTGATAAAATGCTCAAGAATCAGCAGACAATCCGAATGCAGGTGGAGTTTGACGTTGCCAGAAAAGAGGCTGAAAACATTAGATTAAAAGCTGACACCTTGATTAAGCAAAAACAAGTGGAGTCTCTTGAGGAGCGCAAGCGCTGGCAGGCTGTAGTGATGCTACTTGGCGGCGTATTGCTATTCGTCCTGGTGGTATATTCGATTCGCCAAATCAAAAGTAAACAGAGACTTCATCAGTTGGCCTGTACAGATGAACTGACTGGATTACCCAATCGTAGAAACATCATGGATCAGGGGAATGCGTTCCTATCGCAGGCCAGAGATGAAAACAGCGCATTCTCAATTTTGGTATTTGATGTCGACTATTTTAAACGTATTAACGACACCTTTGGTCACATCGGAGGTGATGAAGTTTTGAAAAGATTGGCGCCTGCGGCTTCCTCCGCTGTGCGCATACAGGATAGGGTCGGGCGCACGGGGGGCGAAGAGTTTATCGCGCTGCTGCCAGGTGCAAAATTGGATGCGGCGGAGGCTATTGGAGAACGACTGCGGGCGCGCATTGAAAAGACAGACCAATCAGCTACTGCTGACGATTTAGTCGTAACCGTCAGCATTGGTGTAACTGAGCTTAAACCCTCTGACAGAGAGCTATCTGCACTTATTCAACGTGCGGACAACGCACTTTATAAAGCGAAGGCGTTGGGGCGCAACCGCGTAGAATCAGAGCTATAGTAGCGAGGTTAACTTCTAGCTCTGACTTTTGAACATGGGGTGACTGATGAATATTGAGATCAATAAGATCGGTCAGATTTCCGAGGGAACACACCACGGTCGTTTCATCACAGTTGAAGCGGAACTGTGTTTACTGGGCTTTGAAATCATTGTTTCAGAATCCAAGGATATGAAAGCGCCAGTGATTGTTGAGTGGGCCGACACTTTCGAAGAGTTAAACACCTGGTTTCGAGACAACGCGCCTAACGTTGTTTGGTAATAACACCTTGCAACAAGCCTTATCATCCTCTTTTAAACTAAAGGCATTTAATTCTAGATGAAACTCCAAGAGTTCAACGACCTCATTTGTCCAATCGAAGGTTACCCACTAATCAGGCACGATGGCGGATGGCGATGTGCCGGCGGGCATCATTTTGATCAAGCGAAAATGGGCTACGTAAACCTGTTGCCGGTACAGAATAAGAAAAGCCTGGCCCCTGGGGATAGCAAAGAGATGGTGGCTATGCGCCGCGACTTTCTCGCCGCCGGCTTCTATCAGCAATTAGCATCAAATCTGGCTGATAGCATCGAAATAGTCATAACGAATTCCTGCGCTAACAATCCATTTGTTGTTCTAGATGCTGGTTGCGGTGAGGGGTACTACCTGGACCAGGTACTTGAACGATTGGAGTCTTTGCCGAACGATGACCGTGAACTGCAAGCCATAGGCGTAGATATATCAAAGTTCGCGATACAAGCTGCCTGTAAAAAAAGAAAGTCTGGTTTACGTTGGCTTGTAGCAAGCAATAGTCAGCTACCTCTCGCCGAGCAATCAGTCGATCTAATTGTGTGTGCTTTTGGCTTTGCCTGTTTCGAGATGTTCAAAAAAGTGCTTAAGCCCGGCGGCCACCTGATTATGCTGGACCCGGGACCAGAGCACCTGATAGAAATGAGAAAGGTCATCTACAGCAATATCAAGCCGTTTCGGGAACCTGATTGTGAGTCGGCACTTAACGCCGGATTCACCATTGCAAATACGGAAAGATGGCAATGTCAGGTCGACAACGTATCGCAAGCATATTTGGAAAAGCTTCTTGGCATGACGCCACACCTGCATCGTGCACCCAGATCCGGTATTGAAGCTGTCAAGTCACGGTCAAGTTTAAACCTGACTGTAGACGTTCATGTTCGTAAGTTTGTATTGAGTAGTTAGAGCGCATCACAAAAGCACAAGAACTGCGATGCGCTGATTCATTCCATCATTTAAATGGCGTCTAGAACGTTTTGTAACGTCAGCATGCCACTGACTGCAGGTGGATCTGTGTGATCTGAAGGGTCGGCGCTGAACCAAAGTGACGCAGGCCAATTAGGGACCGCACAAACTAATTGGTAGTTGGTACCTGTGCCCTTAGCGAGTAGCAAACAACTACTAGGCAACCAGGCATTGAAGCTTGATGGGGTGTCACCATCAACTGACAGTTCAATATCTGATGGTGTTATCTCCTCCAACATCATTTCACCAGACGCATCAATCTCTACAATTTTTGTTTCACCTGACGTGCCTGCAATCTGTTCCTCCGCGGTAACCAGGTTAGGGATATGTAACTCTACAAACATCTCCGAGTCCGCTCCTGCTTCAGTTGATGTGCTCATTATCCACATCACCTTGGTAATTGGTGTAGCCATAAATCCTTCCTTAGCTGTCGATGTCGTATTAATGATAGTTGCGCTTTCACCTAGCTGTATGGAATAAGTGCTATTAATCTGGTTTTGTGCTGAAGTTCAGAGAAGCAAGAGTGTCTTTAGCGACGTCGGTTAGGTAAAATTCATCAACTTCTTTCTAAATGCTCGACAATGATTAAGCCAGTAGCACTGAAAAATAGAAACATTAGTTTCGAATGTCGCAATTTACGCGTCATTCGTACGTTTGGGTGCGTGGCGTTTTACTTTTTCCTATCTGGTATCTTCTCTCTGGCGCTTGGAGCGAGCAACTTTGAAGCGCTAATCAATGAAGCTGAAAACAAGTCTCTCTCTGAGCCTGCACGCGTAAAAGAGATCGTGGCCCAATTAACTCCGCAACGAGATTCGTTGTCACCCCAGGAGAGGGACCGGTTGCTGTTAGTTGAAGCGCATCAATTGGTTTTAAATGGCGCGTATGAGCATGCGAAGCAAAAAATCAATTCCTTGTTTTATCACCATGTCGACACCGAGCAGATGATTCGTGCGTACTCACTCTTGTCACAGATGGCATATGTAGAGAGTGATTACGAAAGGGCATTCAGATATCTGAACGAAATGCTTCCATTGGTAGAGCTTACTGACGATATCGAATCACAGCACACGGTATACAACGTCGCGGCAGAGCAATTCATTGGCGCCAGCGACTTCGAGCGAGCAGAAGAGTACGCGCTCAAAGACTTAGCTGTTGCGAAAAAACTCGGTACTGATAAAGCTCAGTGCAATGCTTTGATTGGACTTCTGTTTATACACAGCGCAATGCAACGACATGCCGAAGTTGAAAGTACTTACCAGACGGCACTGGAGTATTGTGTAAGAGCCAACGAAGGGCTCTATATTGGCATGGCCAAGCATACGTATGCCGAAGTATTAATTGTCAGAGGTGCATATCCTCAGGCGCACAAAATGATGCTTGAAGGATTGGCGCACCTTGAAGAGATTGAGTATCGGTGGGGAATTATTGAAGCAAAACTCGGCTTGGCTAAAGTGCTGTCGTTGATGGGTAATGACAATGGCGCTGAGCAGTTACTGCAGCAAATGCTGCCAGAGGCTCAGCGTTATGAAATGCTCGTTGAGTATGCTGACGCCTTGTTACTGGCTGCTGAATTGGAAGAAAAGAAGGGGAATCACGCTGCAGTAGCCAAATACTATAAGGAGCACCGCATGGTATCTCGCCGTATTATGGACGACTCCAAGGCGCAACGGCTGGCATTTTTGCAAACGCAATTTGAAACTAATGAAAAAAACCAGCAACTTGCAATGCTTGAAAAAGAGCAGCAGCTCGCCCAGTTACGACAAGAAGCCAACACCCGCCGAATGTGGATCCTTGGCGGCGTTTTAGCAGTCTCAATCGGGATTTGTTTCGCACTGTTTTTTATGATGACGCGTTACAAGAGCCATAGCCATCAGTTTAGATATTTGGCGTCGGTTGATGGTTTAACCGAGATCTATAATCGACGACATGCGATGGAAATAGCCGAGCAGCTTTTTGCTTCACACCAACAAAGAGGCGCTCCTTTCTCCGTGATCATGGCGGATATTGATTGGTTTAAGCAGGTCAACGATAACTATGGCCACGCTGCTGGTGACCGCATATTAAAAGAAGTTGCAAATCAACTGCGTGCCAGCATCAGGCAAAACGACATATTGGCACGAACGGGGGGAGAGGAGTTTACCCTGTTTTTGCCCGGAGCTTCAAAACAACAAGCCCAAGCGGTGGTCGACAGGTGTCGATTGTCCATGGTGCCTGTGCATGAGCAGGGTAAGATGCTGAGTGTAACCCTAAGTTATGGCGTCGCTGTCACAGAAAAAGCTGACGAGTCTTTAACCGTAGAGTTGCTAATGGATCGTGCTGACAAAGCGCTTTATGCAGCAAAGCGGGCGGGAAGAGATCGCGTAGAGTTTTTCGGGACTCATCAACAACATCCTTACCCCCACGAAAATCTCACGTCTTAGCTAAAAACGAAAAAAATGCGTCTACGTTGTTACCCGTCTGAATTATAAAAGTTTTTTCTAAATATACCTTGCCGATAGAGAGATTTGGCGCTAGCTTGTAAAAGTCCACAGTATAGTAGTGTGCGTGTTTGATTGCGCCTGATGAATGGAAGTTTACCAGCCGGAGGAAACTATGCCGAAGTTAATAGATTTTATGTATAAGCTTGGAGCAGACGCCGAATTTGCGGATAGCTATTATGATGCCCCTGAAAAGGTAATGAAAGCTGCGGGGTTAAGCGAAGAAGAACGAGCCCTTGTTCTAGCAAAAAATGTCGCTGCTCTTGAGCAAATGACGGGTATGAATGCTAAAGCAAACCCGGATAAAACGATCAAATCTTACGCTCAAAAATGATGATTTTACGAGGGCTCTGTGCCTTCCGTATATTGGCAGTGTTAGTTTTAATACTGCCTTTTTCATTTCAGGTTACTGCTGAGGATATAGAAGCACGCCTTAAGGAAGCCGAGAGCCGTCGGTTAACTTCTCCAGAGTTGGTGTCTGCAATCATTAGCGAATTAAGTCAGTCGAATCAATTGACCACTTATCAGCAATCCAGACTAGCACTTCTACAAGCCCATCAAGCAGCGATACTTGGCCAATATGAGTCTGCAAAGTTGATTTTGTCAGAGCTTTTCTATCGTGACCTAAAGTCCGAAACAGAACTTAAAGCGTATCATTTACTTAGTCAAATTGCTGATTTGGAGAGTGATTATGCTCGCGCATTCAGTTATCTAAACTATGCGCTACAGATGCTTCCTAAAGTTGCTTCAAACGAAGCTCGAATCGAAATATTACTACTGGCAAGCGACCTTTTCTCAAGAGCTGAAGCTCACGAGAAGTCAATCCAATACGTTGAGCAAGCAGTGGCATTGATTGAATCTGCGCCACAGATTAACGATGTCATTAAGTGTCAGGCCGCCGACAGTGTTTCAGTTGTATACTCCCAAATGGGAAGAGCAGATGCTGCGTTCAGAGCAGCACAAAAGCAGTTAGGAATATGCAATCTGGCGGCGCAAAGATTGTTGGCAGCAAACGCGCATATGGTCATCGCACGCGTCTATATAGAAAGGTACGCACTCAAACAAGCGTTAGAGGAGTTTCAGAAGGCAGAGGCAGAGTTTGATGCACTTGGGTACCGCTATGGGATGTTGAATGCGCGTCTTCAAATCGGTTCTTTAATGGCGTCATTGAGCAGAACGGATGAAGCAAGAAACTATTTGTTAAGCGTGATACCCGATGCCATGGAAAACAACCTATGGGATGAATTACGAGATAGCTTTTTACTGATCGCGGGGCTGAGCGAAGATGTCGGCGAATATCAGGAAGCGATTATCTATTACAAGCAATACATGGCAGCTGTTAAGACAGTAATGGATGACGATAAGTCTCTTCGAATGGCTTATCTTCAGACTGAATTTGAAACGGAACAACAGGCCCAACAGGTAGAGATACTGGAGAAAGACAAAACCCTTCTTACCCTGAGAGAGCAATCAATAAATCAACAACGCTGGCTGTTAGCTGCTTTTCTGGTTGTCGCGGCGTTAGTAATGATTGTCTTGGTATTAGTGTTAGCTAGGTATCGGATGCGCAACGACTATTATCGCCAGCTTTCTGAGGTTGATGGTCTTACAAAAGTCTTTAATCGCCGCCACGCTTATGACCATGGTGAGAAGTTACTCAAAAGCAGTATTGCCTGCGGAGAGCCATTTGCGGTGGTTATGGCTGACATCGACCATTTCAAACAGGTAAATGACAGTTATGGTCATCGTGTCGGAGATAGAGTGCTTCAGGCAGTTGCAAATCAGCTTAAGCAAGGTTTGCGCGGTCACGATATACTGGCGAGGGCAGGAGGTGAGGAGTTTGTTATGTTCTTACCTCGAGCAAACTACTCTCAAGCCATCCACATAGCAGAACGTTGTCGCGAGTCACTGCAACCGGTCAACGCAGGAGAGCGAGATGTTACCGTGACACTGAGTTTTGGTATTTCAATCTCTGAAGGGCGTCACATAGGGCTCTCGAGCTTGGTAGAAGAAGCTGACAAGGCGCTTTATGCCTCAAAGAACAATGGTAGAAACCGTATCTCCCTGTATAGGGACCTTTTGATCATGGAACAGGGATTAGATGGAAAGCAGCAAGCACCCGCAGAAACCTGAAGCGCGGCTCGTTATCACCGGGACCGGCATACAGCTCGGGCGACACATGACAGGCAGGGTTCAAACCGAATTGGATCAGGCCGACGTGATACTGGCAATGATGGATGATTTTTCACTGTGCTGGTTACAACAAAAGTATCCTGACCTGATAAACCTGTCTCAGTTCTATGGCAAAGATGGTGAAAAAGACAGGCGTCAAACTTATCAAGAAATGGAAGATGCCATTTTGGCGCCTTTAAGGATGGGCAAGCGAGTCTGTGCGATTTTTTATGGCCACCCAGGCGTTTTTGCTGATGTAACCCATGCGGCTGTTAAAAAAGCCAGGCAAGAAGGCTATGAGGCAATAATGGAACCGGCTATCTCTGCTGATGCCTGTTTGTATGCTGATCTTTGCATTGATCCTGGTCTGTATGGTATTCAAGCCTATGAGGCTACTCAGTTTTTGGTCTATGACCGGCCTCTGGACCCAAGTTCAACTTTGATTTTATGGCAAGTTGGCGTTGTTGGTGACCTTTCCTGTAAAAAATTTCACACCCAGCCAGAGAATGTGCGGGCTCTGGTTGAAAAGCTGAAAAGATGGTACCCAGCAGACCATGAAGTCATTTTGTACGAAGCTGCAGTTCTGCCGATTGAGGGACATCGAGAGGAACGCCTGCCTCTAAACCGCTTACCTGAAGCTGAATTTCGAACCATTACGACCTTGGTTATTCCGCCTGCAGATTCCTGGCTGCCAGATCTCGATGCCTTAGAGGCTTTAGGCGTTACAGCTGATGCGCTGCCGTAAACTGTATTCATGGTAGATGTCAGTAAAGCTGCGAAGATCTGGGCTGTGGTTGCCGCTATTCCGTTAGGTAAGGTTGCAAGTTATGGCCAAATTGCGGCGTTATCTGGGTTGCCTGGATACGCAAGGTATGTGGGTAAAGTACTAAAAGAGCTGCCAGACGATAGTCGCCTGCCGTGGCACAGGGTATTAAGAAGTGACGGCAAGATAGCGTTTCCATTGGGCTCCGAAGCGTTTGAAAAACAGCGAGTCCGATTGCTTGAAGAGGGCATAGTGGTAAAAAACGGCAAGGTCAGTATTAGAAACTATGGCTGGTAGTGCCGACGCATATAAAGCAAAAACACCTAAAAAGGTGCCTTTGCTTTTTCTTACTTTTATTAACTTCTCGTGGAAGGTATTAATTCAAGCTCGACCCGCCGATTACATGCCCTACCATCTTTTGTGTCGTTGCTGCACATGGGTTGGCGTTTGCCATAGCCTTGAGCGTGCATACGCGCTGATTCCACGCCAACGCCTCTAAGATAAACAAGTACTGACATCGCACGCTCGTTTGATAGTCTATCGTTTATCGCATCAGATCCTGTGCTATCGGTGTGACCGCCAATCACCAACTCTGTTTCTTCGTACTCTGCCAGAACTTTGGCAACGCTGTTTAGCGGGCTATAGATCGATGGGCTAAGGTCTGATTTGCCTGTTTGAAAAGCGATCTGGTCCCGCATAACCAGGCGGATTCGGTCGTTTTCTCTGTGGACTTGAACGCCACTGTTAACTAACTCTCTGCGCAGTGAAGCCTCCTGTTCATCTAATTGGTGACCAATTGCGCCGCCTGCGACAGCACCTGCTGCGCAGCCGACCGCTGCTGTTTTCTTATTTTTGATCATTGCTCCTAATAGCGCGCCACCTGCGCAGCCAAGGAGGGCACCAGATGTAGTTGAGTTAGTTTCCTCTTCTCCTGTCATTGCGTTTTGACGTGTGGTTTGGCAACCGGAGATTATCAAAGAACCAATAAGAACAGACGTGGTAACTAGGTAACGCATGGAACTTCCTCTTAAAACCCGATAAACATCTAAACTTGATAACAAAAAACTATATGTCTTATAAAACAAATCATTTTCACATTAGAATCCAACCATAATACTTCAAACGCAATGTATTTTTAGCAAGCTCAAACCGCACAAAAATAGCTCATTGAAGCCATATGTTGATGATTTGATGCTTTAAGGGGGACATAGTTCCTATTTTTGTAATAAATAGCGACCTTTTACATCTTCAGGCATCTGTTCCATCTGCTTTGATATCATGAAATGAAACAGCTGCCTGAGCGGAGTCATATCAACAGTTTCTATAATTTCAACTAGTTCAGCTACGGCCTCAAGTGTTGACAGTGAGCTGGCGCTGGGAGCTTTTCTTATCGTGTAAGTGGACTCGGGGACATTGTTAAGGGCGACCTGCTCAAATTGATGTATCCATGGGTTAAGGGCAAATATCTTTTTAGCTTTTCGCCAGGTGCCATCAATGACAATCAGGTGTTTGGGGGGCGATGTGTACGCAGTCTTTACTGATGTTCTGGAAAGCGACAAGGCCTGCTGACTGGGAAACAAGACCCAAACTGAATGACCGGTCCGCTGCTCCCGCAGTAACTCTGTTTTTATATCAGCAAAATCATGCTCTGTTTCGCCGCCGTAAATTTTTACGGTCGGTAGTGCTAGTTCTAATAATCGCGCAGTTCCTTTTGCTAAACCCACTTCTGTTGGATGCTGCAGTATATGGATTTGTGTGGTCAGCGAAATTGTCGCAACTCGGTCACACACGCAGGTGTTTATCGGGTAACGACAACGTTGGCACACGGTTCGTGTTTTATCCTGCGTAACTGCCATCGCTATTCAACGGCTAGTTCTGCTGGTAGGCAAACAGACGCACGCGGCGGTATTGCCTCGCTTTTACTGACGAAGGTTGTGTCCTGATATAGGTCGTTAAACTCTTCGGTCAACACTTCAGCTGGCTGAGACAGTTGGAATTGCCACGATGCTAAAGGCGCACACAGCGCACCATTGCTAAGGCAAGCAGCTGAAAGTGTTTCGTCATCAAATGATTGAGCCCACACAGCGAACGGCTGACCCGAAGGCAGTTTATGCGGTGCATCTTTTGCGATCTGGTTGATCAGCTGGTGTTCAAACTGGATCCGCCAGCTTCGTTGCTCCTGCCTTGCCACTGCAAGCTGAGCCAGTTGTGGATGGCGTACCTGGAGCCAATGTCTTGACCACTGCTCTAGAGCGAGCTTTTTCTCTGTGTATCGGTTGAATTGACTTAACAGGCACTCTGTTTCTAACCATTTCTCCAACTGAGGAGAGACCGCTGCGTCTGCAGCTGCAAACTGTGCAGTATTGCTCATCACTCTTGGTCGCAGTTGCGCATGAAGGCGCGCTTTAGTATCGGGAACCATAGTTTGTATTTCGGCTGGCTCCACGCTTTTTCTTTTCCGTAGTAACTCAGCAGAGTCTGCTATGGTGTAATTATCTGCTGGCGCTTGCAATGATGGGGCATCGAGCTCCGCTTCAGGCAAGAAAGCTCCTGTATCAGTGGAAAACTGCCAGTCACCGCCACGGTAGATAAGCGACACCAGTACCAAGCTAGCGGCGATAGATAGCCAGCGTCTGGCTGGGATCCGTTTTTTAGCTGCTTTATGCGCTTCCGCCAGGATTTTCTGTTCTAAATCCGCGGGCATCGGCGGAATCTGCTCAGATTCTTTCTGATACTGTTGCGATAGCGGGTGTTTGCCCTCTAAAAACTGCTCAAATTCATAATCAGGCCTCTGCATAATGGGCCTCCAAACTGTTTCTTAACTTTCTAAACGCTAGCTTGAGACGACTTTTGGCCGTTTCGAAGCCGACCCCGGTAATGTCAGCCACTTCCTGGACACTGAGTCCTGATTCTTTCAATAGAAACGCTTCTTTTTGCACAAAAGGTAAGGAGTCCACTTGAGCCCTTACTGTTTGCGCTGATCGTTCATTGAGCAACGTTTCGTCGGGGCCAGTTGTGTAAAGCATCGCGTTCTCAATTGGTTCGCTTGGTTTTTGTGTTCGCCAGTGGTCAATTACTTTTCTGCGGGCAATTGTGTACAAATAAGTTTGAAACTTGGCCGTAGGCTGATAACTGGCTGAATGTCGGATGACGGATTCCCAGGTCTCCTGGCATAACTCATCCGCAAGGCTCGCCGGTAACTGTTGTCTTAAGAAACCGTAGAGCCTCTGTTTGTAGCGGGAGAAAAGACGACTGAATGCTGCACTGTCACCTTTAGCAAACCGCTCCATTAACTGTTCATCTGTGACCATCTCGGTCATATTGAATTCCCTTAAGCGCCACTGGCAGCGGTCAGTTTGGCCAGCTCAACCAATTCGATAAATTGGCTGCGTAGTGGCCGACCTGTGGCTGCTTTACTTGATTTAGCGAGGGATATTATCTCATCGTATCCGAAAGATCTCAGATGAGTTCCACCCTTTAACACTTCAGCAAAGCTGGCAACTGCGGCTGCGTGCTTAAAGTCATCGCTGGTTTTATCCAGTGCTACGAACTGAGATTTGTTTACCGGAAAAGTGAGCAGGCGTGATGTCTCCTCATCGGGCAACTTGTAACGTAGTTTGATGAATGAAAGCTCGTTGCTTTTTGAGCCAGGGTTTTCAGTATCATTGCCGTAGCGCAGTGGATCGACACTTGGATTTTCAGCACCCACAAGTGTCAGCTCATATAGCGCAGTGACTGTATGACCGGCACCAATTTCGCCTGCGTCAACTTTGTCATTGTTGAAATCTTCTCTCGCTAAGATTCTGTTTTCGTATCCAATCAATCGATACTCCTTAACGGTAGCGGGATTAAATTCCACCTGGATTTTTACATCTTTGGCTATGGTATGAAGGGTGCCGCCTAACTCATCTACAAGTACTTTTTTCGCTTCCATCAGCGTATCTATATAGGCCGCCTGCCCATTGCCTGCATCTGCAATCTGTTCCATTAATTCGTCGTTGTAGTTACCTGTGCCAAAGCTCAGGGTCGTCAACTGAGTTCCAGACTTTCTTTTACGCTCCACCAGCTCTTTGAGGTCGGATACGTTTGAAGTACCAACATTCAGATCACCATCACTGCACAAAATGATCCGATTAATGCCTTTTGGCTGACGAGACTGCTCTGCTAACTGGTACGCCAGTTTTATGCCGGCTTCTCCGTTCGTTGAGCCCCCCGCTTCAAGGCTGTCTATTGCTTGATAAATGGTATGTTTCTCTTTACCCGACGTAGGTTCCAGCACTGTGCCAGCTGCACCGGCGTAAACAACCAGAGCGATGGTGTCCTGCGCCCGCATCTGTGAGGCCAGCATACGTAAAGAGCGTTTAACTAATGGGAGTTTGTTGGGGGAATGCATTGAGCCACTTACATCAACCAGGAACACCAGATTAGCAGGGGGCAGGGTAGTCGCGTCATCCATATCGAGTCCCTTCAGGCCTATGCGCAGTAAGTGGCGATCTTTATTCCACGGAGCGACGGACAGTTCAGTTGAAACGTTAAAGGGCTGATCTGCCTGGTCGGGAGCAGGGTAGTCGTAATTAAAATAGTTAACTAACTCCTCTGTCCGAACGGCTTTAGCCGGAGGCATCACACCTTGATTCAACATCCTTCTTACGTTGCTGTAACTGCTGGTATCGACATCTATCGAGAAAGTGGATACAGGGTTGTCGATTGTAAGTTGCACGGGGTTTGCAGGATATTCGGCGTAATTCTCGCTCATCTCCTCAACATGAGCTGGTATCATTTGCGCCCGCTGACGTTTTGCTGTGAACCGCTGCGCCTGAATAGCCTCTTCATGCATTAGGTAGAGTTCGGCACTGACTTTTGCTTTTGACTGGCTAGCCGAATCCGAATTTGCTGTTTCATCAACACTGCTGTTTTGACTGCAAGCCATCAGAGTGGACGTAATGGCAATCGCTATAATCCCCTTTCGCATTAATCTATTCCTACGCTGTGATTTGTTGGAATAAACGTACCTTTAGAGAAACGGGGCAATATGTCTGTTAGGTTTTTTCAATTGAAGGAGGCAAAGAGTTGATAACGCGTTGGCGCTCATCGTTCGACATGCGAGACCAACCACTGATTTGCTCCATGGTTCGGAAGCACCCGGAACAAACGCTATCTACGAGCTTGCACAAACCAACACAGGGCGACAGAGGCGGTGTGGAATGTGAAATACTTGCTTTAAGAAACTTGTTATTCATTGGTGTTAAAGAGTTCTCTACTTCATCGACGCTCCTGTGCATTAGCATGCCCCACGAAGTGTTTTGGGTACCATGCACCGGCGTCATACCGTACTTCCTGTACATAAAAAAGTACTACGAAATACATTCTCCCATTTTCCGAGTGAATAACTCAACTATTCGTAGGTTGCCTGCCTGGGGCTATATTTAACCGACACAGGCAAACTAGCGCTGATTTAAAGTGAACATTCTGTTAGCATACGCGCCCGTTTGTGTGATCAAGTTCAAATAAGGGCGACGTACCCATGGTAGCCGACTTTTTAAAAACATTTACCCATAACCCAAAAGCAGATTTGCTCTCGGGCCTCACTGTTGCGCTTGCGCTGGTGCCTGAGGCCGTTGCATTCGCTTTTGTTGCGGGTGTACACCCTCTGGTTGGTTTGTACGCAGCATTTATGGTTGGGTTAATCACAGCTGTTATTGGTGGTCGTCCGGGTATGATCTCTGGTGCTACTGGCGCATTAGCCGTGGTTATGGTGGCTTTGGTTGCTGAAGCAACCCGGCGTTATGGTGCTGATGCAGGCGTTCAATACCTGTTCGCAGCAGTCATCCTTATGGGTTTTATACAAATAGCCGCAGGCGCACTTAAGCTCGGAAAGTTTATTCGAATGGTTCCCACCCCCGTGATGTTGGGGTTTGTAAACGGCTTGGCCATTGTCATTTTCTTAGCTCAACTGCCTCAACTTCAGGTCTCTACGCCAGAAGGCAAATGGGGATGGTTATCAGGCGAGTGGTTAAGTGGTATGTCGCTCGTGTTAATGCTGGGAGCGATTGGCGCAACGATGGCGATCACCCATTACCTGCCGCGCTTCACTAAAGCGATTCCATCTGCATTGGCCGCCATTGTCGTCGTCAGTGTTGTTGTATTGATGTTTGACCTCGACACCAAGCGCGTTGGCGATTTAGCAAGTATTGCTGGTGAGTTACCGTCATTTGCCCTGCCTAATGTGCCACTTACCTGGGAAACGCTGGAGCTGATCCTGCCATACTCAATCATTTTCGCAGCCATTGGCCTGATTGAATCACTGCTTACTGTTACGGTTATCGATGATATGACTGATACCCGTGGTAAAGGAAATAAAGAGTGTGTAGCCCAAGGCGTTGCAAACGTCGTAACGGGCGGTTTTGGTGGCATGGGCGGTTGTGCCATGATTGGGCAGAGCATGATTAATGTTAGCTCTGGCGGCCGCGGTCGTTTGTCTGGTATCGCTGCTGCGCTGTTCCTGTTGGCATTTATTTTGTGGGGCGCTCCGCTAATTGAACAGATCCCAATTGCAGCGCTCGTTGGCGTGATGTTCATGGTGGTGATCGCGACCTTTGAGTGGTCTAGCTTCCGTATCCTTAGTAAGGTTCCTCGCCACGATGCGTTTGTGCTGATTCTTGTATCTGGTGTGACTGTCGTTACCGACCTGGCAATCGCTGTCGTCGTAGGTGTGATTGTCGCAGCGCTGGTATTTGCGTGGGAGCATGCCAAACACATTGGTGTCAGGTCATCTATAGATAAAGATGGCTGGAAGGTTTACGAGTTAAATGGTCCTCTGTTCTTTGGTTCTGTGACTGACTTTAAGGATGCATTTGACCCGAAAAACGATCCTTTGGATGTGGTCATTGAATTTAAGCAGGCGCGTGTTTGTGACCACTCAGGATTGGAAGCTATCGACTCTGTTGCTGAAAAATACCTGAACGAAGGTAAACGACTTCATTTACGTCACTTAAGCCCTGAATGTCGTAAGCTGCTGACTAAGGCGGGCAACCTGGTTGAAGTCAATGTGATTGAAGATCCTTCATATCACGTTGCCGCGGATGAGCTCGATTAACCATCCCTGAAAACCAATTATGAAAGCCGAACCTTTAGGGTTCGGCTTTTTTATACCCAAAGGGCACGCTGTGTACAGGAAGTATGGTACACCCACTACGCTTCACGGGGTGAGCTTTGCCGCGGGCGCACGGTACCCAAAACACTTCGTGGGGCATGCTAAAGCGTATGAGCGGAGATACCCAAAGGGTAAGCTAACCCCCACAAACGGCGATTACTGATCGTAATATGTCTGCATTATGTTGTGGCAGTATCGGGCTAGATTAGGATACTGGTGCGACTTAACCGTGAGAGGCGTTTCGGGCTTGGCAAAGCAGATGTTGGCTAATACACCAAAAACGCTGGCATCTGCACTGCTTGGTTTTTCACCCATCATAAATGGCTTATTGCCGAGGAAATCTGAAATTGCTTTTAAGTCTTTGTCAGCAATTTCCCATACTTCTTCTTGAGTATGACGTGCTAATCCTTGCCCCCAGAGGTCTCGTTTCACTTTCCTTCGTAGCAGCGACGCAACAATAGGTCTGATGATTGGCGGGAGCGGTTTGAAGAATACCTGCTTGATGTGTTGCCAACCCTTAGGGTAGTACCAACGACTGTAGACCAATGCCCAGTACAAGTGCTCATTGCATAAGCGACACCATGCCTTGGCCATCGCTTTTTCTTCACCGGACAACCATGAGTCCAGTGACTCAGCTTCGCTAACAAGCAAGGTCTCAATAATGAGTTCTGAATCGCCCATTACTTGCTTGTTTATTGATACATACGGCATTTTGCCTTTTGGCGCATTACGCAGGTCTGCACCGTAGTGGTTGCGATAATCGAGTTCGGCAAGCTTTAGAAATGTTTCGAGCTTGAGGCAAAAAGGGCTCGGGTTAGGTACGCCTAACCCTGGAGGAAACTGATACAGGTCGATCATTTTGGCCGCCGTCATGTCATGTTACGGGTATCATAGACGACCTTTGGCGCTAAGTGGCTAATAAACGCTCAAAATTCTACCATCTGCACACTTTAGCTTTTGCCCTCTAACTGTGGCCATTGAGCTTTCTGCACCCAACGCCAACTAACAAAAATGCAGATATCCCACCAGCGAACATCATAACGATCATGGCTGACGCACCATGATCAGTGCCTTGTGCTACCAGGAAGGTTGACAACGCCCCGGTACCAAATTGTGCTGCGCCGAGCAGGGCCGATGTAGTCCCTGCTTTCTCAGAAAACTTCTCCATCAATAGTGAAGTTGCATTCGGAAAGACAAAGCTGTTCAGGCCCATGTATATCGCGCATAGTGGCACCAATGTCCATAGTGAAAGCAGATCGAGCAGGTGCAGAAGTAACATCAGGCTTAGTGCAGTAATTTGTATTTTTTGGGCAGTACGCAGGACCTGCTGGGCACCAAACAACCTTGATAAACGGCTGTTAAACGCCGCTCCCAATGTCATAACCACAACATTGGCGGCAAAATAGAATCCGAAGTGCTGCGGAGAAATACCCATCACCTTGATGTAAACGTAGGGAGAGGCACCAAGAAAGGCGAAGAACGCAGCAGAATTGAGTGAAAGTCCACTTAACCAGGGCCAAAGCAGAGGTTGTTTTATGACTGATGTGTAACTCAAACGGACATTTGAAAAACTCAGTGCATGAGTGTTTCTATTGGATTCTTTTAAGCTGGCAGCACTCCAGATTAGTGTGACTACTGACCAGGCGGTTAAAACGGCAAAAATGCTTCGCCAACCGAACCAATGCAACAAACCGCCACCGAGTGTCGGAGCTAACATTGGCGCAAGTGTCATAACCATAATGATGGTCGAGCGCACTTGCACAGCCTCATGGCCTTTATATCTGTCGGTGATGGTTGCATTAATTACTACGCTGCCCGCAGCACCACCAAGCGCCTGAAATACCCTCAGCACCAGAAACATGGATGAGGAGTCTGCAAAGGTAAGAAGCAAACTGGACGCGCAGAAGATTGTGAGTCCAGCAAGGGCAATAGGGCGCCGGCCAAGAGCATCAGTCAGTGGGCCATGAATCAACTGGCCGATGGCAAAACCTACCAGAAATGTACTCATGGAGCCCTGAATCACAGATAAGTGGGCACCCAGACTTTCGGCAATTGCTGGCATTGCCGGTAAGTACATGTCGATTGCCAATGGCGTCAGAGCCACGATTGAGGCGAGAAGCAATATAGTTCGCCACATAACAGCTATCGTATCCTTAGTGGAGGCTCGCGTGGAGGGAAAAGCGGAGCGGAAAAACGGACGGCATTATAACGCGATATTTGGCCATGCTATTAGCCGTCAATGTTAGCGTGACGTAGAAAAGTGTAAATAGGCGTGACAAACCTCAGCGACTAAGAGCGCTATATCGGTAAACAAGTGCTAGCTGGCGCTAGTTGCTTCTTGATATGAGCTCAATAAGTTGAGAATGGTAATATTCAGCTTTGCCCGCCAGCCTTTGGTTTGTTTTTTGAGAGCTTAGTTGTCGGTAAAACCAGTTGGCACAAAGGAAGGTATAAAGTGCCTGCGCGGCTTGCCACGCTTCCCTTTCCTGTTTTGAGCATGGTAGCCCTGATGTCGAAAGGTATGTTTGCCAGAGCTGCAGCTTTGTTTCAGGGTCGCTAAATGACTCTGATAGGCTCGCAAGGTCGAACAGCGGGTGACCCCATCCGCTATATTCGAAATCGATAACCCATAGCTGATCTTTCGCAATCACCAAGTTGTCAGGACAGAGGTCGTGGTGGCAAACACATCGGGCAAGGGCGCTACTCAGCATTCGATTTTGCCAATCATAAACGCGCTTGAAAGAGAAGGCTTTAAGCTGTTCATTAACGGAGAAATCTTCCAGATAATCCACTGTCTGAGAGGATTGTGTATGCAAACCATGAAGCTTAATCAACGTTCTTAAGGCCATATCTTTAGATAGCCTGGAACCATCGGCAGCCTGGTATTCTGTTACGGCAAAGGTATTGTTGTCGTCCCAGTAAACTAGCCTAGGCGTAATGCCGATGTCAGAAGCCTGTTGAGTCAGCTTTCTCTCGTTGCTGCGCCCAGACGGTATTACGTTGTCATTGTTGAAAAGCTTGATGACATAGCCAGCACCGTCGTTTGCCGTAAACCGCCAAACCAGATTATTAAAACCGCCACTCAGAGGTGTTAAGTCGCATGCCTCTGGTGTTACAGGTAGCAGCCGGCCAGGAAGGTTTTTAAGAAGTTTTTGAACTTCAGTGAGTGGCTGCATATTCAAGTTCAGCTTGTTTCCACTTGTTGTAACCCATAACCGCTAGGACTACGTAAAACACGAACAGCAAAGCCGTCAGATACAACCCTTTTTCTGAATAGAGATAGATGGAAACAGCATCAATTACGATCCAGTAGAGCCAGTTTTCGAGCACTTTCGCTGCTACGAGGTAGGTGGTAAACACGGCGAATGTTGTCGTTGCCGCATCTAAGTAAGCAAAATCAGCGCTTGAATAATTGTCCATCAACCAACCGGTGCCTACAGCTACCAGTGACAAGAGAAAGACTGCAATCAGGTGGTGATGGATTGGCCACCGCGTTACGTGCACCTCTCCATCATCTGCTTTATCTCTTTGCCACATCCAGAGCCCGTAACCCGCCATTGCCATGTAATAAACGTTGAGTGCTGATTCCATTAGCAGCGCAACATGCCAGAACAGCATGGTGTAAATGAGCGTGCTGAAAAAGGCTGCAGGCCAGCACCAGAGGCTACGCTTCATGGCCAAAACCAGGTAGGCAATTGCCAGAAGCACTGCTACCAGTTCCCATCCTACTAAGGCGTGAAACTGAATCTGTATGTCAGAGAAAAGGGACTGCTCGTTCATTAGGGTCGGTTGACCTTTTATCTATGGATTTTGTTCGAATGAAACACGTTCTGAGCAAGACGATCTAAGTAAGTAGCGAATGACGCAGCTCATAACGTGGTTCAACGAACCCTATTTCCCTCAAAAGAAGGGCAGCAATTGTTGGTGATTTACGCTTCGTTGCCGGCACTTTATTGGGGCCATTCGACTTCACAGCCTCTGCCTCGCCAAAATCGCCAACATATTGCTGCAAAAACAGACAGCAAAGGTCAACAGACCCAGGCTATTCCGTGTGTGCGAGATTAACGCCGCCAGGAATGAACTTACACACAAAGACGCCGCGCCCCCATTTTTCATTGGCTGCAGCGATCTCAACTTTCAAAAGGTCAAAGATGGCATCATGGTCGCCTTGAAGTTGGGTGCTCATGCCGTTTGTGAGCCGTTCGATCTCAGAATAGCTATCCAGGCGTTGTATGAACCAGTGAATGATTTCCAAATAGTTGTCATTTAGCGGGTACAAGCTAATTTCTGCGGCTGTTTTCATCTTTTACCTTTGTGACTAAAAGTAGTTGTAGCGGAAGGTTACGCCGAACTGTTGCGGATCGCCGTAACGCTCATACAACTTTGGTGCCCAATCAAGGTTTGGTTCATTACCAAAATAGAATCCTCTCACACCATACTCTTCATCTGTTAGGTTTTTACCCCAAGCATAAAGCGCCCAGTTGGCTTCTTCGTAACCAATGCTGGCGTTGAGCAGTTCATAGCTGTCAGCTTTCTGGTCGTGGCTGTCGGAATAGTAAAAGCCATCGCTGCCTCTTACGTTCAGGTTAACAAAAAAACCACTATCGCCGCGCCATGTCGTGCCGAAACTAAACTGGTAATTAGGTGCGTGGGCCAACGAACGACCAGTCAAATCCAGTTGAGAGCCATCGATTTGATCAACGGTATAATCGTCGAACTCGGTATCTAGCAGGCCAAGTGTGCCATATACCACCAAATTACTGGTCGCTTGCCAGTTAGCATCCAACTCTAGGCCATAGCTGTCTGAACTGGTTGCGTTAGCAGTGTAAAGGAAGAAACGTTGAGGATTATCAGGATCCTGAATCGAAGCTTCGACTTGCTGGTCGTCACGTTTCATATAGAACACCGCAGCATTCAACGCGATCTGGTAGTCAGGTAGATAACCGTTCAACCCTATTTCAAGATTGTCTAAGGTTTCGTTGTCGAACTCACGGTACTGATTAAAGTCTGATGGGAGCCCCATATTGAAGCCGCCTGCTTTATAGCCACGAGCCAACTTAAGGTAGGAACTCCAATAACTGGAAACGCTGTAGTGAAGCGAGATATGCCCGCCCCACATTGTTTCTTCAGGGTCAAAACTGTCTCCCGCGTCGTCAGAATATTCCGCGTCTCTCTGTTCAACCCTGACGCCAACAGATAGCGAAGTTGTTTCCGTTAATTCACTGTCGAGCTGCGCAAAGCCGGCGAGGTTAGTCGCTTCGTAATTACTGGACAGGAATTGATCTGGCCAACCGTTATAGAAGCTCTCAAGGTCATTACTTTCATCTAAATCCTGTATATACAGGCCGATAAGCCAGTCAGTTGACTTATTGAATATTCTCGAGTTTTCTGTCGAAAGAAAACGAACTTCCTGGGTAAGCGTGTCTCGCTCTGCATCTTTGTCCCACAGGTAGTCGTATTGGCACGGTATCTGGTCGGCGAAGTCGCCATTGCCGTTTTCATCGTAATAGTCTGTGCAACTCAGCGCTTGCCAGTAACCTGGATTTGCCCAGTCTCCATCATAAGCGTGGGTATGATTTGTATGCGCTGCGCTGGTTATTGATACCAGATCAACATAACTATTGATGCGCCAATTTAGTTTTAGAGATCCGCCGGTTGTTTCCTGGCTATCTTCACCCGGTTGGTCCGTTAAGGTATCAAATCCGTTATTGTCGAGTGTCCATGCGTCGTAACCGTTATCAAAGTTTGCATAGAGCAGCGCAAGTTGTACCTGCAGGTCATCTGACGCATCCCAGTGCCACTTCGAGCGCAGTGTCATCTCGTCACGCTCGTTGGTGTCGTCTGTGCCAAGAAAATCGTTGTCTCTGAACCCATCCTGGTTGTGCTGTTGAAGCGATACCCTGTACCTAAGCGTTCCTTGCTCGTTGACCGGCCCCGATGCATACCCAGCATATTGAGTCAAACTGTCTTCGCCGACTGACACTTCTGTACCGAACTCTGCAGTCTCTGTAGGCGCTGCACTTTGCATATAGATCATGCCTGCCAATGCGTTGGCGCCAAACCTTGTACCTTGCGGCCCTCTGAGAACTTCAATCTGCTCTATATCGAACAAACTGGAGGTTAAACCTAAACCTGAGAGGTCTATGTCGTCTATAACAAAACCAACGGAACTGTTTGGTGCTCCTTGATACTCTTCTTGTTCCCCAACGCCACGGATCTGAAAATACTTGGGCCTTGAACTACCGCCAGCCCAGTTGAGATTTGGGATCGCGCCAAGAATATCCTCGAAATGGCGGCTGGACTCATCCTTGATTTGCTGAGAGTCAATTACGGTAACGCTTGCGGGCACGGTGAATAATGATTGCGGCCTGAAATCTGCGGTTACCTGAATGCGTTCGATTTCCGGTTCTGGGGTTTCAGCATATACCGAGTGGGAAGCGAGAATAGCGCTGATAGCAAGAGATAGAGGGGTAAGGGCATAAGGACGAAGCATATAAAAGTTACCGCCGAATTAAAGTGCTAAAAGGCTGGTAACGTTGCTATTGCCATTCCTACGCCGGTACCAGCCGGATCAGGTTCTAAGGGTTTACCTTGGTTTGGTATCTCAGTTCCCTGAATTGGGAACACCCCTTGGCTTGGCGGTATTATAAATCAGGTTTAACTGTTATGTGACAACTGATTTACAACTTTTCTAACTCTTCACTACGGTCTTCCAATGCCTGTTTAGCTTTTTCAGCCTTTTCCAGTGGTTCCTTGAGCGTATCGACGCTTTGTTGAAGTCTTACCGTCCCACCTTGCTTAGCTTTGTCATCCTGCTTGTTGATGGGGGTATCAATATTAATTATCTGCCCCTCGCTGAGCGTCACTTCATTCGGGTTTGCTACTTCTTTGGCGGCAAGGTTATCACCATAATGCCACACGCCATTTTCGTCCTGCCATTTATAGACGGCAGGTACAGGTTCTTCAATGCCCATAGAAGACTTGCCTTGCCTTAAGAGCATTTTGTATGAGAGAACCAGTTTGTTCTTCCAGTAAACCCACACGGTACTGTGATCGTCTGGCATGATAGTTTTAGTTGTCATCAGCGGCTTGCCGTCAGGCCCTTTAATAATAAAAGGACCTGAACAGGCGAGGGCAACAACAAACAACATGAGGTAAAGGAATTTTTTCATACTAACCGCCACTGAGCTTGGCTTCGTATCCGGCGGATGAGAGATGTTTGAGCAAAGCGTCTCTTCTGTCACCTTGAAACTCAAGCTGGTCATTCTTTACTGCGCCACCGCAGCCTAACTGTTTTTTCAGTTTTTTCAGAAGAGCGGTTAGTTCTGTCTGATTCAGGGGTAAACCCGTGACAAGAGTGACAGTCTTGCCGCCACGGCCTTTACTGGTGCGACTCACTCGAACGTTGCCGTCACCCAGCACTTTATTGGCGTCAGTACTCTTCTTGTTAGAAATGCGCCCACGGTCTGTACTGTAAACCAGGTTTTCATCATCGGAACTGGTTTCCTGCTCGGGCAGTAGGTCTCGGCCTGTTAAAGCAGCTAGATCGGCGAAGCTATTAAGTTTATTTCCCATTTTTTCAAAGCACTGTCAAATTGGTACTTTGTATTGTGATGCGTGTACGCTTAGCAGTAAAGGGAGCTGAGATATTGAGTCCTAAGCGTGTATTGTTTCTGACTTAGCGATACAGCTTTTTTTGGATCCGCTTCTTGTCGATGGCCCTGGCCGCCTTGCTCATCCAATCCTGACTTCGTTTCAACCAAACACGTGCCCAAAGATGATTGATGCTGAGCAGCGCTAAGCCAAAAACAATAAACAACGCGCCTGGTAACGGGGTGAGCAAGCACACAATGCCAACGATCAGTAAAAAGCCGCCCGTGAGACTGATAAACATGTTTTTCATTGGTTCACTCCGTTTCGTTGCTACCAGCTTCGTCGCAAAACTCAGCAAATGCGAGCCTCATTTAGTAACGATTTGTAAGCCGTATCGGGGCTTTTAATTTTCACTTTCAAAAACTAATACTATTCTGACCTTTGTAAGTGGCTCTTCTTTAATGGGAAATAGAAATGAGAATAGGACGAACGGCCTTACATAGACGCTGTGCAACAATCTTTTTCTTAGCATACTTGTTCATAGGCAATGCCTGCTTTGCTCAAGAAGGAAAGCAAGCTACTGATGAGTTATTGGATGTTTCCAATCAAATAGAGCGGCTTATCGCGTCTCATGAAGGGCTCAGGGGAGAGCAAGAGCTACTCCAAAAGCTGCAGATAAAAACGTTATTAGAAAAGCAGTCAGAGACGATTTCTTCACTGTTAGATGAGCTGAGCGCTAACCCGGACTATGTCAGTGCGGATTCAAAAGAGAAACTAAAGCAAAAACTATTAGAGCAATACCGCTTTGCAGAGCAAGCCTATGCTGAACGCTCTAAGGCCCTTTTCACCATGCGAGGAGAGTTTGAGGGCTTGGATGGTGAACCCGCTTTAAAACATGAACTTGCCATAGGCCATGTCGAAGGTTCTCTCAGTCAACTCAACCTTTTAAAGCTGGACCTTATCAAGTGGATGACACAGCTGGGTGTCGATACAAAACATCTTAAAGAAAAGTTAAGTGGTGAGGTCATTCGACGCGGTAAAGAGCTTAGTCTGCTGCTTAATTTTGCCAATGAGCGTATTGGCGTGCTTGTCAAAGAGAAACCAAATGCAACGGCTTCTGAAAAAGAAGATATCGACTTAGCCTTACGCCGCCTAAGTATTAAACGTACAACCTGTACGCAGGCGCTGGAAGGCACTGTGGCGACGTTGGACGCGTTGGAAACAAACGCGGATTATTTCAAAGAGGTGTTAATTACCAGTACGGGTGCTGTCAGCGAAGATATCTTCGAGGTTAAGGTCATCACCAGACTACTGGAATCCTGGACCGAAACAGCGACCGAGTGGTTTGGCGAAAACTCGATTAGTTTTACAGTAAAGCTCATTGTCTTTTTCGCAATTTTGTTTGTTTTCCACCTGCTTTCGAACGTAGTGAGAAAGGTTGCTGAAAAAGCAGTTAACAACTCCAAGTTGAATCTCAGCCAACTACTAAAAGACTTCTTTATATCCATGGCCGGTAAGATAGTGTTTTTTATCGGTGTGATGATTGGCCTCAGTCAGATCGGGGTGCAGCTCGCCCCATTACTCGCGGGCTTTGGTGTTGCAGGTATCGTTATCGGCTTCGCGTTACAGGGTACATTATCAAACTTTGCTTCAGGCATGATGATACTTATTTATCGCCCGTTCGATGTAGGTGACATGGTCATTGCCGGAGGTGTGCAAGGAAATGTCAAAAAGCTCAGCCTTGTGAGTGCCACTATTCAAACGATTGATAACCAAAGGGTCGTCGTTCCCAACAACATGATTTGGAACGATGTGATAACCAACATTACTGCTGAGAAGCTACGCAGGGTCGATATGGTGTTTGGCATTAGCTACTCAGATGACCTGGACCATGCAGAGCGGGTGATTCATGATGTAGTTACGTCTCACCCTAATGTATTAAAACGCCCTGAACCTGTCATTAAGGTTGCTAATCTAGGAGAGTCATCAGTCGACTTTTGGGTAAGACCATGGGTGAAAACAGAGTTTTATTGGGATGTCCTATGGGATCTGACCAAGCAGATTAAACAGCGGTTTGACGAAGAGGGCATTTGCATTCCATTCCCGCAGCGGGATGTACATCTGTATCCAACTGCATTGCCCGTCGCCGTTGATGTGAAAGCCGATTCAAAGGTCCCGGGGGATGAAACGGCTTAGTTAGACAAAACACTACCAGCGCATTGGGGCCTGATAAGTGCGGTCCTTGCCTTGTTGTTTAGCAACGGCGATGCGCTGGTTCTTTCCTAAAAGAATTCGCCACTGATACCAGCTTTCCAGGCAAAGCAGTTTACCAATGCTCGCCAACCAGTGTTTTGAATAGAGCTTTTTGACAGCGGCAATTGCGTCGGGAGATCTGGGTAGCATCCCGCTTAAAATGTCTTTGGCAGCAGCGTCGACATCTGATGAAATCATGGTCAAAACGCCACATTCTTTGGCCTGTTCAGCATTGAAGGTGTTAGCGCTCATTGCCCATAACATGGCCTGATCTCTTGGCATGATTTCACGCAACGCAGTGGTGCCACCCATGTCCGGAATCAATCCCCATTTTCCTTCCATTATCGACAGGTCAGCATCAGGAGTGGCGATCCGGAAGTCGCAGCCTAATGCAATCTGTAATCCGCCACCCCAGCATCTTCCATGTATCGCTGCTACCACAGGTACTGGAATCTCTCGCCAGCCTACGCTGACTTTTTGCGCTAAGTTTGCTTGCCAGGGTAACCACTTCCAGAGAAGCTTAAATCCGGTTTTTTGGCTGGAAAGTACCGATTTAACATCTAACCCAGAACAAAAGTCTTCGCCTGCTCCACGTATGATGATTGCCCTAAGCTGCTTTGATTTCTTCAGTTGTCGTTGTGCGCTAACAATCGCTTCAAACATCTCTAAGCTAAGCGCGTTTCGCTTCTCTGGGCGGTTTAAGGTAACTGTCGCTATCTGATTCTCTGTTGTTATTGTTATGGGGTGCATACTGGTCCGACCAACTGCTGATTTTGTTAAAGCCTAGCACGTTAGCACCAAAAAAAAAGCGAACACCGAAATGGTATTCGCTAAGCCAGAGTGCAAATCAGTTAGATCTTCGCATGTGCTGTGTCCATCAATGCGAAGAGTTTGTCCGCTTTTTCCATTTGGCGTTGAGCCGAGCGTACCTTACGTTGTTTCAGGAATGATTTTGAAAAGCTGAGATAGCGATTAGCCAGTGAGCGCCGGATATCTAGCAATGGTGAAAAATCGCCAGGTAAATCGTTTGCCAATGCGTCAACTTCTTTGTTGATTCTGTCCATTTTTTTGACCGTATCAGCCCTTTGCAATCGGTTATGAAACCCATCAAATGCAGACTGATAGAAGACCTGGGCGGATTCATAAGGGTAACTTGGATCATTGCCGAGTCCTATCTGGTGTTGGTAGTGTGCAACATCGGCAACGGCATTTTTAAGTAACTCTCCTTGAGCAATAAGGGTGGAAAGTTCGTCGCTGTCCTTAAACACTTTTTCGCCCACTGAGATCAGTTGTTTCAGATCACCAACTTTGTGATTTTTAAGCGCATCATTGAAACGCTTCTTAAACAGGTTTTCCGCTGCAATGGTCGGGAGAGGGCGATAGTCGTGTTTGATTAGGGTTAATTCGTTAAGTAGCTCGAAGAGTTCTGACGTTTCTTCATCCGTTTGATAAAGACCCTTTTCAAGAAGCTCATTTAGTCGCTGGTCTAACACCTCTACGGTTCCCCGCCAGCGCTGCAGAAGATCGACATCCAATCGACTTAGAACATTTGAATCTGGGTACAGATTCTTAGCAGCATTTAGCTCTGCTTCGATCGCGTAGTAATCGGGGTAGGTAGCTGAGCGATTATTGAGAATGCTATCAATTCGACCCTCGTAGAACCTAAGTACGGAAGTCTGATGAATCCTTAGCAGACCATTAAGTAAAAGGTGTTCATGTTCTGGGATAGAGGGCAGTAATTGGATCAGTGATTTAGCATCGAGGTGCATCATCTCCTGATGTGATAGCTGTCGGGCTTTCATCTGTTCTAGGTGGGTGTTAAGAAGCGTATTTTCGTGATGAATACCATTAATGTATTGTGCAGCGAACAGGGCAACGACGCATCCAATCGTCAACGTTAAAAGCGCAGGAGCTAACCTTTTGTTAAGTCGTTTGCGCATGCCACTCCATGAAAAATCCGCACTGCTATCCAATGCCAGTCCGCGCTTTAACAACAGCCACTGCCACCATGGCATGCTGCCTGGTTTTCGTGCCACTAATTGTTTCTTTTTGGCAACGTCAGCGGGCTGTCGGTCAAATGGGTGTTTGCTGCAGGCCAGCTCGTAGGCTATCTGGCAAAATGAAAACGCGTCGTCATTAGCGCGAGGACTGCCGCCAGTGATTTGGTTAAGCGAAGCATAGGTTGGCGTGTATCCAGTTAACTGTTCTTTAGGTTGCGTGGTAACTACCGCGAACTTGTCATTAAGTTCTTTGATCGCCTGTGCCACGCCAAAATCAAATATCTTAATTTGGCCCTGACGTGTAAGCATTATGTTGGCTGGTTTTAGGTCTGCGTGGATAACCCCTTGCTTATGGGCGTAGTCAAGGCCATCGATTAACTGGGTTAACAGACCTTTGAGCTTTTTGTAAGGTAGGCCGGTAGGACGCGACCGGCTGATCACCTGCTCCAGTGTCTCGCCATCAAGCCATTCCATCACAATAAAGCACTTGCCACTTTCAAAGCCAAATTCATAAATTCGGATGATGTTAGGGTGGCTAAGCTGTTGTGTTTTTCTTGCTTCAGATATCAGGGCTTCTCTGGCTTCTGCTTGATTGGCAAGTTTGGGTTGAAGTAACTTAATGGCAACATAGGGCTCTTCGATACCAGCCTGTTCCGCAAGCGTATCTACCGCTTTGTAGACGGTGCTCATGCCTCCGGTGCCAATTAAAGACTCTATTCGATAGCGACCATTAAAGAGTTGTCCTATCAAGCCCTCCTGGGGGGGCGATGGTGCGGTTATAGGCTGTGCTCCGTTGCCTAAGGAAGAACCGCTCTTTATGAGTGTGCAATCCTGCGAGGAACCAGTGGTACTTGCGCTCCTTGCCGCCTTGTTTTCATCGGCCTTTGCAGCTGGGGCTTTGTTGTGCTGACTTTCCATGTCTGTTCTCGTTAGCGAATAAAATGTTTTGCCGTCCTTGGAGCGCGAAACTCTAAATTAACTAACGCGATAACACAACACGAAAAGACAACAATATGACACCCGGCAAAAATAGGTGTCAAACAATTGACATCTAATCTAATGCTCATTAGCCTTGTGCACTCGAAACAACCTGATTGCTTCGAATTCAATAAATTACGAATACCTTCATGGAACGAAGAGATACGACATGGAACTGACGTTATCAGTAGTTAGCTACCATCGATTTACTGCCGGCCAGGAGACAAGTAAGCAGTTGTCTCTTATCACCGCACAGAGTGACCTTGTCATCGGTCGCGCTGATGAGTGTGACTGGCATCTACCCGATCCCGAAAGAGTGTTGTCAGGTCGCCATGCGGTGGTTTCCTCATTTAAAGAGGGTTTTGTTGTTACCGACATATCCACTAATGGTTTGTTCATAAACCGGGATATTGAGGCGCTAGGCAGAAACAATTCACATACGCTGGTAGATGGAGACTTGCTGACGCTGGGTGATTATGAAATTGAGGTTAAGCTCACATCTGACGCGGTGAAAGTTGCAGAAAAAGATCCCCAGAGCAAGGTTAGCCAGGCGTCTGCGAAGGAATTTGGTTTTCACACAACCGATTTTGAAGAAAACCTCGCGTCAAAGCCCGCTATCACACCGAAACCCAGTTCCGCCATCGGGCCATCTGCTGCCGCTGAGACGTTAGAGGTTTTGGGGACTGATGCCATTCAGTTGCCTGCTACCAAGCCTTTAGATGAGATTAAGCCTACAGAGGCTGCAGATTGGGAAAAGCTGATAATTGGTGAGGTCCCAGCTACTAAAGATTCTGCAGAATCGAATAAACCAGCACATTCATCAGATACGCATAGCCAAAACCAAGGCCATCAAGCTAATCATTTTTCTGCTTTTCTAAATGGAGCGCAAATCACGCCAAACATGGTGCCAAAAGATCCTGAAGACGCTGAGTATTGGTGTCGTCAACTTGGCGAGGTATTCAATTTACTTCTCGTTGGTCTTATGAAAACCATGCATGGTCGCTCCCTGTTCAAGCAGCAGGTGAGAGCAAACCAAACACTGTTTGGATTCAGCGAAAACAATCCACTCAAATTCTCAGCTACCTACGAAGATGCGATCCACAACCTGGTTGGCCGCCAAAGCAGCGGTTACCTCAGTCACGAGCAGGCGATAAAGCAATCATTTAAAGACATTGAACAGCATGAAACGGCGCTGTTTGAAAGTATCAATGGTGCCATGCTTGGATTGATGCAACACCTCGACCCCAATGGAATTTCTGGGCGCTTCGGTAACAGTGCATGGGCGGAAAAAATGCTGCCATCTCATGCCGCGGCCAAACACTGGCGAGCGTATTTGAGTGAGTATCAAAATCTTAAACAGCAGTTACAGCAGGAAGGCGCGTCTGTTTTTATGGACGACTTTGTTAAAGCCTATGAATCAAGCATTGCGCAGCAGGAAGCAAAGGATGCAAGTTAATCATGTTTAAAACCAGCCTATTAATTCTATCTCTAGCAGTGTTGAGCGGATGTTCTGCTGTTAACGCTGTGGTGGATCCCTACACCTATCTCAATTTCCATGTTGCTGAAGATGTAAACCCGGATCGAAATGGAAGACCTTCTCCGGTCGTAGTCAAAGTGTATGAGCTCAGTTCGCGCACGGTCTTTGATAGCCAGGACTTTTTCAGTCTTTACGACGATGCTGACGCAGTACTCGGTCCCGACCTGCTGGTAAAAGACGAGTTCGAGTTCGAACCGGGAGAACATGTCGAGTTCAAAATGAAGATTAACCCTAATGTTCGGTATGCGGGGCTCTTGGTAGCCTATCGAGACATAGAGAACGCTCGCTGGCGTGAGGTGATTGAGATCGATAGAAGGGGATACGACGACGTGGACATTTATGTTGAAGCTTTAGCGGTATACCAGCGCTAAGCGTTGTACTTTTTCATTGGAAAGAATTGATGAGCGACTTCTGTAAAGTGGCATGGACAGAGGGGATGTTCCTGCACCCTCAACATTTTCAACAACAAGAAAGGTACTTGACCTATCAGTCAAGGCAGGGAATTAAGTCTATCGCTCCAAACTGTTGGGGAATAAGGAAACTCGCTGTAGATCCTGCTGCACTGCTGGAAAGCCAGTTTGGATTGACCGAGATAGATGCAGTTTTACCGGATGGGCTAATCCTAGTCGCACCATCGGCTGAAATACTGCCTAGTCCCATCAAGGTTAACAGGGTAGTACGTGATAAAAAGGTTTATCTCGCTGCCGCCAGTGACCTGACACATGCAAAAACAATTTCCTCAGAGGACGAGAAAGCGGTCACGCGATTTCATTTTAAAGACCACCAGGTAACAGATATATCTATCGGGATTGAGGCAAACGAAATACTTCAGTTAGCAGGCTTAAGCTGTGAATTGAAGCTCGAAGGAGAGGACCTCGCCGGGTACGTTGCGATGCCTATTGCGAAGATCCTGGAAGTGTCGGAAGAGGGGAAATTGATTCTTGATGATACCTATATACCCCCATGTCTTAACTATAAAGCCTCTTGCAACCTATCCAGAATGCTGGATGAGATCATCGCTATGTTGCATCAGCGAGGCGACGCCATCGCTGAGAGACTCAAACAGGGACAGGCAGGCTCAAGCACCATTGTCGACTTTTTAGTACTTCAACTGATAAACAAGTCTGAACCTCTATTGAGGGGCATTAGAGAGCTTGAATCTTACCATCCTCAAGAATTAGCGCTGGCGCTAATGGAACTTGCCGGTGAACTGGCGACTTATTACACCGATCAAAAACGAAGCCCTGAATTTAGCAAATATAAACACGATGATTTGGGTTCGTTGTTTGGTGATTTAGAAGTACTTCTGAGCCAGACATTGAGCACGGTGTTCGAGCAGACGGCAGTAAATCTAAGTTTAGAAAAGACCAAGTTTGGTATCCATGCAGCATCGATACCTGATAAGTCGATGCTGAGGCACAGTGCTTTCGTATTGGCAGTAAAAGCTGATGTAGATAGCGAAACACTCCGAAAACAGCTACCAATGCAGTTAAAAATTGGTCCAGTGGAACACATTCGTGACTTGATAAATAACCAACTGCCCGGCATCGGTGCCTCAGTGTTGCCCGTGGCACCAAGGCAGGTTCCTTATCACGCAGGCTACCACTATTTCGAACTGGATAAGTCAAACAACTATTGGCCTAAGTTAAGCGCGAGCGGTGGGATAGCAATTCACTTATCTGGTGATTTCCCCGAGCTCGATATACAACTATGGTCAATTGCTGATTAGGCAGCACAAAACTCTATCAAGGATGATGACAATGGCAGAAGCGACCATTATTAAGCCCACGCCCGGAGGGCGACGCTTAAATCAAGGCATGATCGCGCCTAAACCAACTCCAGTATCAGTAGACAGTACTGTTTTAAAGAGTGAGTCAACGCCGGTGTTTACAGCAGTCAGAATTCCGGGACTGGGGGAAAACAAGATTGTCGACGCTGCCGGGCCGCTTTTGACGCTCGCGACGCAAGTGCGTTGCACCGGCACTCATACAGATGTTCCTGGTTTGCAGCGAGCCGTTGTGGACATGGTGAATGAATTTCAATCTGAGCTTAAGCGGCATGGCGTAGTGTCTGAGTTGGTGGAGTCTGCAGGCTACTCCATTTGCGCGTTTGTCGATGAGACCGTGCTCAATACGCCATGGGGCGGGAACTCTACATGGTCCTCGAAGAGCCTGCTCTCCATTTTTCACGCAGAGACTCTGGGTGGCGAACACTTTTTCACGCTTCTGGACCGTTCCATTTCGGAACCACACAAATATTGTCAGCTATTGGGCCTTCAGTACCTGTGTTTGTCGTTAGGTTTTACTGGCAAGATGAGGCTTGAAACCAGAGGTCAACAGCAACTGGATGAGTACCGGGCTAGAGTATTTGATGCGCTGAATAGCCTGGTTGATGAGCCTGCCAGGTTAAATGACTTGAGTTGGCGAGATAAGGTTGTGCACGCAGATTTAACCGAACATGATTTCCCTCTGTGGGTGATCTGCTCGCTGCTTGCCATGGTGCTACTGTTTATATATTTGGGGTTTAACTACTCACTATCTAGAACTACCTCTGAGCAAATTGGCCGGCTGACGAACCTTGTCTCATGGAGTGATAGCGCAGCTGAAGTAACTACGCCTTTCAACAAATACCTTCAAGTAGAGCAGTTTCTGCAAACAGAAGTAGAGCGGGGGATTTTGAGTGTAGAGTCTATGCCTGACAGACTACGTATTGTTATTGAATCTGCGCAACTGTTTGATTCTGGTAGTGCTGATATAAAAGAGGGCGTTTTACCGATCCTGGGTAAGATGGCCAGAACCATAGAAGGTGTTAAAACCCGCATACTGATCACCGGGCACACAGACAATCAGCCGATTTTTACGTCCAAATACCCCTCTAACTGGCACCTGTCACTGGCAAGAGCTACCGCCGTTGCCAACATACTTTCCTACAGTGCAGACCTGGAAGGCAAGTTATGGCCAGAAGGACGCGGAGAGGCAGAGCCTAAGTTCGACAACTCGACGGCACAGGGTAGGGCCAAAAATCGTCGAGTTGAAATTGATTTATTGTATCGATAGTGCAGGGAAGCAAAATGTCGTTCAAAGATGCTACAAAAAAAGCTGTAAATGCGCTTAAGTCGAGGTGGGCTGCAACCCTCATCGGCCTTGTCGCGTTGTCACTCATTGTTTGGTTTGGTGGTCCACTAATCGGTATCGCAGGCTCGGTCCCACTAGAGGGAGCAGTAGCCAGGCTAATTCTGATCCTGGTCATGACTTTGATCTGGGGCGGTATAAATGTAAGCAGTGAAGCGCGGACAAGAAGACATAATGATGCTGCGGTACAAGAGCTGTTGTCGGATACCGATGTTGATGACCAAGCGACCAGTGAAGAGATTGGCATATTAAAACAACGTATCCTGGAAGCATTGGAGGTTTTAAAGTCTGCAAAGCTCGCTAAGGGGCGAGGCGTATACCAACTACCTTGGTATGTCTTAATTGGGCCACCGGGCTCAGGCAAAACCACTGCACTGGTTAACTCAGGGTTGTCCTTTCCTTTAAAAGATAAACTCGGCAGTGATGCCTTATCTGGCATTGGCGGAACGCGGAATTGTGATTGGTGGTTTACCGACCATGCTGTTTTAATCGATACGGCAGGGCGATATACCACTCAACAGAGTAATGAAAGCAGAGATTCCAAAGCATGGCTCGGTTTTCTTGGATTGCTTAAAAAATTTCGCTCAAAGCGCCCTATCAATGGCGCTGTGATCGCGATCAGCATGCCTGAGTTGTTAAACCAGACCAAAACAGAACGACATCTGCACGCAAGGGCGATAAAACATCGACTTCTTGAGTTACAAAACCAATTAGGCCTGCGTTTCCCTGTCTATGTAATGTTGACCAAGGCAGACCTTGTTGCTGGTTTCAGCGAGTATTTCTCAGACTTGGATAATGAACAGCGCAAAGAGCTACTAGGCGTAACGTTTAGTCATGAAGATGAATCCATGGAAGGCGGTGTGGTCAGCACGTTCAACCGGGAGTTTCACCACTTACTGGCGAGACTCGAGCGCCTCGTCCCTGTGCGATTACAGCAGGAACACAACACTGATACTCGCGCGCTGATATATGAGTTTCCAAAACAGTTGCGGATGTTGCAGGCAGCTGCAGATGATTTCCTAAAAGAGATCTTTGCTAAGAACGCTTTCGAAGAGCCGCCCATGATCCGCGGTATCTATATGGCGAGTGCAACGCAGGAAGGCGTACCTATTGATCGAGTCATGGCCACACAAAATCCAGGGCTGGGTTTGGGTCAGGTACCATTAAAACATAAGGCTGCCAGTCAAAAGAGCTACTTCATTCATGGCTTGTTGCACCAGATTGTTTTTAAAGAGCAAAGTCTTGCAGCAACAGATCTTAAACACCTGAATAGGCAAAAGTGGTACCACAGAGCTGCAATTGCGTGCGGTGTCTGTACGGTTTTACTTTTCAGTGCACTATGGTTTTCAAGTTACCAGTGGAACACATTTCTCGTCGCTGAAAGTGCAGACGCTGTTAAGCGATTCAACTCTATTACAAACGGTGAGTTGGATGACAAAGTTGACATCGTTACCTTAGGGCATGCTTTAACTGCGTTGGCTGAGTTACCCGCGGGTGAGTTTGGCAATGGCCTGGACAATTCTGGGATCAATGGCATGGGCCTTTACCAAGGGGACAAACTCAAACAACCTTCAGTGAGCGCGTATCATCGTGCGCTGCAAGGCTACCTTGCCCCTTATCTGCTGGACTCCCTTGCGGGTGAAATGGCGAATAACCCCGAGCATATGGAATATACCTATGAAACCCTGAAGACCTACTTAATGTTTTTTGACCCAACAAAAATGGATAAAGAGCAGGTCGTTGGATGGTTTCAGCTTTACTTTGAAAGAAAACTGCCAGGCAAAATTAATCAAGGGCTAAGAGTTGCCATTCACAGGCATGTAGAAGGCTTGCTCAAGCTCGGGGTGCCTAGCAGTTTCTACGATGAGTCAGTCGTTGATGAAGCAAGAAGTGTGTTGGCAAAGTTGCCCTTGTCTGAGCGCGCATATCAGCGACTAAAAACTGAGTTTATCCCAAGTCATGTTCCAGACTTCAGACTAACTGAAGTTTTGGGGACCGATAGCCTTAGGGTTTTCCAGCGCAAGAGTGGCAAACCACTTAATCAGGGGATCCCCGGTTTGTATACCTATAGCGGATTCCATACGCTTTTTCGGTTAGAGAACGAACGCATCGTCAAGCGTTTGATGGAAGACAGTTGGGTGTATGGTGATGATTTAGGTGAATTGGGGGCGAAAGCACAAGAAAGAATTGCTAAAGAGGTTAGCAACAAATACTTCCAGGATTACATCTTTCATTGGGAAGAGCTGCTTGATGATGTTGAGTTAAAACCGTTCGTTAATGCCGAGCAAGGCCTGCAGTTAGCCAAAGTTTTGGCCGGGCCAGAACAGCCGATGACCAATATCATGCTTGCGTCAAAAGCAGAGTTAAATCTTACCAGGATGCCAGGTGGAGAAGCTGGAGAGGCGGCGACAGAAGTTGCGGGTAAAGTTCTGAAAGAGGGAGCGACGCGTCACAAAAGTCGTCTTAGCCGGTACCTTCCCGACGAGATGCCGAATATTGATATGAAGCTACCCGGCTGGCAGGTGGAGGAGCATTTTGAGGCGATTGTTAAGCTAACCGAAGAGGATGTCGAGAAAATCCAACCTCCGGTTAAACAGCTAAAACGTTACCTTGAGAGATTAACAGAGCCGGGCAATAACGCTAAAACGGCTTATTTAAGCCAATTGGGGGGCGAAAAACAAAATGCGTTATCAGCAGCAATGCGACGCGTTGTTACCTCTGTACCGCCGCCATTTAATAATTGGTTGGGCGGAGTATCGCGTAAAACTAAGGTGCTGGCTCAGCAGGGGGCTCGCGCCCACCTCAATGATATTTGGCGTGACCAGGTTTTAGCTCAATACCGCTCAGCGATCGAAGGGCGTTACCCCATTAACCAGCAAAGCGATAGAGAAGTGACACTTAAAGACTTTGGTCGCTTTTTCGGCTACGGCGGTACGCTGGACAGTTTTTTTAATAAATATCTGGCACCTTTTGTCGATACCTCCAAAGTTAAGTGGCAGTTCGAGAAAAATATCGGCGTTAAGGCCTCGACACTTGCGACATTCCAGAGAGCAAGACGAATTAGGAATGCATTCTTTGAGCCCGGCTCTAAGGTTCCAAAAGTAGAGTTTGGGCTTAAACCGGAGTTCCTGGATGAGACCATCAGTCATTTCATGTTGGAATTAGACGGCCAGGTGCTCTCCTATCGCCATGGCCCAGAGCGCGTTACGCAATTCACCTGGCCTGGTAACGGCTCCGCTCATGAAACCAGAATTATGTTTGTTCCCCCAAGGGTGGGCAGATCAGTCACAGATACTTATGAAGGGGATTGGGGCTGGTTCCGCTTACTAGACCAGGCTGCAGAGCTCAGACCTGATTCTAAAAAGGATAAAGTTGTTCATATCGCCCTGCAGGGCAATACATTCGGTGTAGAGCTAATACCAAGCAGCGTAGAGCACCCGTTTTGGAACAAAGAGCTGGGAAAATTCAGATGTCCGATTCAGCTTTAAACCGATTTGGCTTTACCGGGAAGCACCCCTTGCAGCGAGACTTCGTCCACGCGGGGCTGCCTTTTGGTTTCACACAGCACTTTCATGAGTGGTTGCAAGCAGCAATGGCTGTTAGCCGGGAGCAACTCAACGAAAACTGGCTTGAATACTACCTGTCTTCTCCCATTTGGCATTTTTCATTCAGTGCCGGTGTGCTAGGTGACAACGCTGTTGTAGGTACCATGATGCCAAGCGTTGATGGTGCTGGCAGACACTATCCTCTGTCTGTGGTCGCCCAAGTAGAAGGAAGGCCGCCTTGCTATTGGTTGAACTCAAATTGGGTACAGGCGACAACGAAAAAGCTATTAACTGCGTTGAGCGAGGATATGACGTTTGACGCATGGCAGGATTTTTCGCAACTCAATGAACAGATCACCGAGGAGTTTGATGCCATTGTCAGCCTTCAAAAAAACGGAAAAAGAAAGCGTCAACAAGGCTATTTTCTAAGTCACCCAAATAAGGGGGATGCAGCGACTGTCCTCGCGGACTACCTTGCTGGCAGTCACTCCCTCTACTGTATGTGGTGGACGGAGGGGTCTGAGCTTGTTGAGCCTTGCTTGATGGTAACAGAGGGGCTACCAAAATTTAGCCAGTTTTCGGCAATGTTCGATGGACAGTGGCAGTCAAGAGGGTGGCTTTAATGAACGAGCGTTCAATGTTTAAGTTAGTTAGCTATGGGAATAGTCATCCAGGCAAAGTTCGCACTCACAATGAAGATGCGTTTTTAGAACTGCCGGAGTATGGCGTATGGATGGTTGCTGATGGAATGGGCGGGCACTCCGCCGGTGACGTGGCTAGTCAAATGTTGGTGGACACGGTGCTGGAAGTTGTACAGCAAGTCCCAAAAGGGCGCCTTTCCATAGATCTCCTCTCTGCTGCGATTCAGCAAGCAAACGCTAGAATATATGAATATGGGCAACGCTATCAGGCTGGCAGTACCGTTGGGTCTACGGCAGCGTTGTTATTCATTGATAATGGATTGTTTCATTGCCTGTGGGCCGGCGACAGCCGCTTCTACGTACTCAGGCAGGGCAGATTGTCTCAAAAGTCTCGGGATCATAGCCAGGTAATGGATATGGTCGACGAGGGCACGTTAGCGCTGGATGAAGTCGAGAGCCACCCACTTTCTAACGTCATCACAAGGGCGGTTGGTGTAGGCCGAGACCTGAGATTAGATCAGGTGTCAGGCATTGTTCTTCCTGAGGATCGTTTTCTTCTTTGCAGCGACGGTTTGAATAAGGAACTATCGGATGAAGATATTCTCAGGTGCATGGACGCGGAAAGTTTAACCAACGCAAGTTTGGCTTTGCTTCATTCTGCTTTGGTTAAAGGGGCTTCCGATAACGTAACGACCATCCTGGTCGACATAGCAAAGGCTAATGTAGAAAGTGATGGTCAAAAAAATGACGATACAGTTCCAATATTTGACGCTTTTGGCTAATTAACCGTTGCAACATGTAGTTAGCTCATATAGTCTTTCCGCCGTTGCTGGACGCAAACCATTTCTGACAGGGATTTCATGGAAGAAGTCGAATTCAATTTTGATGCTATACGTTCGCCAATCCACGGTGAAGTTAAAACCGGTTCGGATCTGCGACAAGATGCGTCACCACAATCTCCCTATTTTTCTTTAAAAGAGATCAGAAACCGTGCTCGTGCAGCCGAGCGCAAAGCGTTAGTGGATGGCGAAGATCTTTCTTCGTTTGCCAAAGAGTGGTTGCCCATCCTCAATCAGGTTCCTGAGCAACTGTATACCTCAACCAAAGATTTAGAGTTATCAGCCTGGTTAATTGAAGCTAGCTGCAGAATTCATGGGTTCTCAGGACTATCTAAAAGCTTTGAAGTTGCAGCGATACTAATAGAAACATTTTGGGAAGGCATTTATCCGCTACCTGACGAAGATGGCGTAGAGACATGCGTTGCGCCACTTACTGGCCTTAATGGTATTGATGGGGAAGGTGCGTTACTGATGCCCATTTCATCGATACCCTTGACCGAAGAAGGCGAGCATGGCCCGTATTCATTGTGGCAAGTAGAGCAGGCGCTTGAAGTTGATCGGCTGGACGAAGAAAAAAAACGCGCAAAACTAGATGCAGGGGCTACTTCCCTCGACGAAGTAATGGACTGCGCCAAGAGTTCTTCTCAGGCATTTTTTGTCAGTACAAAGACATCAATAGAGCAGGCCCTATTAGCCTTCAAACGTTTGTCTGATGCTATGGATAGTGCATGTCAGTCACCGCAACCAACCAGTCAAATCCAAAAGCGTCTTCAAAACGCGTTGGATAGTATTATTTACCTTGCTGGCGACAAATTAAACATATTGTCTGAGTCAGACACCGATCAACATGCACTTGTGAATGAGTCGGCGTGCGCTGACGCCCCGGTATCCAGCGATACCCTAGCCAGTCGCAAACAAGCGATTATGACCTTACGACAAGTCGCTGAGTTTTTTAAAAATACAGAGCCACATTCGCCAATGGCTTATGGAATCGAGCAGGTAATAAGGTGGAGCGACATGTCTCTTCCCGAATTACTTAATGAGTTGATTACAGATGGCGACGCAAGAAACGGATATTTCAGACTGACAGGGATCCCTGTCGAATAAAACTAATCGTAACTTAGGCTTCAAACTCAACATTGTGAAGTCGCGTGGAACGTAATGAAAAGGAGATCACCATGAACAGCATCCACGGCAAATTATCCCGGGTTCGTAAACCCCGGGTTCACATCACATATGATGTAGAAACAGAAGGTATGACGGTAAAAAAAGAGCTCCCTTTTGTTGTGGGTGTTATGGGAGATTTTGCAGGACAAAACACTGACTCTTTGAAGCCACTTAAAGATCGTAGATTTGTCCAGATCGATCGAGACAACTTCGACGACGTCCTGAAGCGAATGAACCCTCAACTTTCATTCAAGGTAGACAACAAGCTTGCCAATGATGACAGTCAAATGAGCGTTCAACTTCAGTTTAACTCTATGGCCGATTTCGAACCGGCTGCCGTTGTGAACCAGGTTGAACCACTCAGAAAGCTAATGGAAACGCGAAACAAGCTTCGCGACCTAATGACCAAAGTAGATCGCTCTGAAGAGTTGGAAGACATTCTTGAGAAGGTGTTAAACAACTCAGGTGACCTGCAGAAGTTAGCGGATGAATTAAACATCAATGACAAGGAGCCTGCAGAATGAGCACGGAAGCAGCAGAAGCATTAGCCCCTGAGGTAGAAGGTGAAGCATCAAGCTTACTGTCACAAGCTATCGATGCGACTAAGCAAACAGAGAGTAGTCGCGCGCAGGAGTTGCTAAAAACGCTAACCGAAGAAGCGTTAAATGGCACTGTCACGTGGCAAAAGAATCTTACAGTCACTTTCAACGAAGCTATCGCAGCCATTGACGATCATATTTCCCGTCAGCTGGCCGCGATCATGCATAACGAGCAATTTCAAAAGCTCGAAGGTAGCTGGCGCGGTTTGAACTATTTAGTAATGAACAGTGAAACCAGTCAGACCTTAAAAATTCGTATGTTAAGCATGACGAAAAAAGAGCTTCATAAAGACTTGAGCAAAGCTGTCGAATTTGACCAGAGCCAGGTGTTTAAGAAGGTATATGAATCTGAGTTTGGTACGCCAGGTGGCGAGCCATACGGCGCGTTGATTGGTGACTATGAGTTTACTAATCATCCTGAGGATATTGAAACACTCTCACTGATGTCTAACGTTGCAGCCTCGGGCTTCTCACCATTTATTTCTGCATCGTCGCCATCGCTGTTCGGTTTTGACAATTGGACTGAACTGTCAAAACCAAGAGATTTAGAGAAAGTGTTTGAATCTCTCGAATACAGTAAATGGCGTTCATTCAGAGAGAGTGATGACAGCCGTTTCGTTACTTTAACTATGCCACGTGTGCTTGCCAGGTTGCCGTATGGTGAAGCCACATGCGCTATTGAAGAGTTTAAGTACGAAGAGTTTGATTTGGATGCAGAATCTCTGCTCAGCAAATCCGCCGACCATGAAGATTATTGCTGGATGAATGCAAGCTACGTCATGGGTGCCAAGCTAACTGACGCATTCGCGAAATATGGTTTCTGCACAGCGATTCGCGGCGCTGAAGGTGGTGGTCGAGTCGAGAATCTCCCTTCTCATATGTTTATCAGCGATGATGGCGATCCTGATCAGAAGTGCCCCACAGAAATAGGCATTACAGACCGCCGTGAGGCAGAACTGGGCAAATTGGGCTTCCTGCCACTCTGCCATTACAAGAATACTGACTATGCAGTATTTTTTGGCGGCCAGTCCTGCCAAAAAGCGCAAAAATATGACAACCCGGAAGCGACTGCAAATGCTGCAATTTCTAGTCGTCTGCCTTATATGATGGCCACTTCCCGATTCGCACATTATCTGAAGGTGATGGCACGGGATAAAATCGGAAGCTATATGGAAGCCGAAGAGGTCGAGGCATGGTTAAACCGCTGGATCCTTACATTTGTTAATGCATCTGAGGGCGGAGGACAGGACATTCGCGCCAAATACCCACTCGCCGATGCAAAGGTTCAGGTAAAAGAGATCCCTGGAAAACCCGGCGCATACAATGCGATCGCATGGTTGAGACCTTGGTTGCAGATGGAGGAACTTACGACTTCACTGCGATTGGTTGCCAAGATCCCTGAAATCGGTAGTTAATTGAAAGTGAGGGTTGAAGGAGAGCCATGCTCCTTCAACCCCATCTCAGGGATGATGATGAACACGACGGCTATGCCTCTAGAGACGGGTTTTCAATCAGATTTAACTGCGCAGCAAACAAGCAAATCCGCGAATAGATCAGATTACACAGTGTTGCTGTGGTTACTCAGCAAGATAGACAGATGCATATCTGAACAGCTCAATGAGATCCTGCACGCGCCTGCGTTTAAGTCGTTGGAGGCGCGGTGGCGCGGACTATTTTATTTGGTTGATACAAAGTTTAGCAATGACTCAAACAACCAATGCCTGATCAAAGTGCTGAGTTTAGGCTGGCCCGAGTTAAAAAAGGATGTAACCAGAGCAATAGAGTTTGAACAGAGCGAGTTTTATCGACTTATATACAAAAATGAGTATGACATGCCGGGTGGTAAGCCATTTGGTGTGCTGCTTGGTGACTATGCTGTAAGTGCCTACAGAGCGCGGGGAGAGCGTACCAACGACGCCGCTATTCTTCGTGAAATAGCCAATACGGCCGCAGCTTCTTTTGCACCATTTATTTGTTCAGCCAGCCCAGAATTGTTCGAAGTAGATCAGTTCAGAGAATTGCCCTCGGTGTCAGAGCCTTGTGCGCATTTCGCACAACCTGAATACAGCGAATGGCAGAGCTTACGGCGCGATGAAAATAGTAAGTTTCTCGGTTTGGTTTTACCGAGAATCCTGATGCGACAACCCTATCGTTCAGACAGTTCGCGCAATGAAGCGTTTGCTTTTGAGGAGCGTATCGCTAACAAAGACCAGGACTTGGTATGGGGAAATGCTAATTTTGCATTCGGTAGCGTGCTTATTCGCGCATTCTGCGAAAGTGGTTGGTTTAGTCAGATCAGAGGAATCGAAGTCGAGAAGGTAAGTAGTGGATTAGTGACTGGCGTTCCAAATTTTCGACTGGCAGAGCTTACTGGTAACGGGCTAGGGCACCATTCTACAGATGTGCAGATTTCTGATCGTTTGGAAAAACAGTTGGCTGACACCGGGGTGATCCCGCTTGTTCCTGTCAACTATTCAGCCTTGCTGGCCTTCTATTCTAACCCATCTTTACAGGCCATCACGGTCAATGAAGACAACGAGACCAAAAGCCAGATGCTTGCATCTATGCTCCAATACACCCTTTGTGTTTGTCGATTTGCTCATTACCTGAAAGTAATGGGCAGAGACATTATTGGCTCACATGATACTGCTGCATCAATCGAAACTACGCTGCAAGCATGGTTGCATCAGTACACCACCTCAAGCGATAACTCGTCGAATGAGCTGCGTGCCAAATACCCTCTGGGCGCAGCGACCATTAAAGTTAAAGAGCGAGCGGGAAAACCCGGGCACTATTTCAGTGTGATACACCTCCGCCCGCATTTTCAGTTAGATCAGATGGTATCCAGCATCAAGCTGGTTACCGAACTCACTCCAGCCCAAGGCATGACGGTATAAAGATATGGATATCAAAAAGTTAATTTCTTCAGGCGAACTCAACCGCACGATCGAACTACTTGCTGATGGACTACGCAGCGACCCTATGAATATAGATGTACGAAGTCAGTACATTGAGTTGTTGTGTCTGGATGGGCAGCTACAACTGGCAGACAGTCAGTTGGACATGTTGGTAAAACAGCACCCAGAATGTCTTGGTGGTGCCGTCAATCTCCGCCAACTCGTCAGAGCGGCACAGGCGCGCATAGATTTTTCGAAGGGGGCTGATTCGGCTACCTTACTTGCCGGCGACAAAACACAGTTTGGTGCCCTGGTTAAGATGAGACTAGGCATTATGAATGACGATAAGGATCTGATAACTAAAGCTAAGCAGGTTCTTGAAAGCTATAAAGTAGATAAACCTATCGCAATTAATGACACAGCAGTGCTCCACTGTAGGGATGGTGATGACACTTTCAGTCAATTCCTTGAGTGTTTTGGAACCAATGGTCACTACTATCTACTGGCAGTTGATCAGATTGAAAAAATGTCATTCTTACCCGTAAGTTCACTTATCGAAAATGTTTGGCGTAGAGTCCAGTTGACCGTAAAGGATGGGCTATCTGGTGAAGTTTTTGTCCCACTCACTTATGTGAATTCTGAAACAGAGAGCCAAAAGTTGGGACGAGAAACTGATTGGCTATCGTTGTGCGGTGGTCTTATCTATGAGGGCGTAGGACTCAAAACATGGCTTGTGGGAGAAGAGGGAATGACGCTACAGGCAATCTCATCAATCTCAGAAGCCTTTGAGACAGATCCGGTGGAGCCAGCATAGTGTCGCTTAGTGCAAAAGACCGTTCGCAAGCCATTCAACCGTCGATTATCGACAGGTTGGTTCTGGACCAAGACAGCAGTACAAATGGCGGACAGGTGCAAATTGCGAACGTGTCTTTGTATCGAGACAGTATACGTCGGGATTTAGAAAATCTACTCAATGCGCGTCAAACCTGGATCCAAATACCTGAGGCATATGAAGAACTTAAAAAGTCAGTTTTGAGTTACGGGTTGCCGGATTTTGCAACGTTAAGGACTGATAGTGAAGATGGCCAATCGCAGGTTTGTAGCTACATAGAGCAGTTGATCCGGACTTTTGATTTGAGATTTACCCATGTTTCCGTGTACAGCCTATCAGACCCCAACAGCATTGAGAGAACATTCAAAATTCGAATCAACGCGGTCGTTCAGGCAGAGCCACTGCCTGAGGAGATTACGTTTGACTCAGAATTAGAGCCGGTGAGGTTGGGTATTTCTGTAAGGAAAGTTGGTTGATGGACAGTCTCCTTAAGTACTATAACCGTGAGTTAGCTTTTCTACGTCATTCCGGTGCTGACTTTGCGAAGAGATATCCTAAAGTTGCAGGTCGATTGAATTTAAGTGATGAAACGGCCGAAGATCCGCACGTATCCCGCCTGCTCGAAGGTTTCGCTCTTCTCACCGCTCAGATACGTCAAAGGCTGGATGAAGGCTATCCGGAACTTGCCAACGGCTTGCTTGGGCAGCTCATGCCAGATTTTCATGCGCCTATTCCGTCCATGTCAGTGGTTGAATTGACGACCAAAAACTTAACTGATTCACCCTTGAACCTGACGCGCGGCGCCGAAGTCAAAATGACTGCGCCGGGTTATAAAGAGTGTCGATTCAGAACTTGCTACGATACGCAAGTGTATCCGCTGATACTTGATAAAGCCCAGTTTATCAATGCCCCGTTTAAGTTTGATTGCGGGCCATTTACAAATAAGACTCGCTCAATACTCAGGCTTTCCCTGCGAGCTAAATATGACAATGTTTCCTTGTCAACAATGTCTATCAATACCCTGAGACTGTTTTTAAATGGTATCCCTCAGCTAACCTATCCGTTGGCCAAGTTGCTACACCAAGGTGCTCTGGGCGCGGCTATTGTCTGTAAGGCTAACGGGCATGAGAAAGTAAAGTATCTTCAAAAGCGTCATATAACAGTGGTTGGCTTTAAGGATGAAGAGCAACTTATCCCTTATAGCAAACAGAGCTTTTCAGCTTTCCGTTTACTGGCGGAACACTTTACGTTTCCACAGAAATTCTTGTTTTTCGACATTGAAGAAATGAACCCTGATTGGTGGGGAGATGGTTCGAATTGTGATTTGGTATTCTTTTTCGAACAACCTGAAAACACGCTTGCGCAGCAGTTAAGTCGAGACAATGTAAGGTTAGGCTGTGTTCCCGTGGTAAACCTCTACGACACAGTTCTTGAGCCTATCGAATACTCCGAGGCTAAGTATGAATACCAACTTAAGGCCAGTTATGAAGACCAGGACATCTCCGAGGTCGTAAAAGTTAATCGTGTGACAGCGCACGGGTACAGTGGGCAGAAACAACCCATTTATGCTTTCTATCAGGAAAATATTTTGCCTGAAACTGACGATGCTGAACGTGCCATCAGCTATTGGCGACTTCGGCGAGAATTCAGTCAATGGGCAGGTGGGTACACTGAGCCAGGCATGGAATCCTATTTATCTATTGTCGGTAATGCGGCGAGCCCTTTGAACAACACTCACAAGGTTATCGAGGTCGAAGCCTTGTGTTGCAATCGCAATTTACCCAGTCGCCTGCCGTTTGGAGCCGATTCACCTCGTTGTAGAATCAGCGAACGAGCTGATGTTATTGAAAAAGTAACCTGCCTTGTAGCTCCGACTGCTACCTACCGGAAAATGCCGAATGAAGATGATGATTGGCAGTTAGTCCAGCACCTGAGCCTAAACGATTTCTCCGGGAATAACGGTGCCGAGTTACTGCAAACAGTGCTTCGTTTATATGACTACACAGAAGCGGCTGAAAATCGAACATTAATCAAAGCAATCACTGGAGTTACAGTGAAGCCCACGACCGCGCGGGTCTTAACCCAGGGCAGGGCGGCAATCTGCAGTGGCAGCGATGTTGAAGTAGAGATGATGGATGATGAGCTATTCGGCAGCCAAATATTCCTGTTCGGCACGGTGTTGTCGAACTTCTTTTCTCAGTTTGCTCATATTAATAGTTTTACCCGATTAACGATCAAATTACGTGACCAAAAAACGGCCTGTTATAGCTGGGGTGCAACCAGTGGAGGTCGACCGTTACTATGAGCAAGGAACTGTCAGAGCTTCATTTGGAACAGTTAAGTTTTTTTGAGGTGGTTAAATACCTACAGCGCGGTAAAACCTGCGGCTTAATTGGGACTGATGCGTTACCCACAGACGAATCTATTAAGTTAAAAGCGAGCCAGTCTCTAAGCTTGCCAACTCAGTCGGTCAATCGCTTAGCTAACTTTAAAGGCGAAGCCGAGTCCAGAACTACGCTGGAAACCACTATGCCGTCGCTTACTGGTGCAAATGGTGTTTTGCCAAAACATTACACAGAGCTGGTGTTACATAGACTGAAGTCGAAAGACACGGCAATGGCTGATTTTTACGACCTTTTTAATCATCGATTGGCATCGCTGGACTATCGTGCGTGGGAAAAATTCCAATACCCCATTCAAATAGAAAATGAAGCTAATGGAAGAAATGCTATAGCCAGTAGCTTACTTAGCAGCATCTCCGGCGCCAAAAAAGGTGCAGAAAAGTACTACGCAGGACATTTCTCTCGGCGCATTGTAAGCGCGAAAAGCCTACAGCACATGCTCGAGGACGTAACCCATTGTCGAGTGGCCATTAAGCAGAACGTGGGCTGCTGGAAACAGGTAGCCAGGAGTGATCAAACACACCTCACAAGCCGCACCGAACCTGAGGGCCAATACTGTCAACTTGGTAGGTCAGCCATCCTTGGGAAGCGAACCTGGGATATTGAGTCAAATATAGAAATTAGGATAAAAGCGAGCAACGAAGAGCAAGCTAGTCGCTATATGCCGGGAACTAACGCATCAAAAAATCTAATTAAGTTTGCTCAGCGCTACTTGCCGTCGGCTATAGAGGCCAAATTTATCGTTGAGACGCAATACAAAAACTACCAAAGACTTAGCCTTGGCGTCCGTAAACACGGTTTAGGTGGCGGAGCGCGGCTAAGTGCTCAAAAGAAAAAACTGGAACAATGGACATCAGTCAAACTCGGCTGACGTAGCAAAATTAACTAGACCAAAGTAAGGAAGCTGAAATGTCTACAATGACACTGAAGTCACTGGTAGAAAAACTTGAACCAAATGCTAGAAGAAGTTTGGAGTTGGCCGCGGCTTCAAGCCATTCGCTCTCTCATGAGTCGGTAGAGATTAGTCACTGGTGGCAAGCGATTTTAAATCAGGGCCTTCTGGACAACGTGTTTGACGCATTAGGCGTTGAAAAGGGAGTGTTACTCGCTGATGCCACACAGCAATTAGAGCGTGTGAAAACCGGTTATAACGCGACACCAGGCTTATCAACCAACTTGGTTTCATGGTTAAGAGCTAGTTGGCTCAACTGCTCGTTAGTATTTGGCGATACGCATATTCGCGCTGGCCACCTTTTCCACACGCTATTGACCGATGACAGTACAGCGAGCAACGCGGCCTATCTAATTCGATTGTTTGATGGTGTTTCACCGGAGTCAATTAAGACAGCCATCGAGAATGAGGGTGTTTCGGAAAACATAGAAACACCTGCAAGTAGTAGCACACAAGCACCAATGCTTGAACAATACACGACAGATCTCACTGCTGCAGCCAGGTCGGGCAAAATAGACCCTGTTATTGGCAGAGAAATCGAAATTCGTCAGATGATCGATATACTCGCACGCCGCCGTCAAAACAACCCTTTGCTAACCGGTGAACCCGGCGTTGGTAAGACTGCTGTAGTGGAAGGTCTGGCGTTAAAGATAGCTAACGATGAAGTGCCGGAGGCAATTCAAAATGTTCGCTTGTTGTCGCTGGATCTTGCGTTATTACAAGCAGGCGCCGGTGTTAAGGGTGAGTTCGAAAATCGATTGAAATCGATAATCAAGGAGGTTGGGCAGCAACAAACACCCGTTATCTTGTTTATTGATGAAGCACACACCCTAATCGGTAGTGGCGGAGCGGCAGGACAAAACGATGCTGCGAACATACTCAAGCCTGCGCTGGCGAGAGGGGAGCTTAAAACCATCGCTGCTACCACGTGGGCCGAGTATAAGAAATATTTTGAAAAAGATGCGGCTTTGTCACGTCGTTTCCAAGTCATTAACGTTCTCGAACCTGCGCCTGACATGGCTGTCAGAATGTTAAGAGGCATTGCGTCGAGCATGACAACCCACCACGGTGTTTTCATTGATGATGAAGCGCTCAAATCGGCGGTCCACCTCTCTAAAAGGTATCTGCCCTCCAGGCAACTGCCCGATAAAGCGATCGCTTTGTTGGACACAGCATGCGCTCGAGTCGCGATGAGCCAAAACGCTGTTCCGGCTTCAATCGAAGTGCTGGCTAAGGAATGTGAACACCTAAAGATTGAATTGGAAGCCCTTACCAAGGAGCAGCAACTCGGCGAAGACCATCACCAGCGTATAGCTGAGATCACCGAACTTCTCGCTCAAAAGAGCATCACTCTTAATAGTAAAGAGTCTCAGTGGCGCGATGAAAAAGGTATCTGTGACCAAATATCTCAAACTTCAACCAAATTGCTTTCGACTGATGATACCGAAGAAAAGGCATCATTGAAGGCACAGTTGCTCGAGCTTAAATCTAAAGCCAGTACATCTGAGGAACAGCTCGTTGACAGTCATGTATCAAGAGAAACAGTCGCCCGAATACTGTCAGACTGGACGGGCATTCCTCTTGGTAGGATGCAAAGTGACGAATTCTCAATTTTGATGGGGCTTTCAGATAGCCTTAAACAAAGGGTTGTAGGCCAGGATCACGCTGTCGATTTGATCGCAAAAGTAATTCAGACTGCACGAGCTCAGCTGTCAGATGAGCGCAGGCCAAACGGTGTTTTCATGCTGGCAGGACCAAGTGGCGTGGGTAAAACGGAAACCGCGCTTGCTGTCGCGGAAAGAGTCTACGGCAGTGAAGATGCGCTGACGGTGATCAATATGTCCGAGTTCAAAGAAGAGCATAAAGTGAGTTTGCTTCTTGGTTCACCGCCGGGATATGTCGGTTTCGGCGAAGGCGGCATTTTGACCGAAGCTGTCCGACGCAGGCCATACAGCGTTGTACTGCTTGATGAAATGGAAAAGGCTCACCCTGGTGTTCAAGATATCTTTTATCAGGCCTTTGACCGTGGTGTCATTAAAGACGGAGAAGGTAGAGATATCGATTTCTCTAATACTATTGTCATGATGACAAGCAATTTGGGAGCGGATACGACGCTACAATTGTGTGCAGACCCTGCGACCGCGCCAACCCCTGATGGACTGATTAAAGCACTTCAAGAAGACCTGCTTAGCTACTTTAAGCCAGCGTTTTTAGGGCGCGTAAATACAGTCCCATACTATCCATTGGGAGCTGAACAGATGAGAAGGATTCTTTCGATGCAGTTTAATAATTTATCTTTCCGTCTCATGGAGCATCACGGTGCCAGCTTAAAGGTTGATGACACAGTTTACAGATATGTTTTGGATAGGTGTGGTGATATCAAAACAGGCGCAAGGAATATAATTCAATTTATTCAAAATCATCTTTTACCTTTAGTTTCAGAAAAAGTACTAATGGCAATTTCAGAAAAAGTTGACGTCTTATCTGTTGAACTGACAATAACAGAAGGCGAACTTTGCGCAAATATTAGCTAAGACTATTTAAGTGATTGTTTTTTAATATCCTATCGATAGTTTTTCGTTGAAATGAAGATAGCAGTACATATAATTAACTTGGCTTCTGGAACTTGAGGCCAGATTAATGCCAAAGGGACTTGGCAAGGAGTAATTCTCCTCCGTTTCCTCTTTGGTTTTATCACTACATCAATAATGATGTTCCAAGATGTAAAGTAATAACTTTACAATAGATAATGCTAAAGGAGATTAGCGTGCAAGCGAATACTTATCTTAATTACGAAGGTATCAAGGGCGAAACAACAGCTGAGCAGTACAAAGATTTGATTACTTTGCTGTCGGTTGACTGGTCAGTAAACCGTGAAATCACTTCTTTCACTGGTACTGCTCAAGACCGTGAAGCTAGCGCCACTCGTCTGGGTGATATCACCATTACCAAGCTGCAAGACAAAGCTTCTCCTGACTTGTTCAAAGAAGCGACCATCGGTAAAGGTAAAAAAGCGATTTTTCATATCACTAAACAAGGTGAAAAAATCGAAGAAATTATGAAAATTGAACTGACTGACGCGATGATCTCTAGCTATTCAGTATCTGTTCAAAACGATCGTCCCGTAGAAACACTCACTATCTCTTATACAGAGATGATGATGACAGTGACACCTACTGACGACAAGAACAATGTTCAAGCACCTATGGTATACGGCTATAGCGGCGTTAAAGGCCAACAGCTATAAGTTGTTTTGGGGCAGTTATTCTGCCCCTTTTAATTTTATCTTCTAATTTGGGTTGGCCATGGAACAGGCATCAAATAAAACTAGTCTGGTTAAGTTGAATACGACATTGGGAACAGATGTCATCCAAGTCACTTCGTTAGAGGTAAATGAAAGGCTTTCCTCCATATATAACATCGAATTAGATGTACACTCCAACGGTAGTTCAATTGATATAAAGTCTCTATTGGGGACGAAAGCAACAATAACTGTTGAGAACACAGATAAAAGCAAAAGATTTTTTAATGGCGTTATCAGCGCTGTCGTATCAAAAGGTAATAGGGTTTCAGTAGAGACAGGTGAAAACATTTTCAATTTTCATATCTCAATAGTGCCGGATTTCTATTTTCTTTCAAACAGAACAAACAACAGGATATTTCAGGATAAAGACACAAAGGAAGTTATCGGTCAGATCCTGAGTGAATACGGCATTAAAAGCTCTTTTTCTATAAAAAACGCGTTAAGTAAATTCGAGTACAAGGTGCAGTACGATGAGACTGACCTGGATTTTGTTAATCGGTTGCTTGAAGATGAAGGCCTTTACTACTTCTTCAAGCACGAGAAAGGCAGTCATCAAATATTTTTCTCTGATAATGCTAACGATTACATTGAGTGTCCTGAAGGCGAACTAGTACATACGACTGGTTCATTTTCTGAAGCACATATGCATAAATGGGATTCGTTGTCCGGTTTAGATAGCTACAAATCATCTGTGATTGGGTACAGCCACGAGAAACCAAGGGACAAACCACTTTCTGACTTGGCAAAAACCACGCCATTGTCTTATCAGAGCGGATTAGAGATATATAAATATATTGGTGAGTCAGAATGGGGCAATCGAACAGGTCGAGCAGCAAGCGTTCTACTTGCGTCTGCCAGACGAGACAACGAACTCCATTTTGGTGTGTCAAATTGCAGAACTCTTCATGCTGGCGGTTATTTTAAGTTCAAAAAGCACGAGACAGCTTCAGAAGTAGGAAAAAGTTACCTGATTGTAGGAAACCAATTATCAATCAAACTTCCCGATCAAACTGGAAACGTTAAAGGTAATGATACCTGGTTAATTGAAAATCGGATTTCTTGTGTTCCTCGTGATCTTGTATATGTCCCAAAAAAGATAACGCCTAGGCCTGTAATCGGCGGAGTGCAAACGGCAAGAGTCACTGGCGATGCGGGTGAAGAAGTTCATGTTGATGAATATGGCCGCGTTAAAGTGTTGTTTCACTGGGATAGGTTAGGTAAAGAAGACGGTTCCAGTTCCTGTTGGATACGAGTTGCACAGAACTGGGCGGGCGATAATTGGGGGGCTTTCTTCTTTCCACGAGTAGGGCAGGAAGTATTGGTTGAATTTCTGGGCGGCGACCCTGACCAGCCTATTATTAATGGTGCAATTTATAATGCTGATTTAATGCCCCCTTATTCATTACCTGCGAACAAAAACATCTCTGGTATAAAAACACGCTCTACAAAAGGGGGGAGCGCACCAAACTTCAATGAAATTAAGTTCGATGACACCAAGGGTTGTGAGCAGTTGTACCTTCACGCTGAGAAAGACCAGCTCAATGTCGTTGAAAATGATCAAAGCACAGAGGTTGGTAACAATAGAAACCTAACAGTTAAAGCAAATGACAAGGTTGCCATCGACAAAAACCGTCAGGTTACTGTGAATGGAAAAGATCAGTTAAAAGTATCTCAGACACTGACGATTGATGTAGGAAAGTCGATCACAATCAAAACTGGCTCTGCTTCGATCACAATGTCCAGCAGCGGTGCGATCGATATAAAAGGGTCGAAGATCTCTATAAACGGCAGTGCTATTGCACTTAAAGCAGGCTCAATTTCATTGAACTAGGTAATTTATCATGGCGAAACCCGCTGCAACCATTGGCTGTTTTCATGTTTGCCCCAAAGTGACGTCAAAAGTCCCTCATGTTGGTGGGCCTGTCATCGCTGGCTCAAGTAATGTGACCATAGGAGGCGTTCCTGCAGCAAGGAAGGGAGATAAGCTCATATGTGTCGGACCGCCGGATACTATCAACTCTGGTTCTGGCTCAGTGAAAATTAATGGTAAACCTGCTGCAAGGCTGGGTGATAGTACCGCCCATGGAGGAAAGATTGTCGTAGGAAATCCGACAGTCAAAATAGGCTAGTGAGCAGAAAAAATGATCATTGAAAAGCTGGCCATAGGTTCGACTCTTTTAGGTTCAGTAAAGAACTACCGCAAAGCGCTTTGCCCTTTTGAGGTTGTGGATCATCAAGACACCGCAATAAAAGCGAGACTTCATCGCATATTTGATTCATCTTGCGACAACAAAACACACACACAAAGCCTGCTAAATCAATTTCGAGTAATAGTCACACCTTATCTGGAATCAGAGGGAACACTAATAATCTATATGGATCCACTGCCCATGGATTCAATTACTGAAGCTGGAATGGCAGAGTATCAAGCCCTCAAACAGGTGCTACCAGAGATCGCCTCACATAAGAAGTGTTACCTATTTCCTTATGGACGGGCTTCATTTCCAGCTTCGTTTCAAAGCCTGAACAAAAACGAAGAATCGATACAAATATTGAGCATAAGCTCAGCGCTTGCGTTTACTCCTCAAAAAACAGTATCCATGATTCAGAATGATGCTGTCTGTATCGCGAGACTGGGGGGCGGGGAGTCGCTGAAGATCCGATGGTCCAAATCAGGATATGCCAAGGATGCGGTACAACTTAAGGTAGTGCTTAAAGGTTTGTTTTTGGATTACGTCGATGAAGTTGACCTACCCATTGACCTACTAACCTTGGATTGTAACGGCCATGAAGATTATTTAAATGCGTTTGCAGAAACCGTTCGTTGGCTGGGTTCGGTAATGTACGATAAGACTCAAGTAGAGCTAATGGACTATCAGATTGGTGATTTACGCAGCATCAATGGGTTGCTGCAATATACCACCCCCAAAACCGGCACACGGTTGCACCTATGCATGGCTGAGACAGGTATTATTGCAGTTTATGTTCGAACCTGATTTATTCATCAACAGAGATATGTTGCCTGATAAAGCCCTCCTTCGTGATGCTGGCTAGTGTACGTGTGTGATACTGCACTCCATTTTGGAGCCTTTTGTGCCGTGTTGTAGATACCGAATGCTCCTTTCCGTGAGAATCTCGATAAAGCCATTTTCTTTGTTGAAACTTTTTTTTCAAAGGTAGAGCGTGAGTCGCCTTTCCTGAGCCGCCCAATATTTGGCAGATCTCTTTCCACTCAACCCCATGCGGTTTCACTTCAGATTTTCTTGGATAGAGAAGGGCACAAACAAGGTGGGCAACTTCATGTGGGACCACCTCACTCTCGATAAAGTTTTTATCTAAATGATAGGCGTCTAGATTGAGCCTTAGGTGTGCTTGCTTCATCTTGCCGAAGAGAGTGCAGCGGTACTCGACCTTTCCTGCTGCGCGTCCTTTCAAATCAAAGCTTATGGTGATGTGAGGAAATTGGACGCAAAAAGCGGTCTCAGCCTCACGGATCTTTTTATAGATAATGCGCTGTAGGTGTCGCGTCAAAAGCTGTCCCATAAGACCAAAACTCTTAATATGTGATCGATGCCAAACTGTTGAGGGTAAGTACTGCACCTTTGTTTGTCTCTGATCACGGCGTGGTTAATACGTAATCGTTTGAGTGTGCTTCAATTGATACATTAGAGCTACTAAAACACTGTCAGGAGGGTCGCATGTTAGATATCGCGATCAAAGAGATTAAATCAGGAACTCGTGGGTTTAATCAATCTGAAATCATCGCACTGGCGATCAACGAGGGCCATAGTGCACAGCATGCGATGGAGATTAGCAACGCCCTCGATGCGGCTGTCTCCTCTGAGTGGCAATCTATCAGTCCCCTGTTTGATGCGTTAGAGGTGCAGGGCTACGGTGAGCTAATAAATGAGCTAGCGCAATGGTAGAGCCTGAATTATCTACTATAAAAGACACCCTGTTGGGTGTTTTTTTATGGATGAAATTCTAATGTTAACCAGGATTACTATTGGGCTTTTGGTCGCTTCAACGGCCATCGCGAGCTGTTATGCTTCCAGCTATACGGTAAAAAACTATCATTGCGATGGTGGTTGGATAAAACACGGCGATGATAAGTTCGCTATTCTTGCACGATGCGGAACACCATTAATGCAAGAAGTGCTATCAGGTGAAGAGTCGCCGAAAGTCGAAAAGCTAGGCTACGAATTTGAAAATCAAAACACGATCACGATCTTTACACTGCGTGGCGGTAAAGTGGTACTAATTGAGAAGCTAATACAGCAATAAATACGCTTAGTTGGTAGAGTGATACTTGGTAGGAAACACATTGTTAAGAGATAAATTGCTGATGGCGCTAGAGGTTAATTCAATTTTGTTCGTGTGCATGGGCAACATATGCCGTTCACCAAGCGCAGAAGCTGTTTTTAAAGCGAAAGCTCAAGCCTTAGGCATCGAAGTTACTTCTGATTCAGCGGGTACAATAGGCTATCACCAAGGCACACCGCCAGATCCAAGAGCTTCAGCCGCGGCAACCCTTCGTGGTTATAGCTGTGAAGGGTTTGTCGCTAGGAAGGTCGAAGCAGAAGATTTTGAAAAATTTGACCTTATACTCGCCATGGATCAACAAAACCTAGATGATCTAATAGGGCGTTGTCCTGAACAGTATCAGGACAAAGTTCAGTTGATGTTGAGTTATGGTAGCTCAAACATAGTAGAGGTACCTGACCCATACTATGGTGGGGCAAAAGGTTTTGAGGTGGTTTTAGACTTGCTTGAAGAAGCATGTGACGGGTTGTTGCGTCAACTTCAATCTTAAGAACCAACTGCTAACACTGAAAAAAAAGCCGCATTTTTTGATGCGGCTTTTTTATTGTGCTAAACAGGAGGTTGGCGACCCAATAGGGGCTGCCAAATGCTCTCTACATGCTTGGCTTTGTAGGTTCTGCTGTGGCGTGTTCACGTGCCTTGGAAGTAGATGCTCCACGGCTATCACTTAACCCTGCGCCATAACGCCTATTGATGATTGAAACGTCTACATCGTTAGTTTCTACTGGTGCGGGCTTTGCCATATCACTTAGAGCCGCCTTAGCGTAACGGTCAGCGTGAGTTACTTCAGCGGTTTCTACAGTAACTGGCGAACCAGGCTCTTCTACAGCTGTTGTTGATGGCTCAGAAGCTACAGGTGTTTCTTCCAATACCTCAACTGTCACATCGGCAACCGCTGGTTTTTGCTCTCCGTCAGACGAAGTATCTGTAGTTTCGGCCTCTTTAGGCTCTTCTTCATTTGCTTTCTCAGCTTTGATTGCCTGTGGGGCAGTGTCAGCCTCTTCAGCAACTGCAGCAGAAACTTCTTCAACTTCGATCGGGGTTTCAGCGGTAGCCGAGTCAGCATCTGAAACTGCGTCTTCTACTGGAGTCTCTTCGACTTTAGCCTCAACGACCTTGGCCTCGGTTTCAACGACGTTGTCGGCACTTTCTTCTACCTTGAGCTTGGCTTCAGTTTCAGCACTTTTTGCGTCTGCATCAGCAGTCTTCGGCTGGGCTTCTGCTGGTTCATTAGGCGTCTCAACAACTACTGCCTCAACAGCTGTTTCTGACGATGCTTCAGCGCTAACGGCTTCAGGGTAGCGAGCACCAATTGGATCTTCAGACACCACTGGGTCAACCGGCTTCAGCTCTTCTTTCGTTTGTGAGCTCTTTGATGGCTTCGGTGCGTCTTCATTCGCTACACGCACTTTCTTGCGCAGATTACGGCGCTGGCGGCGCTTTGCCACCTGCTCCTGGCGTTTTTGCCCTTCCTCTTTCTGAGCTTCATCCGCAGTTGCTTCCTGTTTTTCGTTGGCAACTTTCTCTGGTTTTCTGCTCTTTCCTCGACGACGGTCAGACTTGTTCCCACTCTTTTCTTGCTTAGGCTTCGAATCGCCTCGCTCATCAGAGGCGCGCTTCTGTTCTTTGTCGTCGTCACGACGTTTCCCGCGCTGTCTACGTTTGTTATCGCGCTCATTGTTACGTCGACGATTACGATTGTTGCGCTGGTTACCGCCTTGTCGTTTGTCACCACTTTGGCGTGATTTCTTGGACTTCGGCTCCTCTTTACCACCGCCGAACAGGGCAGCAATAAATGCAAACAGTTTTGCCAATACACCAGCGTCTTCTTTCGTTTTAGAGGGTTTTGATGAAGGCTTTTGCGGGCGCGGTTTCTTAGCTTGTTTCGCAGGCATTTCCGACGTTTCAGCTGGGGCAGTAACAAACCCTTGGAGTACCGGTTGCTGCCTGTTCACCTGTTCGCCAGGTGTTGATAAACGCATTTCTGGCTCTTCAGAAGGCGCGATCATCGCGTAGCTGGAATCTTCCTGAATATCATCCTTGCGCAGGCGAGTTACCTGATATTTCGGCGTTTCCATATGCTGGTTAGGAATGATGATTACACTAACGCGGTTACGCTTCTCAATCCCACGAATTGCAGCACGTTTCTCATTCAACAAGTAAGTACCGATCTCAACCGGTACCTGCGCTTGAAGCTGAGCAGTGTTCTCCTTGATCGCTTCCTCTTCAATCAAACGAAGTACGGAGAGAGCAATAGATTCAATTCCACGAATACTGCCGGCACCATCACAACGTGGACAGACAATCTGGCTTGATTCGCCAAGCGAGGGACGCAGGCGCTGACGTGACATTTCCATCAAGCCAAAGCGACTGATCTTGCCAAGCTGGATTCTTGCGCGATCTTGACGAACAGCATCTCGCAGGCGGTTTTCTACAGCACGTTGGTTACGTACCGGGGACATATCAATGAAGTCGATTACAACCAGACCGCCGACATCCCGTAGGCGAAGTTGGCGAGCGATCTCATCAGCAGCTTCGAGGTTAGTGTTCAGCGCAGTTTCTTCAATATCACTGCCCTTTGTTGCTTTGGCAGAGTTAATGTCGATAGAAGTTAGCGCTTCGGTCGGATCGATAACAATCGAACCACCGCTTGGCAGTTTAACTTCGCGTTGGAACGCAGATTCGATCTGGCTTTCAATTTGGTAATGCGAGAACAGCGGCACTTCGCCACTGTACAGTTTCACACGCTGAACAAAGTCAGGGCGAACCTGCGCAATATGTGCTTTACCTTGTTCGTAAACTTGGGCGTTATCGATAACGACTTCACCCACATCGCGACGCAGATAATCACGGATGGCACGAACGATAACATTGCCTTCCTGATGGATCAGTGCCGGGGCAGGGGTGCTCTGGGTCGCTTCATCGATACGCTGCCAATGGTTCAGCAGATTGGCTAAGTCATACTTCAGTTCTTCTGCCGATTTGCCAACACCTGCTGTTCTGACAATCAGGCCCATGCCGTTAGGAACTTCCAGCTCGCTTAGCGCTGCTTTTAGTTCTGAACGTTCTTCTCCTTCGATTCTGCGTGAAATACCGCCCGCTCTTGGGTTATTTGGCATTAACACAAGGTAGGAGCCGGCAAGACTCACGAAGGTTGTTAGTGCTGCACCTTTATTGCCACGCTCTTCTTTGTCCACCTGAACAAGAACTTCCTGACCTTCTTTGATGATGTCACGAATGTTCGGGCGGCCATGAAACTCATAGCCTTTGGGGAAGTAGCTACGGGCAATCTCTTTGACAGGAAGGAAACCGTGGCGCTCAGCACCATAGTTAACAAATGCAGCTTCAAGGCTGGGCTCTACTCGGGTAATGACACCCTTATAGATATTGGCTTTTTTCTGTTCTTGATTCGGATTTTCAATATCCAGGTCGTACAGGCGTTGCCCGTCAACCAATGCAACGCGTAATTCTTCTTCTTGCGTTGCGTTAATTAGCATTCTTTTCATGCGTGTGGCTCAACTTCTTTCTTGGTAGTCAGCCACAGCCCATTACGCCGATTATGACGTGCGCTGGTATTGCACTCGCAGGTTCAGGCAACCTCCCGGTTGTTCCTATTAGCAGTACCTATCTGGCTTACGCCAGCTCCAATTTTTAAATTGCTGCTCGATCAGGGTGGCAGCAATATAGGAATTTGTTCCAGATGCTCGCAAATCGTCCTGCATAATGCGCTATGGCGGTTCTTTTTAAGGACGAAACTCTTACTTGCAGTGCACAGTGACGTAATCCGACGTTTTTGGCTTGACCCGCCCTGAGAATCTATATGGGCCGAAAAACATGGGTTCTAAACCAATCGTGCGGCTAAATTACGTGATGTGTTGCATTATCGTTCGCTGCTTTAGCAAATAACGTTGCTGTATTAGTGGCGGACGTTTGCGGACTATAGCAACCACCCTTTAATCAGGCAATCTTTAACGCTTTCTGATACACTCCGCGGCCATGACACAGAGCACAGAAACACAACGTCCCAAAGTCCAAAAGGTAGTAGTCTCAGAAGACTATGCTGGGCAACGTATCGATAACTTTTTAAAACTTCGGTTGAAGGGCACACCAAAAAGCATGATCTATCGGATCATTCGCAAAGGTGAAGTCCGCGTCAACGGCAAACGCGTGAAAGCAGAGTATAAACTTTGCCCACAAGACGAAGTGAGGATCCCGCCGGTTCGTGTCGCCGAACGCGAGACTGTCGAAATCTCAGCCAAACTAGACGCCGTTGCTCAATTGGAGGAGTGCATCCTCTATGAAGATGAGCACCTGCTCGCTATTAATAAGCCTTCTGGAATTGCGGTTCACGGGGGAAGTGGACTCAAGTTTGGCGTCATTGAAGGTCTGAGGGCCCTCAGACCCCAAAGTAAATACCTGGAACTGGTGCACCGAATTGACCGCGAGACTTCAGGGATTCTTTTGGTCGCCAAGAAACGTTCTGCATTGCGCGCTCTGCATAAGCAGTTGCAAGAGAAATCTGTAGAGAAAAATTATCTCGCATTGGTGAAAGGGCGCTGGCCGGAGCGGCGTAAAGTGTGTGATTACCCTTTGCAAAAAAACGAGCTGAAATCAGGTGAGCGTATTGTCAAAGTTCACCCCGATGGCAAACCCTCTGAGACACGAATAAAAGTTGAGCAACGTTTAAAGGGCGCAACCTTACTCAAAGCCAGCCCGGTGACTGGCCGTACCCATCAGATCCGGGTTCATACCGCCGCAGCGGGTCACCCCATCGCATGTGATCCCAAATACGGGAGTGAGGTGTTTACCAGTGAGATGCAGGCTGTTGGCTGTCATCGCTTGTTTTTGCATGCAGCTGAAATCAGTTTCAAGCACCCCTCTGACGGAACTACGCTGAGGCTTCAAGCGCCACTTGAGGCAAGCTTGGTGAAAGTGCTGAAGCAACTTAAACAGCCCGAAAACGACGCTGCCTCCCCGGTTAAAAATCCAGTAACAAAAAAGAGCAGACCATCGCTTCGCAGGAGAAGTAGGTAATGGTTAAACATTATGACCTGATCGTATTCGATTGGGATGGCACGCTTATGGATTCAACAGCACGTATCATATCCAGCATGCAGAACGCAGCTGAGTTGTCATCTTTACCTGTTCCGACCTCAACTGAGGTCGCTGATATTATCGGCTTAAGTCTGAACACCGCATTTGATGTTTTATTCGGTAATGATCTGCTTACGCCGACTAAACGAGACGAATTGTTCCAAAATTATCGTCAGCAATTTATTGCCGATAACGACGAATTGATGCCAATGTTCCCTGGCGCGGAGGCGCTGGTTGAAAGGTTGCATTTGTTGGGCGTTAAGCTCGCCGTTGCAACTGGTAAGTCGAGAGTAGGGCTCAATCGGGCACTGTCTGAAACTGAAGTAGGGGCTTTGTTTCACGACACCATTTGCGCTGACGAAGCCAATTCTAAACCGGATCCTGAAATGTTGGATAAGCTCTCCGCGAGGATGAAGGTGAATAAGGCTCGCATGTTAATGATTGGTGACACAGGCCATGATTTAGGCATGGCGGCAAACGCTGGCGTGGACAGCCTCGGCGTAACCTATGGCGCTCAGAGCGCAGAACGCTTGGCAGGGCACAGACCCAAAGCTATTTTAAACAGTATTGAGGAACTGGTGTCCTGGCTGTTCAGCGAACATCAGGACGTATGCCCGGCGTAAAGCGTCCGATAGAGCCCATCTTTGTCAATCAGTTCGTGATGTCGACCTGATTGACAGATACGTCCATCCTCGAATACATAAATCGTATCCGCCTGGCGTACTGCGCTGAGTCTGTGAGCAACGACAATCGTCGTTCTACCCTCAAGAAACGTTTTTAAGTTGCTATGGACCCGGGCTTCTGTTTCTGTATCCAACGCCGAGGTAGCTTCATCGAGTATCACTACAGATGGTTCGCGTAACACCATTCTCGCAATCGCCAGCCGCTGTTTCTGGCCGCCAGAGAGTCTAACGCCCCGGGTGCCTATATGCGTATCCAAACCTGACTCCAATCCTTCAACAAACTGTGCGAGCTCAGCCACATCTAACGCTTTGAGGCAGTCCTCTCGCGAATACTCTTCACCCATACAAAGATTGGCGTAGATGGTGTCATTGAAAAGCGTAGGATGCTGAAGAACCGTTGCGACATGCTCTCTGAGTACTTCCTCTGAAATATCATCCTGCTCGATGCCGCCATAAAAAATTTCACCGCTGGATTTAGGATACAACCCGAGTAGGAGCTGAATCAGCGTCGACTTACCTCCACCACTGGCGCCTACAATGGCAATTTTTTCACCTTCACGGATCTCAAGACTTACCCCTCTAAGCACATCTTGCTCAGCGTTGTAGCGAAACTGGACCTGGTTAACTGTAATTGGCACTGAACGTCGCCCATCGAAAGGGTTCTCGCGTCCATGATGATCAGAGGTAACAGGGTAATCAAAAATCTTGTTCAGGCGCTGTATTGCACCATTTGCAGAATAATAGGCAACCTGCATTCCCAGCAATTCATTGACAGGGGACATCATGAACCACAGGTACCCGAATACCGCAAATATCTGGCCTACTGACAGATCAGAAAAGACCACCATCAACATGGCAACTGCCCTGAACAGCTCAAACCCGATTAAAAATATGAGAAAACTCAGCTTGCCCGCGGCTTCACTTTTCCAACCATAATTGATCGCCGTTCCGCGTACTTGAAAAGCGTTGTCGGCAATGCGCTTTAAATAGTGCCTTTCACGATTTGCGGTTCGGATCTCGTGTATGGCATCCAGCGTCTCCACCAACGACTGTTGAAACAGCTCGATCGCTTTGTTTTCTTCTTTTTTAAGGGTTTTGACTTTGCTGCCAAGGATCTTTGAAAAATAGATAACGACCGGATTGCACAACAATATAAACAGCCCCAGCCTCCAGTCGATAACCAGAAGAATGACAGCGGTACCAACAACGGTTAACAGGCTAATTAACAACTTACTGAGCGTATCACCGATAAACTTGTCCAGCGTATCAACATCAGTGATGAGATGAGAACTCAGACCTCCACTGCCTATGGTTTCATAGCCGGACAAACTGATTTTCTGGATCCTGGCCAGCAAACGTCTGCGAAGAGAGTAGGTCATGTCTTTGGCAATGATGGTGAATTGCCGGCTTTGCAACACACTCAAAAATACAGAAGCTATACGCAATAGGACCGTCAATATGAACATGGTGCCTATGTAGCCAGCGGCGCTTTGCAGTGGCGTAGGGAGTATTGTATTCAGAGCTTCGACAGCACTACCTGGTTTACCCAGGAGAACTTCATCCACCATTAGCGGCATGAGTAATGGAACTGGAACACTGGCAAGGGTCGCCAGGATAGCGATGATGTTAGCTATTAATAGTGGACGTTTGTACTGTCGAACCCGCTGGGCAATATTTGACCAGCTTAGAGGCTGATTTTGTGGTTCTGTCATGCCGTTCCGGTAAAATTTACGCAATTACTGCATTAATACGGCGCGAGAGAGTAGCATGTCCATTCCAATAGCCCAAAAAATCGGGTAGTTTTGTCCGGCTAGCGATGTGAGATGGCGGAGTTATGAGCAAAAAAGAGTTTTACCGGGAGCTGTTGCTGCAGGCAGGGGCATTAATCGAAGGTGAAAAAGATGATATTGCCGTATTGGCGAATTTGTCAGCATTGATCTGGCAACGTTTATCTGACATTAATTGGGCTGGATTTTATTTGGCCAAAGGTGATGAGTTGGTTTTAGGACCTTTTCAAGGAAAACCAGCCTGTTATCGGATACCCTTTAACCGTGGTGTATGTGGCGCTGCAGTTAGAGAAGGCCGCGTTATCCGTGTTGATGACGTAGAGCAGTTTGAAAGCCATATAGCTTGCGATGCAGCCAGCAATTCAGAGCTGGTTGTTCCTTTATACGTTAATGGCGCCATATTTGGTGTGCTGGATATCGATAGTCCACACCTGGCGCGATTTGATCTGGAAGATGAAGAAGGCCTTAGCGGTTTCGCCGAGCTAATTGATAGAGCGCTCTCTGAACCGGTACCGCAGTAATTTAAGACCTAACGGAAAATATTGATGGAAAACCAAACCAAAGCCCAGGCGATTGAAAACACGCTTAAACTTTTAACTGAAACATTCCCCGCGTGTTTCTCAGCGTCTGGTGAGGCTAAGCCTCTTAAAATTGGAATTTTTAAAGATTTAGCTGAACGCTTTGCAGAAAACGAAGACGTTAGTAAAACTCAGTTGCGGGTTGCGCTTCGTAGATATACCAGTGGCTGGCGCTACCTGGAAAGTGTCAAAGCGGGTGTTGAACGCGTTGACCTGGACGGTGCACCCGCTGGAACGGTCTCAGAAGAACACGCTGACCATGCTGCGCAACAAGTAGCAGAAAGTAAGCAGCGCGCTGCTGAACGTAAAAAGCAGCGCATGGCGAAAAAGCAAAGCGAGAAAAAACCTGCTCGCCCAAGCAAGCCAAAAAATTCTGCCCCTAAGAAGGGAACCAAACCAAAGAACAGCTCACCTAAAGCTAAAGAGCTTGAACTCAAAGATGCTACGCTTGATACGTTAGCAGTTGATCAAGCTGTCGTTATGACTCTGGGAACGCGTCCCGTAAAAGGTGTGATAACTGATATTACTAAAGGTGAAGTTCAGGTGAGGCTAGCTACCGGAATGGTGATGAAAGTTCAGCCTGAACACCTGAAATTAGAGAAGTAGGGGATTTTTTTGAAGATACTCATCAGCAAGCGCATTGGCGCCTTTCTCATAGGTGGTCTGCTATCTGCCGCTGCATTCGCCATCCCTCCCAAGTACGATGTCGAAAGCCTTCCACAGCTAGTCCAGCAGGAGCAGCATAAAGACGCAGCAGTTCGTATAACCAATACGTTCCAACGCCAGCATTACCGAAAAGTCGCCCTTGATGACGAGTTGTCTTCACAAATCCTGGACCGATACCTCAAGCAACTGGATTTTCGCAGAAACATATTCCTTGAGAGCGATATTCAGTCGTTTGAAAAATATCGTTACAAATTAGACAGCGCACTCAAAAAGGGACAGTTAGCTCCTGCTTATGAGATTTATGACGTTTACCAAAAACGTCGCTATGAGCGTTATGAATACGCTTTAGCACTGTTAGAAACACCTTTCGATTTCACCAAAGACGATGAGTATGTCTACGAGCGTGAGAGCGCTCCTTGGGCAAAAACAACCGATGAGTTAAATGAACTCTGGCGCCAATGGGTCAAATATGAAGCGTTAAACCTGAAACTCGCTGGCAAAAAGCCGGATGAGATAAAGGACCTCTTGGGTAAACGCTACAACAACGCGATTAAGCGTCTGACTCAGGCTCAAAGCGAGGATGTTTTCCAAACCTTCATCAACGCGTTTGCCCGTACCATTGAGCCTCATACCTCTTATTTATCTCCGAGAAACGCTGACCGGTTCAAGATGGAAATGAACCTTCAGCTGGAAGGTATCGGTGCAGTCCTGCAATCCATCGATGATTACACTGTTATTCGTAGTTTGGTTAAAGGTGGCCCGGCTGAAAAAAGTAAACAACTATCGCCCAAAGACAAAATTGTTGGTGTGGCGCAGGAAGGCGAGACAATGGTCGATATTATCGGCTGGCGTCTGGACGATGTTGTCGACTTAATCAAAGGCCCAAAAGGTACCGAAGTCAGGTTGGAAGTTCTTACTGAGAAAGCTGGCGGCGATTCCAAAACACGCGTTATCACAATTGTAAGGGACAAAATTCGACTAGAAGATCGTGCTGCAAAACTCACCTTCGAAAAAATTGAAGAGGGTTCCCACAAGGGCAAGAAAGTCGGCGTTATAGAGATCCCTGGCTTCTATGTCAACTTGAGTCAGGATGTTCGTAAACTTCTCGACCAGATCGCAAAAGAGCCTAACGTTGATGGCCTTATCATTGACCTGCGTAATAATGGTGGCGGCTCACTAGAAGAGGCCACTCTGCTTACCGGCTTGTTCATCGAGAAAGGCCCCGTAGTGCAGGTGCGCTCTCAGAATGGCCGCGTCAATGAGAAAGCCGATACTGATGGCGAATTACTGTATGGCGGACCTTTGACAGTTCTGGTCAATCGTTACAGCGCTTCAGCTTCAGAGATCTTTGCTGCAGCATTGCAGGATTACGGACGCGCACTCATCGTTGGTGAGCAAACGTTTGGTAAAGGTACAGTCCAACAGCATAAAGGCTTGGGCAGAATCTATGACCTTTACGATTCTCCGATGGGAGACATCCAATACACAATTGCAAAGTTTTATCGCATTAGCGGCGGCAGCACGCAACACAAAGGTGTTGTTCCTGATATCAAATTGCCTACGGAAGTCGATCCAGGCGATTACGGTGAAAGTACCGAGGAAAATGCATTGCCGTATGACCAAATCACACGCGCTCGTTATAAGAGCTCGGGCGATGCAACCACAGCGCTAGCCAACCTCAAACTTAAGCATGAGCAACGTATTGGCAAAGACCCTGAGTTTGGTTACGTCTTTGCCGACATTGAAGAGTACCGCGCCAAGAGTGATAGAACGTCTATTTCACTCAATGAGAAAGCCAGAATTGCTCAGCGCGAAGAGGAAGAGGCTAAGCGTTTAGCTCGCCTGAACGAACGTCGCGCAAGACTGGGTTTTAAGGCGCTGGAGTCGGTCGATCAAATCGATGATATTCCTGAAAAAGAGGAGCTGCCAGAGACAGACCTCTACCTGACGGAAACAGTCAATATTACACTTGACTTTGTCGAAGCAGACCGGCTAGCAAAAGCCAATTAAGTACCAGATAACTTACCTAAAAGCCGCATGTAACAATGCGGCTTTTTGTGTAATTAGAACAAAACAAATATAAGCTGCCAAAGAGCGGCCCCTAAGCACAACCACTCCAGGGTTTATGATTCATGACTAAAGAGAACAAGTCTCACACTAAGCCGTCCATAGTCGACGCACTCATTCCAATTACCTTACTGGTAATCATGCTCGCAACCTCAGTCACCTTGTATAGCGATGACTCGTCATATGGGCCTAATCAAATTGCGCTTTTGATTGCTGCCGCAGTCGCAGCCGTTATCGGTTTAAAAAACGGCTTTAGTTGGGATGAGCTGGAACAGGGCATAGTCAAAGGTATCTCCATCGCAATGGGCGCGATACTGATTCTGCTAGCCGTTGGGGCGCTGATTGGTACCTGGTTATTGGCCGGTACTGTGCCTGCGCTTATTTATTACGGCCTTGAGATCATGCATCCCGACTGGTTTTATGCGGCAACTTGTCTAATCTGCGTAATCGTAGCTATCAGTATTGGCAGCAGTTGGACGGTCGCTGCGACAGTGGGTGTGGCATTTATTGGTGTAGCTAATGGTTTTGGATTGTCACTGCCGATAACAGCAGGTGCGATTATCTCCGGTGCCTATTTTGGCGACAAGATGTCCCCGCTATCTGAAACAACAAACCTTGCTCCTGCAGTGGCTGGTAGTGAGTTGTTTGAACACATCCGCCATATGACTTGGACGTCCATCCCAAGCATTGTGTTGGCGCTAGTGATTTTTGCGTTTCTGGGTTTTGATTCAGCGGCTGACGTCACATCAGAGCGCATCACAGCGATCAGCCAAGGGCTTGAGCAGCAATTCCATATCGGCTTAATAAATCTGGTGCCTCTGATTGTGCTGCTAGCACTGGCGATCAGTCGTGTTCCTGCATTACCGTCTGTTTTCCTGGGTGCGCTGTTTGGCGGAGTTTGGGCCGCTATTTTCCAGCAGGATCTTATTCAAAGCACTTTCTCAACCGATGAGCTGCAAGGTGGCATGGCCACATTGAACGGTATCTGGACCGCGATGTTTGATGGTATCTCGGTTGAAACGGGTAATACCGATGTCGACGAGCTTGTCAGTGGTGGTGGCATGTCCAGTATGCTGAACACTATATGGTTGATTATCAGCGCCATGACATTTGGTGCCGTGATGGAAGCTACCGGTCTTCTTCAGCGGTTAGTTAGTGCGCTGCTATCCATGGTTAAAAGCACAGGGTCATTGATCGCCAGTACACTGGCGACCTGTTTCGGAACCAACATCATCACTGCTGACCAATACATAGCTATTGTCATGCCGGGGCGCATGTATAAAGAGGCATATGCCGAAAGAGGCTTAGCGCCTGTGAACTTGAGCCGGACCCTTGAAGATGCCGGTACCATTACTTCCCCTCTGATCCCATGGAATTCATGTGGTGCGTATATGCAAAGCGTACTCCTGGTGAACCCTCTGGAATACTTTATGTTCTGTTTCTTCAACTGGACCAGCCCATTGGTTGCTCTCTTGTATGGCTATATCGGTTTTAAGATCAAGCCGCTAAAAGAAGCCCGCCTGGCTGCTAACCGAGGAGAGTAAAATGGCTAAAACAGAACAAACTCCAAGCGCAAAACGGTTAGCGGATTACACGCCGCCAGCGTTCACAATCAAAACGGTTAACCTGAATATCATCCTAGAGCCTGCAGAGACTTTAGTAACTAACACCATGAAAGTTGTTAGAGTAGGTGAGCACAGCGGCGCACTGGAGCTTGACGGTGAAAGCCTTACGCTTGAATCGATTCAGGTAAATGGTCGAGCGTTAGCCGCCCAGGAGTTTAACTGCAGTGAAAGCTCCCTTTCAGTTTTCACAGAACTTAACGAGTTCGAGCTTACCGTAGTTACTAAAATCAATCCCGAAAAGAACACCTCGCTGGAGGGGTTGTACCTGAGTGATGGTGCATACTGCACACAATGCGAAGCGGAAGGTTTCCGCCGAATTACTTACTTTATGGACAGGCCAGATGTCTTGGCCACCTACACCACGCGAATTGAGGCGGATAAGGGATTTACCTACCTGCTCTCAAACGGAAACAAAGTGGGGCAAGGTGAACTCAGTAATGGGAAACATTTTGCAGAGTGGCATGACCCCCATCCAAAACCTTGTTACCTGTTTGCTTTAGTGGCGGGTGATTTTGACTTATTGGAAGACAGTTATACGACGGCAGAAGGTCGAAATGTCGCCCTGCAATTGTTCGTCGACAGAGGCAACAGCCACAGAGGCGAGTTTGCTTTAGAAGCGTTAAAGCGTTCTATGGCGTGGGACGAGCAACGGTTTGGTCTTTGTTACGACCTGGATATCTATATGGTCGTCGCGGTCGACTTCTTCAATATGGGTGCGATGGAAAACAAGGGCCTGAACGTTTTCAACAGCAAATATGTACTTGCTGAGCCTAAGTCAGCGACTGACACTGACTATCACAATATCGAAGCGGTGATCGGTCACGAATATTTTCATAACTGGACAGGAAATAGGGTCACTTGCCGCGACTGGTTCCAGCTTTCATTAAAAGAAGGGTTAACTGTATTCCGTGATCAGGAGTTTAGCGCTGACATGGGAAGCGCCGCGGTTAATCGTCTGCAGAATGTGCGCATCATTCAGACTCAGCAGTTTGCCGAAGACGCTGGGCCGATGGCACACCCAATAAGACCGTCCGAAGTGATAGAAATGAATAATTTCTACACAGTGACCGTCTACAACAAAGGTTCTGAAGTCATTCGAATGATCCATACATTGCTGGGTGAGCAGGGATTCAGAAAGGGTATGGACCTCTATTTCCAACGTCATGATGGCCAGGCGGTCACGTGTGATGACTTCGTTCTGGCGATGCAGGATGCAACAGGAGTTGACCTTTCCCAGTTCAAACGTTGGTATAGCCAGTCAGGTACACCAGAGTTATACATCACCGACGACTATGACGCAGGTAAGGGCGTATACAGGCTCCATGTAAAACAACATACACCCGCCACGTCGGACCAACGCGAGAAACTTCCTCAACATATTCCTTTAAAGGTCGCGTTATATGACCCAGAAGGCAGCGAGTTAGATATTTCAAACAGCGCCGCTAAAGAAAACGGTGTATTGCACGTTACAGAGTTTGAACAAACCTTTGAGTTTGAAAGTATCTCGCAAAAGCCATTGCCAGCGCTTCTGCTCAACTTCTCTGCGCCTGTCAGATGCAGTTACCCATACATTGACGACCAACGAGCATTTCTGGTCTCCCATGCAAAAGACGCTTTTGTGAAATGGGATGCAATGCAAGCCCTATACGCTGATACCGTGTTTAAAGCTGAACAGTCATCGACTAAGCCTGTGGTCAGCGAAACATTAGCTAATGCATTCAGAGATGTGCTTAATGACAAAGAACTGGATAAAGCGATCATTGCTGAAATCTTAGCGGTGCCTGCAATATCCACATTGGTCGAAAAACAACATTTCACAGACATTCATGCGCTTATAGATGCACGCGATGGCCTTGTTACAGGTATTGGCGAAATACACCGTGATCTGATTCAGAGTGAATACAACAACCTGCAGACAGGCGACTATGCCTATGAGGCAAAAGATGTCGCGCTGAGAGCTTTGAAGGCGTGCCTCTTGAACTTCATTTCAGCCACCAGTGGCGCTGAAAACTTAAATCTGGTCGATAGTTACAATGCCAGTGACAATATGACTGAAAAACTATCGATGTTAGCCGCAGCTAACCATTGGCAACTGAGCGAGCGAGACACGCTCCTGTCTATGTTTGAAAAGACATGGCGACAAGACGCTCTGGTCATGGATAAATGGCTGTCTATACAGGCGTTAAGCCCCAAAGAATCAGCTATTCAGGAGATCAAAGCTATTTTTGAACATCCTGTATTTAGTTTCACTAACCCAAACAGAGTGCGCGCCTTGATTGGTACCTTCGCTGCAGCGAACTATAGAGCCTTTCATAATCTCGATGGCACGGGCTACCAGTTACTGGCGGATGTAGTCATTAAAATGAACAGCATTAACCCTCAGGTTGCAGCAAGGATAATTACGCCACTAACTCAATGGAAACGTTTTGATGAAAAACGCCAAGCGTTGATGAAGGAAGAGCTAACGCGGATAGTCAACTTAGACGATCTGGCCAAAGACCTTTACGAAGTTGTTAACAAAAGCCTTGCGCAATAGCGCAAGGCTTTACTTCAGCAAATGGCTAAATACTATTTCAATATGCGCCTGAGCTTTCATGAGTTTCAGGCGCTTTATAAAGGTCAGGCGAGTACAGTTCTTGTAACCGACAGCTATGGCCGACGTATCCAGATACCCGCCACACGCTTTAGACCTTTTCTAAGTCAGAAGGGCATTGAAGGTCGTTTTGAACTGGAGACAGATCAGGAAAACCGGTTTGTTAGTTTAAATTTATTGTAATTTAGAGTAATAACTTCAAACGCGCTTTTTAAACCTAACTGGCTGTTTGTTGCGCGTTATTCCCCTCATTTTAAACAGGTGTATAAATTCGTTTATTTAAAAACGATACACAGCTCAAAAATTCGTTAAAAACCCGTCAGTTGTCGCTGGTCCAATGTCTTGAAATGTTATGCTTTTGTTGTAACTATGCTGTGTTAATGCAACCTGCGCACACCAAAATTGAAAATAACAATAGGGTTGCTTTACTGGGGAGAACTAATAATGAAAAAAGGGCAATCCCGCTTTATAAAAAGGCCCATCGCCAAGAGTATATCCATCGCTTTACTTGCCCTCTCAGGGCATCACGCCGCAAATGCAGTCACATTCAACTGGGGAGAAGTCGAAGGCTCTTTCGATTCTACCTTTACAGTGGGTGCCAGCTGGCGAGTAGAAGATAGAGACTACGACCTTATCGGTAAGTCCAATCAGCCTGCGTTTAATAACAACAGTGCTAACTGGCGTGGTTACGATCCGGTCACCAACCCTATATTTCCAGTGAGCAGTGTCTGGGGCCACCCCACAGGCATCTATTCCACAAACAGTGACAACGCCAATCTCACCTACGACGCGGGAGACACCTTCTCTGAGATCGTAAAAGGCGTACATGAATTAGAATTGAACTACCAAAATTATGGCCTGTTCGTTCGAGGCATGTATTTCTATGATTTCGCTATGATGGACGGTCACGATTGGGACAATCCTGTCACAGGTGAAGAGTATGACCCTTGTCGCGACGGTGAAGCAAAAGACGAAGTATGTCGTGACATACGTCTGTTAGACGCTTATGTAACGGCAGATTTTGACCTCGGCGATCAGGGTGATATTCCACTCTCTATTCGTGTAGGTAATCAGGTAGTGAACTGGGGGGAGAGTACTTTTATTCCTCACGGTTTGAGTGAAATTGTCCCTGTCGATATCGCGCAGCTCCGTACACCGGGTGCAGAATTGCGAGAAGCATTTATTCCCACAGGTATGATTTGGGCATCTCTGGGCCTGACTGAAAACATAACATTGGAAGCCTTCTATCAATATGAGTGGGAAAAGTCAGTACTACCACCACCAGGCTCCTATTTTTCTACAAATGATTTCGCAGGCTCTGGGGGCCACCTGAATACAGTGCAGCTGCAATTTGCACAGAATCCAGACCAAAACCTGGATGGGCTTATTGCTCGCATGAACGGGTTGGATGAGCAGTATCAGGCTCTAACCGGAATGACACTGGCAGAATTGTTGGCTAATTTCGAAAACCTGCCCGCGGACGTACAATCTCAAGTTGCTGGGCTCTACATCGCGTCCGGCACCGAGCAAGCTTTGAAGTCGGGCTCTATTGAACCGGATGATGGCGGCCAATATGGTATTAAATTGGCTTGGTTTGTTCCTGAACTAAACGACACCGAATTTGGTTTCTACTTTGTGAACTACCATAGTCGTCGTCCAATCATTTCTGGCTATGCATCTAACTTCTGTGTCGACCCAACTGCAGGTGAGTGTACTGATGCCGCTGTGTTGCAAGACCTATCGCGAATTGCAGCTGGACCGATCGACGAGTCAAGCATCAACGACCTAACGGCATTCACCCGTGGTTATCTGGTTTACCCTGAAGACATCAAGATGTTTGGTTTGAGCTTCAATACCGGTATCGGTGATACGTCGGTTGCTGGTGAAATCAGTCACCGGCAAGATGAACCTCTCCAAATTGACGACGTAGAGCTGTTGTTTGCCTTTATGCCTGAACAGTTGGCAAATGCAGATCCAGAAACCTATGGGGCGCTGGAGGGGATCTCTCAGCTTGAAGCGCCGGCACCTGGTGGCTGGGTAGACGGATACGTTGAATCAGACACTACCCAGATGCAGATGACTTTGACCCATCTGTTTGGTCCAACGTTGGGGGCTGATAACTTCTTCGCGCTGGCTGAAGTTGGTGGCATCTATATCCACGATATGCCTGATGAAGATGAGCTTCGACTTAACGCGCCAGGTACAGATAGAAGTGGTGGATTCCCCGTAAGTCAGGGCTTGGAGCAGTTAGTTCAGGATGGTGTTGAAACCAACCCATTCCCAGATGACTTCTCATGGGGTTATCGCTTGCGAGCACAATTCGTGTATAACGACGTATTCGCAGGTGTAAACGTATCACCTCGTGTATTCTTTGCTCACGATGTATCGGGCACAACTCCCGATCCTCTGTTCATGTTTATTGAAGAAAGAAAATCCGCTGGTTTAGGTATTGGTTTCGACTACCTGCAACGCTGGAGTGCTGACCTCAGCTACAACGCGTTCTGGGATGGCGTAGGTACCTCTAACCGTATGGAAGATCGCGACTTCGTTTCCTTCAATATTAAGTATTCGATTTAATGGGGAAGAGGATAACAATGATAAAAACATCTCTTATCGCTTCGGCTGTCGCCCTATTTCTGGCGACAGGCGCAGCACACGCAAAAGTAAGTGAAGCTGAAGCCGCCAAACTTGGAGACACTCTCACACCTCTGGGCGCTGAGAAGGCGGGAAATGCTGACGGCAGTATTCCTCCTTGGGAAGGTGGTATAACGTCCGCACCGGCTGGCTATGAGCCAGGCATGCATCATCCGGATCCGTTTGCGGATGATCAGGTGCTCTACACCATCACCAAAGACAATGTGTCCCAGTATCAGGAGCTACTGAGCCCTGGTCAGCTGGCACTTTTTGATGCATACCCTGAAACCTTCAAAATCAACGTATATCCAACTCGTCGTAGCGCATCTTTCCCACAGGTCGCTTATGACTGGACAAGAAAGAACGCAGTCAATGCAGAGTTGGTAGATGGTGGTAATGGCCTCAAGAACGCGGCTATCGGTACGCCATTTCCAATTCCGGCCAACGGCCTGGAAGCTATTTGGAACCATGTAACCCGTTATCGTGGTGAAGCGTTAACAAGACGAGCGGGGCAGGCCGCACCCACAGCCAGCGGTTCTTATACCTATATTGGTTTGGACGAGGCATTACTACTGCCATACAACAATGCTAATGCTGACCCAGCCAAGCTGGAAGAGACCAACATTCTGTTCAAATTTAAACAGAAAGTAACTCAGCCAGCACGTCTTGCCGGTACCGCGTTGTTGGTTCACGAAACCATGGACCAGATTAAGACCCCACGCCAGGCTTGGACCTATAACACGGGTCAACGTCGCGTTCGTCGCGCACCGAACGTAGCCTATGATGCACCAGGTACCGCTGCTGACGGTCTTCGTACCACCGATGATTACGATATGTTTAATGGTTCTCCAAACCGCTACAACTGGAAACTGCTAGGCAAGAAAGAGATGATCATTCCTTACAACAGCTACAAGCTACATAGCGATAAGCTGCAGTACGATGATATTTTGCAGGCAGGTCATATCAATCCAGAGCATGTGCGCTATGAAAAGCACCGTGTCTGGGTTGTAGAAGCCACGCTTAAAGACGGTATCAGCCACATCTATAAGAAGCGGGTATTCTTCCTGGATGAGGATAGTTGGCAGGTTAGCGTTGCTGATATGTACGACAATCGTGACCAACTATATCGTGTAGCTATGGCCCACGGCTTGAACTACTACGAACTTCCTGCACATTGGTCAACACTTGAAGTGTTCCATGACCTAAACTCAAAGCGTTATATCGCCATTGGCCTGGATAACCAAGAGACAATGTACGATTTCAGCGCCAAACTAAGCGATCGACAATTCAGCGCGTCTGCTCTGAGAAAAGAGGGACGTCGCTAACCACGTTAGCCAGCGGGCCTGAGGGCCCGCTTTTGTTTTCTCCAGCTATTTTTTGAGTCTTTCATGGGTAGAGAAGTCAGGGGTTGGCCAATCATCGGCTTGGCAACAGCCTTTTTATCATTTCCTTCATTTGCCGATATGGCGACTGGCGCGCTGATCGTGCCAAACGCAGCGAATGCGTTGACGCTTGATTTTGCTACTACTGGTAGCCAGGTATTTGCTTTTGGCGAACGTGGCCACATTCTAGAGTTAAATGAATTGAACGATTGGCAGCAAATCGACTCCCCGACAAAGACAACACTAACTCGAGGATTCTTTGCAGGCCAACATGGTTGGGCTGTGGGGCATGAAGCTACAATTCTTCATACACCCGATGCAGGTAAACACTGGACTATTCAGCATGCGTGGGCAGGTCAGGATCGTCCACTGTTAGACATCACCTTTTTAGACGATAACCACGGCATTGCTATTGGAGCTTACGGCCTCTATCTCGAGACAAATGATGGTGGTAACAATTGGCATCAGCGCTTCTTGACCGATCTACTTTATGAAGAAGATAAGGAATACCTCGAAGAGATCCGCCTGGAAAGTGAAGAGGAGTATCTTATCGAGCTGAACAGTATGTTACCGCATTTCAATGCGATTACTGTTCAGGGAACCAAATTAGTCATTGCTGGAGAGATGGGGTTAGTTGCAGTCAGTGATGACAAGGGTAAAACCTGGCAGCGCTTGGATAGCGGTTATGAAGGCTCATATTTTGCTGTTAAAGCGCTTTCCGAAAGTAAATTGCTGGTTGCAGGTCTAAGAGGGACGTTACGTTTGTTAAGCGATGACAGATGGCAGAATCTTTCTTTTAGTCAGCCGATCACCATAAACAACTTAGTTCTAATGGACGAGCATCTCTGGGCGCTGGGTAACGGTGGTCACTATTTCAAATTAACGGACAACGAAGGTGGGTATGAGCATTACCAGCTTACCGAAACCCCAGCCTTGCTTGATGCCGTTTTCGTTGACCAGCAGCCCGTGTTAGCAAGTGCTGAAGGTATTCTAGTTAATCCGCCAGTTAAGTCGGATAAGTAAGGTAGTACGATGCGAGTTTCCCGAATGGTTGACCTGTGTGAACTGGTCATTTTCCGCCATCGCGCGTTTGTAGTTGCACTGTTTGCCGTAATGACAGCATTTCTGCTTTATCAGGCAACAATGTTGAAAATGGATGCTGGGTTCATTAAGAACATACCACTGCATCACCCATACATGAAAACCTACATTAAGCACCAGAAAGATTTTGGCGGTGCTAATACGGTTATGGTTGCTGTTAGAGCCAAAAACGGTGACATTTCGAACCCTAAATTTTTTAAAACGCTAAAGAAAGTTCACGACCAACTGTTCTTTATACCAGGTGTGAATCGTACATCTGTATCTTCGATCTATTCGCCCAGTACGCGTTTCGTCGAGGTTGTTGAGGATGGTTTTGCTGGTGGTCCAGTGATACCCGCCGATTTCAATCCTGACAGGGCTGAAGACCTATCGGTTGTCAGAGAAAACATCAATAAGGCAGGTATTGTTGGGCGCTTGGTGTCAGAAGATTTTTCTGCTGCCATGGTGCGAGCCAGTCTATTGGAATTCAATCCTGACACAGGTGAAAAGCTGGATGTACTGGCGCTAGCCGCACAACTAGAAAACGAGATCCGTGGCGCATATGCTGATGATGACATTGATGTTCATATCATCGGCTTTGCGAAGATGATCGGCGACATTGCTGACGGCGCCAAGTCTGTCGTGTTGTTTTTTGCCATCGCTTTTGTCATTACCGCAATACTGGTATTCATCTTCAGCCGTTCACTTTCTATGACGGTACTTGCCTTAACCTGCTCCCTCGTAGCTGTTGTTTGGCAAGTGGGTCTACTAACAGTCTTGGGTTTTGGCTTAGACCCAATGTCGATTTTGGTACCGTTTCTTGTTTTCGCCATCGGTGTCAGTCATGGCGTGCAAATGATCAATTCCGCGGGCCGACTTTGCTGTCAGGGTTACACGGGTAAAGAAGCTGCTCAGTCCAGTTTCAGAAAACTATTGGTGCCTGGCGGTATCGCGTTGCTATCTGACACCATTGGCTTCCTGACGATTCTCTCAATCGATATTGGCATCATCCGTGAGCTGGCCATTACAGCGAGTTTGGGTGTGGCAGTTATCATTTTAACTAACCTTATTTTGCTACCTGTATTGCTCAGCTTTGCCAACAAAAACGCAGGGCAACAGAAAGATGCCAATGAACAAGAAAGGAAATCACGCATTTCCTGGTTGTTTGATGTTGCTGCTATGTGTGCAGACCGACGGGTCGCAACAGTCATTATCATAGTTACCGCAGCGTTGTTTGCAGGCTCCTGGAAATTTGCCAGCCAAATGCAGATAGGCGATCTGCAGGCCGGAGCGCCTCAACTGCACGAGAGTAGTCGATATAACCAGGATACCTTCCTGATCACTGAAAAGTTCTCGGTGAGCGTAGATATCATTACGGTTATTACTGAGACCAAGGAAGAAGCTTGTACCTATCACGAATATATGACGGCCATCGATGAGTTTCAGTGGCGAATGAGCAACGTAGAGGGAGTCCAATCTGTCGTCAGCCTTCCCACCATCGCAAAGAAGGTTAACGAAGGTTACAACGAGGGAAGTGCACGTTGGCGTGTCCTGCCATTTGATACCGCATCATTGGTGCAAACTGTAGCAAGGGTACCGACATCATCTGGGCTGCTAAATCGCGATTGCAGCGTACTGCCGATCTATATCTTCCTTAAAGATCATAAGGCGCAGACAATTCAAACTGTTGTGGATGCAGTTAAATCGCTGCGTAAAGAATACGAACGGCCAGACCTTCGCTTTAAGTTGGCGTCAGGCCCTGCGGGTGTGATGGCTGCCAAAAATGAAGCGGTCAGTGCTGCGCAGATGCCTATGATGATGTACGTATACAGCGCTGTTATTTTGCTCTGCCTGGTAAGCTTCCGCTCTATTCGAGCAACCATTTCTGTGGTATTGCCGTTATACGTTGTGTCCACCATGGCACAAGCGCTAATGACCATGTTGGATATAGGCTTAACGGTCGCGACACTGCCCGTTATTGCACTAGGTGTGGGTATCGGTGTGGATTACGGTATTTATATCCTTTCCACCATGGTTTCACGCCTCAGCCAAGGGGTAGCAGTAAAAGACGCTTATTTAGAAGCACTTAAAGAAAGGGGCAATGCCGTACTTTTCACCGGATTCACTCTGGCGATTGGCGTCAGCACTTGGTTCTTCTCTGCGCTGAAATTCCAGGTAGATATGGGGATCCTGCTAACATTTATGTTCCTGGTAAATATGCTGGGCGCTATCATATTGCTTCCTGCGATAGCCAGCTTCTTCTGGCCCCGTCAAAGCAAGTGAACAGAAAGGCCGCAATAGCGGCCTTTTTTGTAAAGTTTGTGAGACAAAACAATTGATTGGCGTGTTGTGGGATCTCGGTTCTGGGCTAACCTATGTGGTAAAGACCGGTACACAATAGTGTCGCCTGTAAAAAGGTAAGGTCTGATAACAACAAGCCGTAAAGGTGAAACCATGGCCCCAAATGAAGCCCACTTTTCTGTTCTTCTCGAACGTCTACGTACCCTGATCCATACTAAGTTACCCGCGACTGAAGCGCCTATGGTCGAGCGTTTAGTACAACGCTTGTATCGCAATATCTCTCTGGAAGATTTAGCAGGCCGCAGTGACAGTGACCTGTATGGCGGTGTCATGAGTCTTTGGCATTTGATGCAATCACATGACATCGAGCAACCAAGTATTCACGTTTTTAACCCAGAAGTGGGTAGTCACGGGTGGCATTCCAATCACACTATTATTGAATTGATTCAACGTGATACGCCTTTTATGGTGGATTCATTGCGAATGGCATTGAAGCGGCTCGGCGTAACCGCGCATCTACTGTTGAATGCGCCACTTTCTGTGGAATCCAGCGAAGGAGAAGTCACTGCGCTTGGTGATATCTCAGATACTTTCAAACATAAGATCACGGTTTTTCATGTCGAGATTGATCGTCAAACGTCACAAGCTGACCGGCAGAAGATTTGTGAGGAGCTAAATTCAGTATTTCGGGATGTCACGCTGGCAGTCGAGGATTGGCAGCCGATGCAAGACAAGTTGGAATCGGTGATCAAAGAGTTAGCCAAGTCACCATTCCCCGGTGCTGAGAGTGAAAGAGAAGAAGCGATAGAGTTCCTTGAATGGGTAAAGAATCACAACTTTACATTGATGGGTTACCGCGAATACAAAGTTAAAGCGGTAAAAGGGGACCACGAGTTAAGTCAATTGAAAGGCTCAAGCCTTGGCTTGATGCGTGCAAGCGAGAATAACCGTTCAAGAAAGCTGAGCACGCTGCCAACAAGTGCACGCGAAAATGCACTCGATCAAAGCTTGCTGGTACTGACCAAAACCAATTCAAAATCACGGGTACACAGGCCAGCCTACATCGACTACATAGGTATCAAGAAGTTTGATGATAAAGGCAATGTTATTGGTGAGCACCGTTTTATCGGCTTGTACGCGGCATCAGTTTATAATCAAAGCGCGACCCAGGTACCGCTTATTAGAAACAAGTTAGACCGCGTGATGGCTGGTGGCGGATACGCGAAGGGCTCACACGCATACAAAGCCCTGCTGAATATTCTGGAAACTTACCCACGTGACGAACTGCTGCAATCGCCTGAGTCTGAGCTTTTAAATATTGGCCTGGGTGTACTGCAAATGCAGGAACGCGACATGAGCCGTTTGTTTGTTCGTCGCGACCTTTTTGGACGCTACTTCTCCTGCATGGTGTATGTACCAAAAGACAGGTACAACACCTTTCTCCGCCAACAAACACAGGTCATTCTTCAGCGCTATTTCAATAGTGAGGCGCCCGTTGAGTTTACCACTTTCTTTTCCGAATCAGTCTTAGCGAGAACCCATTACATCGTCCACGTTAAAGACAACACCATGGATGTCGATGTGAAACAGATAGAACAAAACCTGGTAGAAGCAGCTCGCTCTTGGGAAGACAAATTTCAAGACGCATTACTTGGTCAATTCGGTGAGGAGCAAGCAAAACACCTCCATCAGAAATATGCTGAGGGGTTCCCACGAAGCTACAAAGACGACGTGCTGCCCGGCAGTGCGATAGCCGACATAGAGCAGCTCGAACGGCTAAATGATCAACATCAGCTGGGCATGTTGTTTTATCGAGCGCAGGAAGAGCGAGACAACTCCAAGCTGGTGCGCCTTAAGCTATACCACCTGGAAACGCCGTTACACCTGTCTGACATTCTACCTCTACTCGAAAACATGGGGCTCAGAGTCATCGGGGAGCGGCCATATAAGATCACAGACAATCAAGGTGTGTTGCATTGGGTTCTTGAGTTCCATATGGCTCATGCCAGTGGTACCGGACTGGATATTAATGAGGTACAAGGGCGTTTTGTCGAGGCACTTAGTGGTGTTTGGTCCGGTCAATATGAAGATGATGGATTCAACAAACTCATATTATCTGCTGGGCTTACTGGTCGACAGGTGTCAATGCTTCGCGCGTACGCAAAGTATATGCGCCAAATTGGCAGCAGTTTCAGTCAACAGTACATCGAAAACTCTTTGTGTGATTACGCTGACATTGCGTGTCAGCTGTTTGAACTTTTCGAAACTAAGTTTTCACCAGCGGTAAAGAATCGCGATTTAACTAAGCAACTGGAGCAACTTGAGACGGCGCTGGACAATGTATCCAGCCTGGATGACGACAGGATAATTCGACGCTATGCCGAGTTGGTCCAAGCGACGTTGCGGACTAATTATTACCAAGCGATGAGTGATGGTCGCGATAAACCTTACATCGCTTTTAAAATGTCACCAGACGCTATTTCAGACATGCCTTTGCCACTGCCTAAATTCGAAGTGTTTGTCTATTCACCGCGCGTTGAAGGTGTTCATTTACGTGGCGGCAAGGTGGCTCGCGGCGGATTACGTTGGTCTGACCGTCGAGAGGATTTTCGTACTGAAGTGCTGGGGCTGGTTAAAGCGCAGCAAGTTAAAAATACCGTGATCGTGCCTGTTGGCGCGAAAGGTGGCTTTGTATGCAAGCAATTGCCATCACCATCAGATCGTGACGCTTTCCTGAATGAAGGCCAGAATTGTTACCGCACATTTATTCGCGCACTGCTGGATATTACAGACAATGTTGTTGATGGCACATTAGTCCCTCCAGTTAACGTCGTTAGACACGATGAAGATGACCCGTATCTAGTTGTAGCAGCAGATAAAGGCACTGCCACATTCTCTGATATTGCTAATGAAATCTCTGAGCAATACAAATTCTGGTTAGGCGATGCTTTTGCGTCTGGTGGCAGCGTTGGTTACGACCATAAAAAGATGGGGATCACAGCCAGGGGCGCCTGGGAGTCAGTCAAACGTCACTTCCGTGAAATTGGTATTAACTGCCAGGAAGAGGAGTTCACCTGTGTCGGTGTTGGCGACATGGGGGGGGACGTTTTCGGCAATGGTATGTTACTCAGCGAAAAAATCAGGCTTCAGGCAGCGTTTAACCATCTGCATATTTTTGTCGATCCAAATCCTGACGCACAATCCAGCTATGTAGAACGCAAAAGGCTTTTTGAATTGCCTCGCTCAAGCTGGGCTGACTATGACAAAAAGCTTATCTCCAAGGGTGGTGGCATTTTCGAAAGAAGCGCTAAGTCGGTAACACTTAGCGCGGAAATGAAGAAAATGCTAAACACTGACAAGAAGTCGCTAACCCCCAACGAACTGATCAAACAACTCATCATAATGCCGGTCAACCTGTTCTGGAATGGCGGTATCGGTACTTATATTAAGGGTACGAACGAAAACCACAGTGATGTCGGCGATCGCGCGAATGATGCCGTCCGTGTTAATGGCAGCGAACTTAACGCAAAAATAGTAGGCGAGGGCGGCAACCTTGGTGCTACTCAATTAGGTCGTATCGAATACGCAGCTAATGGTGGTCGTATTAACACTGACTTCACCGACAATGTGGGCGGTGTCGACTGTTCAGACAACGAAGTTAACATCAAGATATTGCTCAACGGTTTGGTGAGTCACGGTGATTTAACGCTGAAGCAGCGTAATAAGTTACTGTATGACATGACCGACGACGTAACAGAGATCGTACTTGATAACTGTTATCGTCAAACTCAGGGGCTCTCCATATCACAGCTCAAGAATGAAGAGCAGGTCAAAGAGTATCAGCGTTTTATTCATGCAATGGAACGCGAGGGTTTACTCGACAGAGCGCTTGAATTTTTGCCGAGCGATGAAGAGTTGGCAGAGCGGACACAGGCTGGCCTCGGACTTACCCGTCCAGAGCTTTGTGTCTTGCTGGCCTACGGAAAAATGTTCCTGAAAGAGAAATTGCTGGTACCTGAAGTGACGGATGTGTCGTATCACAACCAGTCTCTTATTGGCGCATTTCCCAAGCAATTGCAGAAAAAGTATCGCGAAGAGATGCAGGCACATCCGCTGAGATCAGAGATCATTGCAACGCAGATTGCCAATGCCATGGTTGATGATGTTGGTTTCAATTTTGTTGGTCGCCTACAAGATGAAACTGGAGCAACGGAAGCTGAAATCGCTAACTGCTACACCATGGCGCGAGAAGTTTTCGAGTTATCGAAAGTTTGGCAAAGCATTTCATCTCTCGACAACAAGATCGCGGCAGAGACCCAAAGCGAATTGCTGCATCAATTCCGAAGAATTATGCGAAGAGCCACTCGCTGGTTCCTGCGCCACCGTGATCGCAGTCTGAGCATTGAGCAGAACGTTAAGCGCTACCAGGCAACGTTTGATGATATTCGAAGTAACCTGGAGCACTACCTGGTTAAAGACGAGGTCGCAGAGCTTCAAGTCACAGCAAATGAGTTGGAGAGCAAAGGAGTCAATGGCGACATCGCCTCCCTGATGTCACAAATAAGCACGCTGTTCTCGGCTCTCGATATTGCTGAAGTGGCTATTGAGGCTAAACGCGATGTGGCTATTGTCGCAGATGTCTACTTCAAGCTGGGTGCCAAACTGCAATTGCATTGGTTCCTCAATCAAATATCGCTACAACCTGTAAGTAATCATTGGCAGGCGTTAGCAAGGGCTTCCTTCCGTGAGGAGCTGGATTGGCAACAACGCGCATTGACGGCCGTTGTTCTCCGGTATTGCTCAGGTATGTGCGAAGCAAACGCTATGTTAGAAAGCTGGGTAGAAGACCATGAGAAGGAGATCCAACGCTGGAACCACATGCTCGGTGAATTCCGTGTCAGCCAAAGTCACGAGTTTGCCAAGTTCTCTGTGGCCTTGCGCGAACTCATGCTATTAAGCCACAATTGCGAACCCAAATAAGACCATGGGCGCCGACTAGGCGCCCGCAACATTAAACGGTAGAAAATGCTGTATAAATTTGCGCGCGCCTTTCTATTTGCTCAAGACCCGGAATGGGCTCATGACTTCACTATTGATCGATTTAAGAAGTTAAAAGGTAGCTTTTTACTTAGTTTTCTAAAGCAAAAGCTGCCTGCCAGACCTCGGACTGTAATGGGAATTGAGTTCCCCAACCCTGTTGGATTGGCCGCAGGTCTCGATAAAAATGGTGAATGTATTCACGCCTGGGATGCCATCGGCTTCGGTTTTGTCGAGATTGGCACCGTCACTCCCAGACCACAGCCGGGCAACGACAAACCACGTATCTTTCGGCTCGTAGAACATAACGCCTTGATCAACCGTATGGGTTTCAACAATAAGGGCGTAGATTACCTGGTTGAACAGGTCAAAAACTCCGGTTTTAAGGGGGTTCTGGGGATCAACATTGGCAAGAACAAAGATACACCTGTAGAGCAGGGTAAAGATGACTACCTTATCTGCATGGAAAAGGTTTATCTGTACGCGTCTTATATCGCAGTCAATATTTCATCCCCAAACACGCCGGGGCTCCGCAGTTTGCAGTACGGTGAAGCGCTTGATGAACTCCTGTCGGCCTTAAAGGAAAAACAAGCAGAGTTGGCAGAGAAGCATGGTAAGTATGTGCCCGTAGCTGTAAAAATCGCACCGGACCTAAGTGATGAAGAGCTGGCTCAGGTTGCTGACTCCCTGGTCAAACATAAGATCGATGGTGTTATTGCCACCAATACAACCCTTGATCGTGAGCCCGTTGCTGGCCATCCACATGCTGAAGAGGCCGGCGGTTTAAGTGGCCGGCCTGTTACCGACAAAAGCACTGCAATTATTGCAAAATTGAGTGGCTTGCTTGATGGTGATTTACCAATCATCGGTGTTGGTGGCATAGACAGCGCATCAAAAGCACAGGAAAAGCTTAACGCTGGAGCGAGTCTGGTTCAGGTTTATACCGGATTCATCTACCAAGGCCCACCTTTAGTCAAAGAGATAGTGAGCAAGCTTTAAACAAATTCACCAATTAACGGAAAAGCGCGACAATTAGTCGCGTTTTTTTTCACAATTTTTCACTAAAGCACTTGCACTGTTCAAACTACATACAGAAAATGTCCGCAGAAAAACACAATAAAACTAATAAAATAGAGCTTATTAATGTTTATGCAGCCAAATCAGGGGTGGCGCTGGTACTTTGATAAAGAGGCAGATCGTCTCTGCATCACACTTGATGATGATCTCCACTTCAAAACCCACTATAAGGGAAAGCAGTTGTGCCCCATTGCACATCAAAGCCAGGCTTTCTCTACAGAAGACTGCAAAAACTACAACCTGATTGCTGAAATGCTTTTGGGATATAAGCTTTTACCCCGCCCATTGCTTGTCCAAACCGTGTTAAACGCTGTTGCAGCAAAGCGGTTTTTACTGCCCGTGATGCCTAAGAGCTGGTTTTTCGCTCCAGGCTCAAGTCAGGTAGCAGTATGCGAAGACTTATTGATTGAATTAAGCACGGTTGCGGGCCAATTAGGCCAGTTTATCGTGCTGGAAAGCAATGAGCAGGCTTCTCTTTGCATGCTCGTCGATGAGACCCTTCGACTCAATGACACCAAGACCATGGCTATGTTCGATGTCATCAAAGTGATGAACGATAGAGTCATCGGCTTTGTGAGCGCGTCTGACACTGACGAATTCTTCAAACTCGCCTAGCTACAAAAACGTTTGTAGAAAGAAATTAATGCGGGAACAACTGGCCTGGCCGGTTGGCGCATGTGCGCGTATGCCTGTAGATAAACGATGGAGAAATAGATTAATACTTGAAATTGGTTGCGGGGGCCGGATTTGAACCGACGACCTTCGGGTTATGAGCCCGACGAGCTACCAGACTGCTCCACCCCGCGTCCGTATATGACGGTTTCGGAAATTGGTTGCGGGAGCCGGATTTGAACCGACGACCTTCGGGTTATGAGCCCGACGAGCTACCAGACTGCTCCATCCCGCGTCCGAAACTAACTCTGTCCAATCTCTGGTAGCGTCGTAATGACAAGATTGGTTGCGGGGGCCGGATTTGAACCGACGACCTTCGGGTTATGAGCCCGACGAGCTACCAGACTGCTCCACCCCGCGTCAGAGAGGGGCGTATCATAGGGAGTTGATTTGCTATATGCAACCCCTGTTTGTTCAATCGCTGAATCTTTGTTCAATCGCCACAAAAAAGACTTTTGCCAGTGGATTACCTATAATGCGCAATCCTTACTGAATCGCTAGCTATAACAACCGCAAATATGACCCTTGAACTGTTTATTACCGCCCCTTTGGGGATGGAAGATCTTGCTGCAAAAGAAGCAGAACAACTTGGCGCCTTTGAAACGAAATTGGCTAGGGCAGGGGTACAGGTAAAAGGCGATATCAATTTTGTTTATCAGTTTTGTTTGTACAGTCGTGTCGCAAGCAGATTGTTGCTCAGTCTTGGCAGTTACGATGTAAAAAGCGCAGACGCCGTATACAACGCAGCCAAGCAGATTGATTGGCAAAAGCATATGCGCGCAAACGGTACCATCGCTGTCCAGTTCGATGGCACAAACAATTGGATGCGCAACACTCAGTTTGGCGCACAAACAGTCAAGGATGCGGTCGTTGATTTCTGCCGCGAAAATGAATTACCTCGCCCGTCAGTTGATAAAGCTTATCCAGATCTAAGAATTCATGCTTACCTGAATCGAGACCAGATTAGCCTGTCTATTGATTTATCCGGGCCACTTCATCAGCGCGGTTATCGTGATAAAGCAGGGGCTGCACCGATGCGTGAAAGCCTGGCCGCCGCAATTCTTTACCGCGCTGGCTATGATTCGCATTCAGAACAACCTCTGGTAGATCCCATGTGTGGTAGTGGCACGTTGGTGATTGAAGCTGCCATGATGGCCGCAGATATAGCACCAGGACTACTCACTGACAGTTTCCCATTTCAGCGTTGGCCTCAGGCTGACGAAACTTTGTGGTTTGAGGCACGAGACGCCGCGGAACAGCGCGCAAAGCTTGGTCGAAGCCAAACTAAAAAACGTTTCTTCGGTAAGGACCTCGACTATGGCATGGTCGCCCTTGCCAAAGAGAATGCGAACACAGCGGGTGTTGGCCACTTGGTTGAATTTAGCCAAGGTGACGTGAGCGAACTGGACAACCGTTACGGCGCACAAGGGTTACTGGTATCAAACCCTCCTTATGGTGAGCGTTTAGGCACCATCGCAGAGGTACTGGCGATTCACTATTATCTTGGCCGTCAGTTAAAGCAGCATTTTGGCGAGTGGCGTGCAGCAATATATAACATCGATGATTCGATGCTAAACCAGTTACGTATGCGCGCTGACAAGCGGTATACACTTTACAACGGACAGCTCAAAGGCACCCTTGCGACGTACCAGATCAAACAGGGTGAACCTAAACCGCTGGCTGAGGATTTCATCAATCGCGTTAAGAAGAACATCAAACGCCTGAACAAGTGGATTAAAACCGCTGACACAGATTGCTACCGTATTTATGACCGAGACCTGCCTGAATACAACCTGGCAATTGATAAATATGGTGATTGGTTGGTAGTACAGGAGTTTGCAGCACCTAAATCGATTGATGAACAGAAAGCACGTAATCGGTTAAACGATGCCCTGGTTGCGTTAACCGAGTTACCGGATGTAGATAGCCGCCAGATCGCGCTTAAAACACGCCAGCGTCAAAAAGGCCAGCAACAGTACCAACGTCAGCAACAAGCTAACGTTTGGTTCAGAGTCAATGAAGGGCAGTGCCGATTCTGGGTCAACCCACTTGACTATTTGGATACCGGACTGTTCTTAGACCATAGAACTGTTCGAACAGAACTAGGCGCAATGGCCGAGGGTAAACGCATTCTTAACCTGTTTTGTTATACAGCAACCGCTACCTGTCATGCTGCAAAGGGTGGTGCAGAATCATCTGTCAGCGTTGATATGTCCCGTACATATTTAGACTGGGCGGCAAGAAATATCGAACTAAATGGCCTCGATCCCAAACGTCATGTACTAGTCAAAGCTGACTGCATGAAATGGTTGGCATCGACCCATGATAAATTCGACCTGATCTTTATAGACCCGCCGAGCTTTTCCAATTCCAAACGAATGGAAGGGCATTTTGACGTGCAAAGAGATCATGTAGAGTTGCTTGCATACGCGCGTGAACTGCTTGAGCCAGGCGGTACGATTGTGTTTTCCAATAATCTACGCGGTTTCAAGCTGGATGAAGAGAAATTGGCCAAGTACGATCTTGAAATAGAAGACGTAACACAAGCCAGTCTGCCCGAAGACTTCAAGCGGAATCAAAAGATTCACCACTGTTACCTGCTGGATTGCAAGCGAGGATGATCGTCTACTTATACGGCACCGAGGGGTGCCATCTCTGCGAAGACGCAATGAAACTATTTCAGCTACAACCGGAAGTTGAAGTCATCTACCGGGATATTATGGAAAAGACGGAGTGGCTTGAACGTTTTCGCGTCAGAATACCCGTTGTACAGTTAGCGCAGAACGAGCTGGACTGGCCTTTTACACTAACTGAGTTAAACGAATTTTTAGAGAAGTCATCATGAGCTTGCTTGTACTTGAAGACGCTTGCCTGGCCTATGGTCAAACACCTTTGCTTGATGAAGCAAATTTTCAGATTGAGCCCGGAGAACGGGTCTGTTTGGTAGGCAGAAACGGCGCTGGTAAGTCTAGTTTGATGAAAGTCATCAGTGGCGAAATAACCCTGGATGATGGACGCAGACAACTTAGAACCGATGTTCGTTTAGCGCGCTTAGATCAGGATCCACCTGATGCCGAAGAGATCACGGTATTCGACTACATCGCTCAGGGTCTTGGCGAAACCGGACAATGGCTGCAGGACTTTCAACATTTGACGGCGTCACTAAACACAGAAGACGCCGGCCAAATGGAGCAGCTTGCAAAGCTGCAGTCACAATTGGACTCCGTCGATGGCTGGAGCTTTCAAACACAGATTGAATCAGTTGCAAAGCGACTGGAACTTGATGTCAACGGTGCATTGGCTTCTCTCAGCGGTGGTTGGAAACGACGCGTGGCATTGGCGAAAGCGCTGGTAACAGAACCTGATCTGCTGTTACTGGATGAACCAACTAACCACCTCGATATCGAAGCGGTGCTCTGGCTGGAGCAATTTATCAGCCAGTTTAAAGGCGCTATCGTTTTTATCAGCCACGACCGAGCTTTCATTCGCAAACTTGCTACCAGGATTGTCGACCTCGACCGCGGCGTTTTAACCAGTTGGCCAGGTAATTACGACAAGTACCTTGAGGGCAAAGCTGAATGGCTGGAAACCGAGGCCAAACACCAGGCAGAGTTTGATCGCAAGTTAGCCGAAGAAGAGAAGTGGATCCGCCAGGGGATTAAAGCGCGTCGTACAAGAAACGAAGGGCGAGTGCGCGCCCTAAAAGCGATGCGTAGGGAGAGGGGGGAGCGCATTGAACGCGTTGGTCGAGCGCAGATGCAGATAAACGAAGCTGAAAAGTCGGGTAAACTGGTTTTTGAGCTCAAAGATGTCGCTTTGTGGCGTGGTGATAAACGTTTATTCCAGAACTTCACTACACAGGTAATGCGAGGCGACAGGATCGCCATGGTTGGCCCAAATGGGTGTGGTAAATCGAGCTTAATTAAATTACTGCTGTCGGAGCTAACGCCAACGGATGGTAGTTGTCGTTGCGGTACAAAACTCGAAGTCGCTTATTTCGACCAGTATCGAGACCAGCTGGACCCAGAAAAAACCGTTGTAGATACGGTCGCAGACGGTCGACAAGAATTTGATTATCAAGGGCGAAAGCGCCATGTGCTGGGATATCTCCAGGACTTTTTATTCGCGCCGAAGAGAGCAAGACAGCCAGTGAGGGCACTCTCTGGTGGAGAGAAAAACAGGCTATTGTTAGCAAAACTTTTCTTGAAGCCCTCTAACCTTTTAATCCTTGATGAACCAACTAACGATCTGGATGTCGAAACGCTGGAACTGTTGGAAGAGTTAGTCAGTCAGTACCCAGGAACAGTGTTGCTGGTGAGTCACGACCGTGCATTCATCGATAACGTAGCAACCAGTTGCTGGCGATTTGAAGGTAATGGATTGTTGAATATCCATGTCGGAGGATATTCCGAACTACCGCCGCTGATTCAAACGATAAAACGTGAAGAAAGTGTCGAAACAAAACAAAAACCGGCCGCTAAACCTTCTTCGCAAAAATCCAAAAAGTTATCATACAAGCTACAGCTCGAACTGGATGCCTTACCAGAGCGCATTGAAGTGTTAGAGCAACAAGTAGCAGAATTACAAAATCAGATCAGCGCATCCGATTTCTTCTCTCAACCGGTCGATGCCACTCAGCCGGTGCTAGACGCCCTTCAAGCGGCAGAAGCATCACTGGAAACGGCGTTTGAACGCTGGGAAGAGTTAGATGAAATGGCCAATGGCTCGCTGTAATTAGGGTGTATCAATGCGCATTAAACAACTCGTAACGTCTACTTTCTTACTCAGCTTCGTGCCGTTTGGTACTAGCGCCACAACATATAGCGTCGACGACCTAGGAACAATCGGCGAAGCCAAACATTCCTACGCAATGGGGGCAAATGCCGGCGGCGAAGTGGCAGCAACTTCCAAAGACCGATTTGAAGACAGTTTAGAGCCTGATCCTGAAGATGGCGATGATGAGCTGGATGACGATATAGACGATAACATCAATGACGACATTAATGATGATCTCGATGATGACGATGACGATGATGAGGACGAAGATTTTCTTGAATTACCTCAAGGTAACGAAGTTGCCTGGGTAACCGACGGAACAACCTCAACGCGCTTGCAGTTGTTTGATGTTATTAATGAAGACACTGGCGAGTTGACCGGCAGTACCAACGATATTGCATTCGGTGTTAATGACAGTTCTATCATAGTAGGTGTGGGTACGGCTCCATATTACGCCATTGAATATACCGAAGAAGATGGAACTGAGGTGGTCTACTTTGCTCGAGAGTTCCAGTTCAGAGGATACGCACATTTCAACGGCGAATTGGAAGCTCTTTTACCACCCACTATTGAATATGGTGGTGTTAGTATCAGCAACGATATTAACAACAATAACCTTGTTGTTGGTTACGCGAGCATTGAACTGACTGAGTCAAGCCGAGACTATGCAGAGGAAAATTGTCCTGATCAGGATGTCCCGCTGGAAGTCTGTACGCGATCGCTTAACTACCAACTTAGAGCATACCAATGGCAGTTAGACGACCAAGGCTCAGTGGTCTCAACCAAGGAATTGGGTTTGCTTGCAACACCTGATGAAGATGACGAACGTCAGTATATCAGCCAGGCGCTTGCGGTGAATGCTGAAGGTGTTTCAGTTGGTATGAGCTACGCATTTGAAGATGGTGACGACAATCAGGTTCGTACATATGCGGCGATTTATCAGAATGATGAGGTGCTGGATATTACTGACCCCGATGAGTTCCGAGCCAGCGTCGCATACGACATCAGCGACCAGAACGCTGACGGTATCAGTTACGTTGTGGGTGATGTGACGAAGTTTATTAATGGTTACTGGCGTAGCAAGTTCTTTTATTACGAGTTAGGTAAAGAAGGCGCCAAGCTAGAGTCTGCTTACGGTGACGATTCCGATGTAACAGATTTCTATAACGGATCATCAAGCACAGCTCGTAGCGTTAATAATTTGGGACAAGTGGTCGGTTTTGGTGAATACGAGCGTGTTAATCCACAGATTCCGCGCCGCAAGCATGCATTCCTTTACGATATACCAACCAACACTTTCACTGATCTGAATAACCTTTTGCCCTGCGACTCGGAATACGAAATGGTAGAGGCAAATCATATTGACGATAACGGCACCATTTCTGGCGTTGCTATTGCTACGGTTCCGGCTCTGGATAATAGCGGCGACCCCGTTGTTAACAGTGAAGGCGAGCAGGAACTCGAAGAAGTTGCTCGTGCCGTCAGGCTCTATGCTGATCCCGACGGCATCCCAGAAGTTTGTCCAGAACAGGAAGAAGAGAACTTTTCCCGTTCAGGAGCCAGCACCAGCGTTTTTGGTACAATTACACTGTTTGTCCTCGCTATCCTGCGCCGTCGTTGGCTTATAAGTAAAAAAGCTTAGTAAATAGCCAATACGACTTTGTGTCATACGCGTGTCTGATTGAGTATAAGAGGGTGGGCGCTTCGTCACCACGGAGTGCCACTTTCCTAACAAAGAGGATGACACTGTATGATGAAACGGCAGAAAAGAGATCGTATGGAAAGGGCGCATGCGCGAGGTTACCAGGCGGGGATCGTTGGTCGTTCGAGGGAAGATTGTCCCTATCAAGGCATCGAATCCAGGTCGCAATGGTTAGGTGGATGGCGTGAAGCCGTCGAAAATCGAAGTATGGGCATAGGCCCCAAATAACTATCCTTTTTTCTATCGTAGAAATACAAAAAGCCCCATTACGGGGCTTTTGTTTTTTTATGAGTTGCGTTTATTAGAAAGTAGAGGTGTCTGTGAACAAGCCAACTTTGAGGTCGGTGGCTTCGTAGATCTTCTTACCGTCCACTTCAACCACACCATCACCGATCCCCATAACCAGCTTGCGACGAATAACGCGCTTAAGATCGATGCGATAGGTGACTTTTTTCGCTGTAGGCAGAACTTGCCCAGTGAATTTAACTTCGCCAACACCCAGGGCGCGACCTTTACCAGGACTACCGCCCCAACCAAGGAAGAAACCAACAATCTGCCACATGGCGTCCAAACCAAGACAACCAGGCATTACTGGGTCACCAGGGAAGTGACAATCAAAAAACCATAAATCAGGTGTGATATCCAGTTCAGCAATCACTTGGCCTTTGCCAAACTCACCACCATGGTCATTGATTTCGATGATCCGGTCCATCATCAACATATTAGGAGCCGGCAGTTGCGCATTTCCCGGGCCAAACATTTCGCCACGGCTACATGCCAGTAGTTCTTCTTTATTGTAGCTAGATTGCTGCATGTTAAATTCCATTACTCATAAAGCGGCTTAGATTAGCGAACACATGTACGCTGGACAACTCCGATCAGATTTAATGTCGCTTCCAAGGGAAAAAGATAGACCAAAGACTGGGTTTTTCGTGACTATGAATGTCATCAACCCGTCTTTGAATTCTCCCGTAAACCGTGTTTTCGGGATAGTAGCCGTGGTCATCTAACTCACCAGCACTCATCCCCATACTCAGAGCAATAGCTTCGGCCACGTTATCGACGCCGTACAGAATAAGAGACTCTTGTTCTATGGCTTCTATGTAAACAGGTGCGAGATTCAACTGATTAATATTGGCTCTGGGTAGAATAACACTAACAGACTGCTCTGGTGCGACATGCTTTGCGGCTTTATAAAACCCTTCAATCTTTTCATTCACCCCGCCAACGGCCATTACCTGACCAAATTGATCAATAGCGCCTGTGATGGCAAAAGATTGCTGAATAGGTATGTGTGAAAACGAAGAGAGCAGGGCAAGCAATTCGGCTAAACCTGCACTATCACCATCTACATGATAATAGCTCTGTTCAAACACCAAGCTGCAGGACAAGGGGAGAGGAGTATCTTTAGAAAACAGACCATGGACAAATGCACTCAAAATCATAGTGCTCTTTGCATGGATATTGCCGGCCATATCGGCTTTGCGCTCAATATCGATAACGTCACCGTCACCCATATGAACGGAGGCTGTGATTCGAGCAGGTTCACCAAACTGTTCGCCTGCAGCATCGATGACTGTAAGACCGTTGACCTGGCCAATAGCCTTGCCAGTTAGTTGCAGTTTTACTTGCCCGGTTTCAATCCCATATAGATGTTCGTCAGCAATCAAACAGAGCCGCTTTTTGCTCGCTTCAATCGCTTTAACCACGTGGCTTGCATCTAACTGCAGTGCTTTTTGTTTATGGGCATAGTGGCAGGCCTGAGCCATAAGATTCCCAATGTCCCGGCTGGTTAAAAGCACCCGACTGTTATCTTCACAATGTCTTGAAGACCAGTTTGCTATAGCATCAATCGCTTCTTCGGACAGTGGCAAAAGCCCTCTAAACCGGGCTACTTCCTGTATATACAGCCTGTATTTCAAATGATCCGAAGCGGTACGCACGTCATAAACCGCCCGAATGTCGCATATCAGTGAAAAGAATTCAGTGAACTCGGGGTCCTGCAGTTCCAATTCAGATAAACATGATCGGTCACCGATTAGTATCAGGCGAATGTTGAGCGGCATAGGTTCAGGATTAAACGCAGAAACAACGTTCTGTGATTCCAGCGGGAGCCAGTCGAGTAATCCCGTTAAGATGACTGCTTTCAGGCGACCCCATAGGTCTGGACGTTCAATAAGGTGTTCAGCCTTAATCACCAATACACCGCCATTTGCAAGGTGTAGCAACCCAGGCTGAAGCATCTGCTGGCTTGTAATAACACTGCCTTGCTGTGTTTCGTAACGTATCTCGCCAAACAAACGACGCTCATCAAGACGGTAACAATGGATAAGAGGAAACTCGTTTGCCTGGCTGTGAGTCACCAGCACGGCGGGCGTCATTTCATGGGCGGTATCACCAAGCGCTAGCTCAGCCAAATAAGCTCGTAGGTTTGCTGAATCACCATATTGAGACAACAAAGCTTCGAAGCTGGGGCCATCAATGTCTTTGAGTAGTGACTCGTAGTAAGCCGCTATATCTTCGCAAAACTGACCAGCACTCGCGGCAGGCAATTCGATTAAGCGCGGCTTGTTTGGTTGCAAGGAGCATGGAACGTAAACCCAATCTCTGCTGGCTAACTTATGATCGTCTGGCAAACCTCTAGATAACAGGTCACTAATCAAGAACTCATCATCAAAACCACCACGACTGTTAAAATACAGGTGCTGGCCACGACAGGCGTCAGAGAATGCGATGGACAAGGTTTCGACTGCGGCATCCTGACCGAGAGAAAGGTCGACACCAACACGGGCAACATTGACGTCATTGTTACTTTCAGAAAATGTCTGCTTTAGAAATAGAGGACCGATCTGTTCCGAACTAATTGGCTTGGGGAGCGTGACCAAACTGAACCTTAATCAATTGAATAGATGAGCTATTTGTCGATTATACGCCAGGCACACAGCAGTAACCTAGTTTTATGAAATTATAGTTATATGCGCATAATGTATATTATGTTAAATATAGTATCTGGTAACAGTGATACCTCTCTCAATTCTTATCCCCCTATTAGAGTTCTAACCTGTTTACCGCTATGTCTAGCTAACACCTATTTATCGCGTGGGAATTAATAATGCGTCGTTGGCTCATTGGTTTGTTCTCTGTTGTACTTAGCTCCGCTTTGTCTGCTCAGACAATCGTCTGGATAACCGATGACCAGAGAGATGAAGTTGCGTTAACTTCCCATGAACCATTCTCGATTGGTGTAGACACAGTGAAGTTGGTAATGAAGTCTCTTCCTCAATATCACTTTGATATTCGCGTCGCATCAGTCTCTGGTATCGACAAGGAACTCTTTACCAATCCAAATGCCTGTGTCGCTAATCGATTAAAAAACAGTGAGCGACAATCCAGGAATTACTTTTCTCAACCACTCAACCTTCACCTCGGCCCTAGATTGTACTTTTTGAAAAATAGAACCGTTATTCCACCTCAGCTTATCGATGCCAATGGCAAACTCACGTCTATTCACTTGCTGTTAAGTCAAAAGCCGAGAGTTGTTCTTGGTTTGGCTAGTGATGCTTCTTATGGAAAACGTTGGGACGCTGAACTACACAAAGCGACCAAAGAAGGCATTTCGATGTTCAGTGTCGACAACAGATACGACACAAACGCCATGTTGCTAAGTAATCAGATGGTTGATTTAATCGTTGACTACCCTACGCAAATCAAACACCAAATAGCCCAGCACAACCTTTCTGAGAGCGAAATTGAATCGATAAGTCTCGCTGGTGCACCCGAGTTTCTCGTCACCTATATAGCGTGCAGTAAATCGGAAATTGGCGCTAAATTCATAGAAGATGTGAATCAGACGCTATCCAATCTGTATGAGACAAACGACTTCTTAAAGGCGCACACATTACACATTGACCAAAGCACCGTACCGGCCTTTAAAACAAACCTGAACCAAGTGTTAAAGGAGCAGAAAAACTAGTTGGGTGACGCCAATCTATCAACTACTACTTCCGCAATTTTTAGCCCAAATTTCTCATGCGCACTTTCCGTCCAGTGCACACCTTCATTATGATCAGGCTCAGCATGCTGCCGAGCATCGACGTAGCCTAACCCATTTTGAGCGGCTACATTTTCAACTTCTATTGCCTGCAAAGCAATCTGTGGAGCGTTGAACATCGGAGTGAACTCTCCTTCTGGAAGAATTTCTGTCGGGCTGACCAGTATTATCTCCGAGATTTGACCCGATGCCTCTTCAATTTCACGTATTGAGCCCACCAAGCCGATCAAGTTTCTTATAGTCTTTTCGACGGTCATGTTTACGTTAGAGAGAAAATCGTTAGTTCCTAAGGCTATCACCACCAACTCTGGTCGATGTTCTGCAACAAGCCCCTTTAGTTTGGGAAGAATTAAATCGTTATCGCCATAAGGCATATCACGTTCGGATGTCCGACCCGGCAACCCGGCTTCGATTACTGTGAATGCAGGCGCTAATTGTTTGGCTAATACACCAGGCCACCGACAACGCTTCTTATACCTCTTCCCTGAGGGTGCATACCCCCAGGTATTGGAATCACCAAAACAAAGAATCTTTTTCATAACCCCTGTCAGTCCAAACCACTCCCTTAGCGCGGAGCATCGAAAACAAAGTGCCACTCTTCTAAAACGCCCTCGGTATTCACGGTATTCAGCGTCAGCTTCCAGCGCATATCTTTTTGGGTGCAGGAAGCAAGATACATATCCGCAACAAAAACACCTTCAGCATCTTTCTCAAACATCACCGGAATGTAACCCATATACATGTTGTCACCGCTTAGTTTTGCGCTTTCAACCATCAAGCCCTTTTGACTGAATTTAACATGGGCAGGCATGGCAATTTCAGTCTCAAAACTATCGGTTTCCAACCAAAAAACTGCGTTATGGGCCTGGTTGGCATCAACACACTGGATTTTAGCCGGTACGCACCCCTCTATGTCGCCTATTAAGGGCTTTTGGCTTCCATCACAGCCCACCATAAAAAACGGAAAAATCAGTAATATTGCTGTAGTTAAACCAGCCCTATGCTCACATTTCATGCGCTTCGTCTCACATCTAATTTGAACAGCAAATATACCCTCTGGAACTGTGGGGGCATCGCTATCTTTTTACAAATGAGTGACGTAGAATGCGCGGCGTTTAACCCTAGCAAAACAATTCAACTCATTTTTAGTGAATTGTAACTGGCGGTTTTACTCTCAAACTATAACAATTTAACGATTCGGTAATTTTAAGCCGAACAACGTAGCAAGAAGCACCAGCGGAAGCACGATTATGAGCCAAGCAAGCACGTCTCACGCTGATTATAACTACACTGTTGTGCGCCAATTCACCATCATGACTATCATCTGGGGAATTGTTGGCATGGCCGTGGGGGTTTTAATTGCAGCCCAGTTAATCTGGCCAGCGTTAAACTTTGAAACACCCTGGCTGACATACAGCCGTCTCAGACCTCTTCACACTAACGCAGTCATTTTTGCGTTTGGTACGTGTGCCTTAATGGCAACATCACTTTATGTCGTACAACGAACCTGTCAGACACGTCTATTCGGTGGCCCGCTAGCCAGTATCGTGTTTTGGGGATGGCAGCTCATCATTGTATCGGCGGCAATCACTCTGCCTATGGGACTGACAACGTCCAAAGAGTATGCAGAGCTGGAATGGCCAATTGATATTTTAATTGCGGTGGTATGGGTTATTTATGCCGTCGTATTTTTCGGCACTTTGGTAATCCGTAGAACTTCCCATATTTATGTGGCGAACTGGTTCTTCGGCGCTTTTATTATCACTGTTGCTGTTCTGCACATTGTTAACAGCATGGCTGTGCCTGTGTCACTATGGAAATCATATTCCATTTACTCAGGCGCGATCGATGCCATGGTGCAGTGGTGGTACGGTCACAACGCCGTAGGCTTCCTGCTCACCGCAGGTTTCCTAGGCATGATGTACTACTTCGTGCCTAAACAGGCCGGTCGTCCGGTATACTCCTACCGCTTGTCGATTGTTCACTTCTGGGCGTTGGTTAGTCTTTATATCTGGGCTGGCCCGCATCACCTGCACTACACTGCTCTGCCAGACTGGACACAGTCTCTGGGCATGGTGATGTCAATCATCCTGTTTGCACCATCCTGGGGTGGCATGATCAACGGTATCATGACCCTGTCAGGTGCATGGCACAAACTGCGTACTGACCCAGTTCTGCGCTTCCTGATTGTTTCTCTGTCTTTCTACGGTATGTCGACCTTTGAAGGTCCGATGATGTCAATCAAGACAGTTAATGCTCTGTCTCACTATACCGACTGGACTATCGGCCACGTGCACTCAGGTGCGCTAGGCTGGGTAGCAATGGTTTCGATTGGTTCGGTATACCACTTGATCCCTGCCCTGTTTAATCAAAGCCGCATGTACAGCACTAAGCTGGTAAATGTGCATTTCTGGTTAGCAACAGTGGGGGTTGTGCTTTACATCGTCGCTATGTGGATCAGCGGAATCATGCAGGGCATGATGTGGCGTGCGGTAAATACTGACGGCACCCTGACCTACAGCTTTGTGCAGGCTTTGGAAGCATCTTATCCATTCTACTTTGTTCGCTTTGTAGGTGGTGCAATCTTCCTCGCCGGTATGTTTGTGATGGCGTACAACGCCTTCAAGACTATCACTGCGCCAGATGGTTCTCTTGAAGAGATCACTGAAGGCGAAGCGCAGCCAGCATAAGGAAGTCGCAGAAGATGAAATTTTCTCACGAATTAGTCGAAAAGAATGTTGGCCTGCTGGCGATCTTTATCGTTATCGCCATCAGCTTTGGTGGTCTGGTAGAGATCACGCCATTGATTTTCCAAAAAGACACTACAGAGCCAGTTGATGGCCTGCGCCCATACACTGCACTTGAGATGGAAGGCCGCGATATCTACATCCGCGAAGGGTGTAATGGTTGTCACAGCCAAATGATTCGTCCTTTCCGTGCAGAGACTGAACGTTATGGTCACTACTCGGTTGCCGGTGAATCTGTATGGGAACATCCGTTCCTATGGGGTTCTAAGCGTACAGGCCCAGATCTGGCACGTGTGGGCGGTCGTTACAGTGATGAGTGGCACCGCATACATCTGATAGATCCTCGAGCTGTGATCCCTGAATCCAATATGCCGGGCTTCCCCTGGTTGGAAGATAACGCGGTAGGCAGCGAGTTGACGTTGAAGAAGATGCAGGTATTCCGCGACCAATTTGGTGTGCCTTATGGTGATGATGCAGCGTTAGAAGCTGATGTCGCCAGTCTCGAAGGCAAAACTGAGATGGACGCGCTAATCGCGTATCTTCAGTCCCTGGGTACAGCACTCAAGTAAGGTGCAATGATGGATTACGGAACGTTTAGAGGCGTACTAACAATCATCATCCTGGTGGTGTTTATTGGAATTGTTGTCTGGGCATATAGCAAACGTCGCAAATCAGCTTTTGACGAAGCTGCCAATATGATTTTCGACGAGAACGATGCTCAACAGGACAAAGACAACAAGCGGGAGTCATAAAGAATGAGTACTTTCTGGAGTGTTTGGATCATTGTCCTCACCCTCGCCTGCCTGGGCTTATGCGCAGTCGTGCTGTGGTGGTGCATGAAGGACAAAATGGGTGTCGAAGAAGGCGAAAGCATGGGCCACGAATTCGACGGTATTGAAGAGCTTAATAATCCACTGCCTCGCTGGTGGAGCATTATGTTCATCATTACCTTCATTTTCGGCTTAGGCTATCTGGCGCTCTACCCTGGTTTGGGTAACTTTGCTGGCGTGCTCGGTTGGACGAGTTCTAACCAGGGCATTAAGTCACTGGAAGAATCAAAAGCGGCCGCGGACAGTGCTGAAGAAGCGGGGCTGCTGGTTCAGTATGACCGTGAAGTTCGGTTCAAAGACGAACGTTTCAACGAAGTGTTAAAGCCGTTTGTTGAGCGTGAAATCATTGATCTAGCCTACGACGCAGAGGCTCTGCGTATCGGGCAACGCTTATTCCTGCAAAACTGTGCACAGTGCCACGGCTCAGATGCTCGCGGTGGCATCGGCTTCCCTAACCTGACCGACGGTGACTGGCTCTACGGTGGTGAACCAGAGACGATCAGGCAGACCTTGTTGCACGGCCGCGTCGCCGCCATGCCTGGTTGGTCGAGCATGGGTGAACAGGCCATAGAAGAATTGGCGTCCTATGTGCTGAGCCTGTCAGGTCGTAAGGTAAATGAACGCGAAGCGGCAGCGGGCAAACTCAAGTTTGCAGCCTGTGCAGCCTGTCACGGCGTGGATGGTAAAGGTAATCAAGCGCTTGGCGCACCGAACCTTACTGACAATATCTGGCTTTACGGTGGTTCTCGTAAAGCGGTTATCGAAACACTGGTTAATGGTCGTGCGGGTGTAATGCCAGCATTTAAGGACACTCTCGGCGAAGACAAAATACACATCATTTCAGCCTATGTGTATCGCTTGTCCAATCCTGAGAAACCAGCAGAATAATTCAGTTAACCTGCTTGAGAAAAAGCCGCTTAAAAGCGGCTTTTTTTATGCCTGTCACTAATTCTAACCATGTACAGGTTTTGTTAGCGCTATTCGTCAGTATAATGAGGCCGCCTAACTAAAAGAGTATTCCCATGCAGTCTCCCTGGTATAAACAATTTTGGCCCTGGTTCCTCATCGCTTTACCCGGCACAGCGGTAATTGTCAGCTTTACCAACTTATACATTGCCAGTAGCAACGCACCCGATATGGTGATCGATGATTACTATAAAAAAGGTAAGGCAATTAATCTTGAGCTTGCGCGAGAGAAGCGTGCTGCAGAGCTTGGTATCGTGTTAGAGGCTGCGTTTTCCGACAATAACGGCGGTGTTCAGTTATTGGTCACTCATCAAGGTACCAAACCTCAGCAATTTGGCGCACTAAAGCTGCATCTATATCACCCTACATTAAGCGAAAGAGACTATCACCTTACCCTTACATCTGATGCTCAAGGTAATTACAAGGCGGACCTGCCTAGTTCATTCAGTGGCAAGTGGCGCCTGACGATAGAGTCACTGACGGATGACTGGCGACTCCAGAATTATCTCGATTACCCAAATCAAACAAAGTTGACTCTCGCACCTTAAAACCTCTTGAATTAGGAAGCACCGCGCGTGGGTAACTGTTATCACTGTGGCGAAGAAATCCCGGCACACGAAAACCGTAAGGTAATGATTGATGGTCAGTCGCGCGCCATGTGCTGTGCCGGTTGCGAAGCCGTTGCACAAAGTATTGTAGATGCAGGGCTATCCAACTTTTATCGTTATCGCACCGAGCAAAGTGACAAAATTGAGCCACCCACAAAAGAACAACTGAACGAGCTGCTCGCTTACGACCTGCCTGAAGTACAGCAAGAGTTTGTCGCCGAGCATGAAACCTACCATGAGGCCGTTTTAACCGTTGAAGGAATACGTTGCGCGGCTTGCGCATGGTTAATTGAACATCAGTTAGGCGCGCTGGAGGGTGTCGTCCGCGTCACAGTCAATACCACAACACACCGTTTGGTGCTGCAATGGCAACCTGATGCTCTACCACTTTCTGACATCCTGACTCACATCCAAACCATTGGCTACAAAGCCGTCCCATTTCAACCCGGTGTTGAAGAAGCGGATTATAAAAAGCAATTTCAGAAATACCTGATCCGTTTGGGCATTGCGGGTTTGGCGACGATGCAGGTAATGATGTTCGCCGTCGGTCTCTATTTTGGCGTGTTCAGCGATTTGGATGAAGAGTTCCGCGATCTGCTCCGTTGGACCAGCATGATTATGGCCACGCCTGTTATCCTGTATTCATCCTTACCTTTTTACCGTAACGCCATTATCGGGCTTCGCGCTAAACATCTGAATATGGACCTTCCTGTGTCCATCGCTTTGCTTTTGGCTTATTCAAGCTCTGCCTACGCCACCCTTACCGGCACTGGTGAAGTGTATTTTGAGTCTGTCTCCATGTTCGCTTTCTTTTTACTGCTTGGACGCTTCCTGGAGATGCGTGCCCGTCGCAGAGCCAGCGAGATTGGCAGCAACTTGCTAAAACTTTTGCCAGCAAAAGCCAACTTAGTCTCAAATGTCGGAAGTATTGAACTGGTCGCCGCATCATCATTAAAAGCGAACGATAAGATCCGGATTGTGCCAGGAGATACGGTACCTGCAGACGCGAAAGTCATTGAAGGTGAAAGCCGATTTGATGAATCAATGCTTACTGGGGAAAGCTATCCTGTCTCTAAAAGGTTGGATGGAGTAATTTACGCCGGCACTGTCAACCGCGAACAAGTGGTTGTAGCAGAAGTGTTGAGGGATAGAAATCATTCCGTACTCAGCGATATAGTAAGGCTGCAAGCTGCTGCTCTAGATCAAAAACCTAAAGTCGCGATTATCGCGGACAAGATTGCTCGCTGGTTTATTCCAGTCCTGCTGATTATTGCAGCCCTGACCTATACAACTTGGTTGTCAATTGATGCCAACGAAGCTTTTTGGATCACGCTTTCTGTTTTGGTGGCGACTTGTCCCTGCGCTTTAAGCCTAGCCACACCCACCGCAATTACTTGTGCCTACGCAAATTTGAGCCAGTTAGGGTTAATGATTCGTCGTGGCCATGTGCTGGAGGCCTTAGCAAAAACAACTCACGTTGTTTTCGATAAAACCGGCACGCTAACTCATGGCAAACAGCAGGTAACGGAATTCAGGTGTTACCGACGGGATGATATTGAACGTGCTAAACAGATAGCGCATTCATTAGAAGCGGGCCAGCATCACCCTATCGCAAAAGCAATTTCTAGATATTGTAAAGAGCAACCAATATTGCCAGCGACCGACCATCAGACAATTGTCGGCCAAGGCGTGAGTGCGGTTATTGATGGACAACGCTGGTACCTGGGCCGTCAGAAGTGGTTAGATGACTTGGGTATCAAATCTTCAGATCTTTATTACGGCTCGAATGCAGTGCTCGCTAATGACACAATAGCCATTGCGAGTTTTGATGTAGGTGACGCGCTAAGAAGCGATGTGTCGTCTTTATTAGGCAAGTTCAAAAAACTTGATATTCAGGCCACCGTGCTCACCGGTGATGATTCTGAGAGCCACTACCTTACGCTTTTGTCTGCAGGACTAAAACGCGATAACTATCACGGTGGCCAGCTTCCAGAGGACAAACTGTCTCATCTCAAATCGTTACAGGCTAAAGGTCATAAATGTATCGCGCTTGGTGATGGCATCAATGATGCGCCTCTACTAGCGGCAGCAGATTGCTCCGTTGCGATGGGCAGCGGTACGGATTTAGCAAAAGTGAGTGCAGATACCGTGCTGCCCAGCAACAAGCTCAGCGTGTTGCTGGCTGCATTGGAACTGGCTAAACGCACCGCAAGTATTACCAAACAAAACTTGGGCTGGGCGCTGGCATACAACCTGTTTATCATCCCGTTAGCAGTTAGCGGCTATATAGCGCCCTACTTTGCTGCGCTTGGCATGAGCCTGAGCAGCCTACTCGTGGTAAGTAACTCGATGAGGTTATTAAAAACCAAATGAGCATACTTTATATCTTGATCCCCATTGCCATCGTTTTTGTCTTTATCGCCATTGGCATTTTTGTCTGGGCAGTCAAGAGCAACCAATTTGAAGATCTTGAACGTCACGGCAGCGACATTCTGTTTGATGAAGATGAGCCGTCAAAAAGGGACAAACAATAGTGGAGCCACTGCTATATCAACTTGGCGCAGCATTTTCAGTTGGTCTTCTTAGCAGTGGACATTGCGCGGGCATGTGTGGCGGTCTCTCCGCGGCACTTCTATCCGGCTCAAACGAACGAACTTTTTTAAAGGCCCTGGCCTTATCTGCCGGCAGAGTTTTCAGTTACGCTGTGGCAGGTTTTCTGGTCGCACTCACGGCATCTGCTCTAACGCAACTAGCCGAAGCGAAGCACTGGATAGTGACAACCCAGATACTTGCCGGTGTCATGGTGATTTTAGCTGGGTTATACATTACAGGCTGGTACCGTGGCCTAACCTACATCGAGCGCGCAGGTGCAGGAATTTGGAAACGTCTTCAGCGTCTAGCAAAAGCTTTTTTGCCTATCCGTACGATTCCCACTGCATTCTGTTACGGCCTCGTTTGGGGATGGCTACCGTGCGGGCTTGTCTACAGCACGTTGACCTGGAATTTATCTGCAGAAGCGGCATGGCACGGCGCAGCCGTTATGTTTTGTTTCGGACTGGGTACGCTTCCATCTATGTTGTCCCTAGGCATGTTGGGAAACCGTGTTGCAAAACTATTAAGTAATCGAGGGTTTCGTAACCTCGCGGGAGGATTTGTGATCGCTTTGGGGTTGTTTACACTCTTATCCGCGCTTGATCGCAGCACTTGGTTCTAAACATGTGAAATTGAGTGTATCATTAATTAACTGAGATCAATTTTAGGTAAAGTATGGGATACGATAAAGCCAGTGGAGCAGCAGGCTCACGAGTTATGAACGGCGCGTGTGCGATTCATTGTCAAAACTGTAGTATCAGTCAGCTCTGCATACCCTTTACGCTAAATGAAAATGAACTCGACAAGCTTGACGAGATCATTGAACGTAAAAAGCCAATCCACAAAGGCGATGAGCTTTTCCAGGCCGGTGACGAACTAAAAGCGCTTTATGCCATTCGTTCGGGCACAGTTAAGAGCTATACCATCACTGAACAAGGCGAAGAGCAAATCACTGCTTTCCACCTTGCCGGTGATATCGTTGGCTTTGATGCAATCAACACGGGTCAGCATCAGAGCTTCGCACAAGCACTAGAAACCGCCATGGTCTGTGAAATTCCCTTCGAAACCTTGGATGATCTATCCGGCTCAATGCCAAAGCTGCGTCACCAGGTAATGCGACTGATGAGCAACGAAATTGTTGGTGACCAGGAAATGATCGTGCTGTTGAGCAAGAAAAGCGCAGAAGAACGTTTGGGTGCTTTTATCTACAGCCTTAGCCGCCGTTTTGGTGAGCGTGGTTTCTCTCCTAAAGAGTTCCGCCTAAGCATGACCCGAGGCGATATTGGTAACTACCTTGGTCTTACGGTTGAGACTATTTCACGCTTACTTGGTCGTTTCCAGAAGAGCGGAATGATAGAAGTAAAAGGCAAGTACATCACGGTACTTGACGACGATCAGCTCACTGAATTGGCGGGTGCGTCAAACGAATAAACATCTAAGTCGCTGGATCTTCTAATGGTTGATCCAGCGCAACCCTCCCCCCTATCACTTTCTCTCTAAAAGTCCTACATTTAACTACGAGCCCAGTGTTCTATCCTTAGCTCTGTTCTACTCTTTTAGGGTTTGGAGGATGTATGGCCAACTTCACATCAATTCTTGTTGTGGTTGATCCCACACGAAATGAACAGCCCGCGCTTAACCGAGCTGTTGAACTCGCCGTAAAGACCGGTGCAAGCCTGAAGGTCTTCCTAGCTATTTACGATTTCTCTTATGAAATGACCACTATGCTTTCGGGTGAAGAGCGTGAAGCGATGCGAAGTGGTGTTATTGCACAAAGAGAAGAGTGGTTGTCTGAACTAGTTGAGGCGTACAGCGATAAGTCGTTAACCATTCAGGTTAAAGTCGTATGGCATAACCGCCCCTTTGAATCAGTTATTGAAGAAGTGCTCAAAGATGGCCACGACATTATTATCAAAGCGACCCACGAACACGACAAGCTGAAATCCGTCATTTTCACCCCTACTGACTGGCACTTGATGCGTAAATCCCCTGTGCCCGTGCTTCTCGTTAAGCAACACGCCTGGCCTGCCAATGGCAATATTCTTGCGGCAGTGAATTCAGGAAGCGAAGAGGAAGCACATATATCCCTGAACGAACAGATCATTACTGAAGCCAACGATATGGCGGGCCTGCTGAAGGCCGACGTCCATTTGGTCAATACCTACCCCGGTACTCCTGTAAATATCGCCATCGAAATTCCAGAGTTTGATCCTAAGTCATATAACCAGGCAGTATGCGACCATCATGTCAAAGAGTTGCATAGGGAAGCGGAAAAACATGGCGTTTGTACCGCAAATTGCCACGTCAAAGAAGGTTTGCCTGAAGACGTTATTCCCCGCCTGGCTGAAGAGCTTGATGCAGAGTTAGTTATCCTGGGTTCTGTTGGACGAACCGGACTTTCCGCTGCCCTTATCGGCAACACAGCGGAACATATTATCGATAGCCTTAACTGTGATGTTTTGGCCCTAAAACCAGAAGGATTTGTATCACCTATACAACTTGAATAAGTCGGCAATCCTGACGCAGCAGCACACCCTACACATAATTACTAAAAGGGGTGATTGCAATTATTCACACCTGTGTGAAACCTTGCAAAGGACGATAGCAATGAGAATCGAAGAAGGCGAAGCGCTGCTTGATCAACTAAAAGAAACAAAAAGCGCGTTTATAGAAAGTATTAAAGAGTGGGTCTCTGACCAACCAGAAGAGGCCTGTATCAAAACCCACCTCCCCATGGGACTGTATGCGACTATTTATGAAGGCCAGCCGAGAAAGTTCTTAGAGGGGGTTCAAGTCACCTGCGTTAGTGAGCAGGCTATCCAAGACTGGTTAAAACATATTCCTGACTCAGCATCGATGAAACAAGTGTTTTCCGAATGGTTTGGGAAATATGATTCGAATGAAACAACGCCCTTCCCCAGCCAGTCCTTAATCGCTTCCAACGACGCCATTATCTTCGGTGAATACTCAATGGAATATAGCGACATGCAGCTGGTTGAACTGTTGCAGCTTTATCGCTTTTTTATAAAGGTTTATCCGCAAAAGGTGTGCCCTCAGGTAGAACAACCTGCCGTAACATCATCTCTGAGTTTAAAACGCATGACGGTTGCGCCGTTTAAGTTCGCCCGTCGTTTTGCTGGTGCCCACCGCTAACAGCATTTGTTCCCATCTCAATTTGGTTTGATAAGGCCTTACTAAATAGGCCTTATCAAGTCGTGTTCCTAGCCGTATAATACGCGCCCTCAAAGTGATGTGGAACAATTCAGATGGCAACCCCAAAAGCACAATACAACGCCAACAAGCTTCAAAAGCGGTTACGTAATGCCGTTGGTCGCGCGATAGCCGACTTCAATATGATTGAAGATGGTGATCGTGTGATGGTGTGCTTATCCGGCGGTAAAGACAGCTACACCATGCTGGAGATCTTAGGCTCTCTGCAAAAGAGTGCACCCATCCACTTCGATTTGGTCGCGGTAAACCTGGACCAAAAGCAACCAGGTTTCCCCGAGGATGTTTTACCCGCTTATCTTGACTCGCTTGATATCGAATACAAGATCGTCGAAGAAGATACCTACAGTATTGTGAAAGACAAAGTGCCGGAAGGTAAAACCACCTGCTCGCTCTGCAGCCGATTAAGACGGGGTGTGCTTTACCGGACAGCGAAAGAACTTGGTATTACCAAGATTGCACTTGGGCATCACAGAGATGACATTCTGGAGACACTGTTTTTGAACATGTTCTTTGGTGGGAAACTAAAATCGATGCCGCCAAAATTGGTTAGCGATAACGGTGAACATGTGGTTATTCGCCCGCTTGCATACTGTCGAGAAAAGGACATCATTCCTTTTGCAGAACAGAAACAGTTTCCCATCATTCCATGTAACCTATGTGGTTCTCAAGAGAACCTGCAGCGTAAACAGGTAAAAGCCATGCTTAATGAGTGGGACAAACGATTTCCTGGCCGCATAGAAACCATGTTCCGAGCTATGCAGAATGTGGTCCCCTCCCATCTCGCCGACCCATCACTGTTCGACTTTGCAACGATAAAAGCCACCGGCACGCCTGTCGAAAATGGCGATACGGCATTTGACCGAGAGTCTTTTGAAGACACATCGATGACGTCGCCGGAGTTCCAGCCAGTGCAAACATTGGACGTTGTAGAAGTCAGATAGTACAGACAGGGCAGTCAGTAAAAAGGCGCCTACTGGTGCCTTTCTACTTTGTTGCTAACCACAATGAAATTCTTGATGGTTGAGAAGAAAAGTGCAAACTACCCATCTCGCTTAGTTGCTTGAGACTAATGAGTTGCTGTTCAGACACCTCACCTTGTTCAATTTCAGCGCCACTAGCGCTCAAATATGAAACACTCGAAGGCACCTCAAAATCTACAGTAATCCCCTGCTGGTTTGGCAATAAAATACTTCCGACACCAGCAAAGTCGCGCATCAATGCATACAGTTGTTCCGCTTTGTTCTTTAGATCCTGACTGCGATAATCAGTTTGCGGGCGCTTTAGCTCAAGTGAAATGCTTAATTCACAGGCTGATTCGGATTCAACGGTAACGAACGCTTTATCAGAATAGAGCTGTTTCTCATAGGGAATATACAAACGGCCCTTAGCTGTATATACAAGAGGTAACTCATAGTTTTTATTAAAGATTCGCCCACCTGTAATATCACAAGGCTGATCTTTGGCATTGACCTTATAAAAATAGAAACCCACATCGCTATCTGCATAATTGCCTTTATAGAGCACTTTTAAACGCTGATAGAAAGGCTTGTATTCCATGGTGACCGATTCGAAGCTTTCTCCCAAGGCCTGCTGCATCGGTAGAAGACAGCATAGCGACAGCACCACTAGTTTTGACTTTATCATTGCGTGACAACCTCTCGAATCAATCCCTGGTTCTGCCGCAACATCGCTTGAAGCTCATCGACGTAGGCTTCACCTCGCTCTGAATATGCAGTTAGTCCCTCAAACAATGAACTCGCCTCAACTAAATTACCCTGTTGATGGGCGATAAAGCGAAGGTCCCGAAGGTGTTTGTATGAGGGATGAGTATTGAGATTTTTGAAATAAGCCGAGATGGCTTGCTCCATGTTGCTAAATGCCGCAACCTCATGAACTGCGTTTTCATCACGATGCTTTGGCACCAAGCCACACCCCTTTTTGAAACACCAGAGGCCGAAAAGGTTATTGCCTTCCCTCGCAAATCTGGAAGTACCCCACCCGGACTCATTAGCCGCTTGGATCAAAACGAACTCTAAAGGGAGAATGTCCAAACGCTTTAGCAATGCGTCGAGGCTTTCAACTGACAGGTCGAACCTATCAAGGCGGTACGCGACTGCAACAGCCTGCAACCTATACAACGTTTGATTTGAAAGGTGCCCTTTTGACTCCAGCTCATCACGCATCTTTAAGATTTGCAACCGCTCTTGGGTGATGCGGCCATTAAGCGCTTCTACATAAGGCGCCAGATAAGCAAAAAACGCTCGTTTTCTTGCCTTAGTATCTGAAATCTCTGCAAAAACAGGCAACCTAGTTTCCTGAACCTGCTCGCCACTCGCTTGGCTTGTAATCTGGTAGTGACGATGCAGCCAAACCATTAACAGCAGGCTAAACGAAACAACTAGAACACCTGCTATGAAAACCTTATCTCTCTTAACCATACGACTTAACTGGTTCAATACGCTTTTAGCTGTTAGAAGTTAGGCAGAAAAACTGCCCTGATCGTCGCTGGTGCTGTCAGACGGTACGTTTTCCGGCTCCTGCTCCAACTCCTTGAAAATCTCTTGATACATAAATCCTTTAGCGTAGTAGAGCATGGGTAGCCCCCAAATCAGCACCAAGCTGAATGCCAAAGTACCTTTAACTGCATCCATACCCTCTCCTGACATGTAGACTGCCATTGGCAAAGCGCCCACCGCCAGTACAGGTGTGATTGCCAGAAAGACTAAGAATACTTTGAACCACTGATGGTGTGCAGCGCGAATAGAAATAATCACCGACTGCATCGGAGATAGCCCTTTTTCCAGCATTAGCATCAAGGCAAAAGTAGTGCCTACCGCAATATAAATGCCGGGAAGAATCAGCAGTATCAATCCCACTTGCACAAGGAAAGTAATGATCACCTGAACCAATGCCAGCGGCGCAAAATACTTGAGGAAGTTAAACATGTCGGTCACTGCGATGGGGCCACCTCGCGTGCGCCTTAGAGCCATCATATCGAGCCCGGCCCAAAACGGCGCAGCCACAAGCGTAGCGACCAGATTACCAATACCACTCATACTCTGGTTATCTTCTGCGCCACCACCAAACATCATGACGATCCCGTACTGAACGCCAATGCTTACCGCCATCGCAAACACGAAGCCAATAATCACAGCTAACTTGTCTGCCTTGGTAACTTCCCAGCTTTGCTTTAAAACGGACTTAACACTGAACGTGTATTTGCCTGAAATGGCGCGTTGAATGACAGGGTTGTTTTTAGGATCGTTGAACATCAGCATCTAATCAGAGTTATTGTTGGCGGCAATTATATAGACCTGTGCAAGATGAAGATAGCGGTACACTTTCAAACAAGCTAATCGCCATACTCTCGCAGTCAAACCAGGTTATCTCGGTAAATGCAGCGCGCCTGAACCTGACACAAAGTTTGTATCAAGCAGACTGAAACGCCCACTATAGTGCCCTTCTGCGGTTGATATGTTGAGTACGCCATCGCTGAGGTCCAGAGACCATCGGTGGTTTAATAACTCTTCGTCTTCCAGTGCCTTAACTAACGCACGTTCGATAACCCAAACATCTGCGCCTTGATAGTGGTGTGGTTTGAAAGCGTCATCAGTCACTTCGTCGTCAAACATCAGCAGATGAAAAGTCTGGTAAGTGTTGATAAGGCGTTTTATCCGGTGCTCACCAGTTATACCTAGCACAACCCCCAATGCCGCATCATCGGTATATATATCGGGTAGCTCAGCGCTATCCAGATGGTGAGAGAAACGCAGTTCAGCTTCATGAAACAATGCGAAAGCCAACAGGCGAAGATAAAGGTGATCGGTCACCTCCATATGGTCCAGGGAAAGTGTCGTATGGCATTTGTAATACCGACCTTCGTCTTCCAGGGAGACGTCTGCGTGTAGTTTATGAACCAGCGTTTTATCTGACACCTTGCTCCCCAAAAACCTTGATTAACCTGCAGCTGCGAACAGATCAATTAACAACTTGCCCGCAATAATCCACAAAGCAATACCGGTTACCCGCTCAAGCCAATGGCTTTTTTCTCGCAACTTACTACGGAACTTAGGGCTGCCGATAAACCAAGCCAGCAGACTGAACCATGCAGCCGTTGCGATAGCCATATATACGCCGTAGAACAGCTTAACGATTAGCTGTCTCTCAGGAGAGATAACGACGGCAAACAACGCAATGAAAAACAGTGTAGCTTTCGGGTTTAACCCGTTTGTCAGCAACCCTTTAATATACGCCCCCTGATGCGCATTCGCGGCTTGTTCCTGTGATTCGCTACCTGCACTTTCACCCAGTGGTTTCGCAGTGATCCCTCCCCAGCCCAAGTAAGCCAGATAGGCTGCAGCGATGACTGTAAACCCGTTTAACAGCATTGGGGATTGATTAAACAGTACTGATACACCTGCTAATGACAGTGCAACATGCCAGAGTATGGCTGTACCCACGCCCAACGCCGTGACTATCGCAACGCGCCGGCCTTGCCGAATAGCCGTTTGTGTCACAACAGCAAAATCAGGCCCCGGGCTTGCGACCGCAAGACCGTGAACTAGAACGATGGTTAAAAACTCGGGAAACCAATTGTGCATATAAAAATTTACTGCGGCAGCGCCTGAAAATAGTCAACAAACTCCGGCACGAGCGTACCCGCAGGTCCGTAATATGTATAGTCAAAATCGGTGCTGCCGGAAGATGGCTCAAGGTTCAACTCCAACGTTACTGCACCATTGAGCTTAGCTTCGCGGCAAAACCCCGCGGCAGGATAAACATTCCCGGAGGTGCCAATAGAGATGAATAATTCACAGCCTGCTAATGCCTGGTAAATGCGATCCATCTCCATTGGCATTTCACCAAACCAGACAATGTCCGGCCGCAATGTTTCTCTCAAGCCGCAGCAATCGCAAGTGTCTCGTTCAGTTAAGGTCAATGGTGCAGGGTAAACTTGCCCCGTCACCTCACACCGTATTTTCAACAACTCACCATGCATATGTACTAACGATTTTTGGCCAGCGCGCTCATGAAGGTCATCGACATTTTGTGTGACAACCAGAAGCTCACCGCCTACCAGTGACTCCAATGCCGCCAACGCATCGTGTGCGGAGTTTGGATGAGTGGTATCAGCAAGCAATTGTTCACGCCGGGCGTTGTAAAACTGGTGAACTAACGCAGGATCTCGTGCAAAACCTTCTGGCGTCGCTACATCTTCTATACGGTGATCTTCCCACAAGCCGTCCGAAGCCCTGAAAGTGCGAATACCCGACTCTTGTGAAATACCAGCACCTGTTAGCACAACAACGTTACTTGGACGCCTGCTAAACGGTAGCGAAAACTTTGTCATAACCCCTCCTTAGTGGTTTCAGCTTATCACCGGTTCCCAAAGTCGTTAATCGCGCTAGGTCACGTAATTCCCTAATTTTAGATACAAAAAAGCCCGCAAATGCGGGCTTATTCGAATCAGCGCATATTGCGCAATGCTTCGATCCGTTTATCCAATGGCGGGTGACTCATAAATAGCTCCGCCATGCTTTTCTTGCCGTTAATACCAAAGGCGGCAAGTTGGCCATCGAGCTGAGACTCCGGGGCAGGCTGCTTTAATCGTTCAAGGGCAGCGATCATCTTATGCTTACCTACCAGCTTTGCAGATCCCTCATCGGCCCTGAATTCACGTTGGCGCGAGAACCACATGACGATGGTGCTGGCGAGAATACCGAACACGAGTTCCAGTACCATGACCACACCAAAGTAGGCTAAACCACCGAGACCACCGCCCTCTTCATCCCCGCGGAGGAAGTTATCGATAATGCTGGCAACGATACGCGCAAAGAAGATAACGAAGGTGTTCACGACACCTTGAATCAAACTCATGGTCACCATGTCGCCATTGGCAATGTGGCTCACTTCATGGGCAAGTACGGCCTCGGCTTCATCTCGTGTCATGTTGTTGAGCAGACCGACACTGACAGCAACAAGTGCATCGTTACGCTTCATACCAGTCGCGAACGCATTGACTTCCTGGCCTGGATAGATGGCCACTTCCGGCATACCAATGCCCGCCTGAGCGGCCTGACGTTGCACTGTTTCCAGCAACCAGCGTTCAGTCTCATTGGCGGGTTGAGTAATCACCTGGGCGCCAGTAGATCGCTTCGCCATCCATTTTGATATCGCCAGAGAAATAAATGAGCCACCAAAACCGAAAACGGCGGCAAGAACCAACAGTGAAGGAATATTTCCCCGACTGTATTGCAGTCCGGTCATTGAGAAAATGACGTTTAAGACAATGCCCAACACCAGCACAACAGCCAGGTTGGTCGCGATAAAGAGCAGGATGCGTTTCATAAATGAGAACACCTCTTATTTAAACCTAAGGAATTCATATGGTCAGTCTGACCATTTTCAAGGCCAAACTACTCAGAGAAAATTGTAAAAAGTGTAAATCCAATAAAAAGCCACCTGTGACGCAGGTGGCTTTGACGATATCTTGGGAGACATGTGTAACACAGTTACACCACATCGGGTGATAAAGCCGATGTGTACAGCCAATATAGTGTATTCTGCTTCGCTGAACTATGGACCAAGTTCAAATTCTGTTCTTAAAATAGTCACAAAATATTATGAAAAATTTATTGCTGCTAAGTAGCTCTCGCTACGCAGACCATCCTTACCTTGAGCAACCCCTGGCTTATATCCGCAGCTTTCTGCCCGATGGCGTGAAGCGCGCGGCTTTTGTGCCTTACGCCGGTGTTACAATTACCTACCCTGAGTACCATCAAATGGTTTCTGAGGCTCTAGCCACTCTAAATATCGACATTATAAATGTGGCAGAAGCTGAATCGCCAACACAGGCGATAGCTGACGCAGAGTTAATACTCGTCGGCGGCGGCAACACGTTTGAATTGTTGAAACAACTCTACGAAAACGAGTTGCTGCATGCCATTCGAGCAAAAGTCGAATCGGGAACGCCATATATTGGGTGGAGTGCCGGCAGTAACATGGCTGGACCGACAATCTGTACCACAAACGATATGCCTATCGTAGAGCCGCCAAGCTTTAATGCGCTAGATTTGGTTCCCTACCAAATCAATCCCCATTTTACCGACGCCACGTTGCCTGGGCATAACGGCGAATCTCGCTCCCAGCGCCTGGCAGAGTATCTGGTCATGAATCAAGATCAGAAAGTTATCTGCCTTCCGGAGGGCTGTGCTATTGAAGTTCGGAGCGACAAACATACTTACCTTGGCGTAAGTGCTGGTAAACAACTAACACTGGGCGTAGACCAACCGTTGAACGACGGAGAGATTTTCTTAAGTTAAGGCGCCCTAACCTAACTTGTTACGCAAACTATCAAACGCCGGGGTCGACAAGAACCGTCCCCGGTAGCCCACTTCTCCCAACAAAGGGGCGCTGATCATGCGTTGCAGGGTTGTCACATTTTCACGATACAAAGGCATCTCCTCACTTGGTGAATTGGCAACCCAGCCCACCAATTGGCCACCATCAGCCTGTATCTGCTGCGCGGTAAGTAGCGCATGATTCAAACAACCTAGCTTCATACCTACGACCAGAACAACATCCCAACCCGCAGAAACTGGAAGTGTCGATAGCAACTCCTCATCATTAACGGGAACCAACCACCCCCCGGCCCCCTCTACCAAACAGGCATCGGCATCGTTTGGTTGGTTTGCGTAATGGCTTTCGAGGGTAGATAAAGTGCAAACACCGTTATCAAGCTTTGCAGCTAAATGAGGAGACGCAGGCGTTTCAAAGCATACGGGGTTTACCTGGTCGTAACTTCGTTTGACGTTAATCACATCGAGCAGAGCCAGCGCATCGTCGTTTTTTAACTGCCCTTCCAACCATTCGGCCCCCGCAGCTACAGGTTTGAATGCACTTACCCTTAAACCCTGATCGATCAACAGGCGAATCAGGGCACAGCTAACATATGTCTTACCAGCATCAGTATCTGTGCCAGTGACAAAAAACGTTTTCAACGCTTAACTCCATTGTCGCTTCGTTCTAACACCAATATTCCCACCTGATAAGTTGCTGGCAGGTCACCGTCATTGTTTCTATAAGTCTCGTAAGCTGAAAGTAGCCTTTGCAGATCCGCCTTACCTAGCGGTGTTGGCCGCGCATTTTCGGTAACAACATTCGCGCCCACCTTTTTTAGCTCTCTCGTCAATCCGGTGAGTCGAGCGTAAGGCAGGGTCAGCGTACGTTGTATCAGTTCATGTCGGGAAAACTCGCTATTTGCCATCTCAGCACGCAACGCTTGCTCTGAGATAAATTGATTCACGTGTTGGTAGTTATCTACGGACTTCCATGCCTGGCTAAGTTCGGATAAAGAGCCCTGCATCAGGGTAGATAGAACAGCTTTACCACCGGGTTTGAGTACACGATAAAGTTCAGCCAATACGCGATCGAGGTTTTTGCACCACTGGACCATCAGATTGGAAAATACGGTATCAAAGGTATTGTTCTCAAACGGCAAATGTTCGGCATCGCCACGCACCCAATATACCGACTGTGATTCGATATTGCGCGAAGCAAATTTGAGCATATCGATGGACAGATCCATCGCACAAACGCTATCAGATTGTGTAGCCAACGCCTCTAGCTGAAGTCCTGTACCGCAACCCAGATCAAGCGTAGCGCCTAACGGCCTCACTTTGCATCGTTGTGGAGGCTGTTCTCGCAGTAACTCACGCCATAACAGTTCAGCGGTCAAACGCTGAAGCCTAGCCGCACCATCATAGCTATTCGCCGCTTTACCAAACTGGTTGGCGATCCGGTGCTTTAACTGGCTATACGCCGACATCGTTTAGCTCCTCAGCTAATGCTGCCACCAGCTTGTCAATATCTTCAGGCTTATGTGATGCGCTTAGGGTAATGCGCAGTCTGGCAGCTCCCTCTGGCACCGTCGGCGGTCTGATAGTGCCGACCCAAAAACCTCTACGCTTTAAACGTTCCCCGATCTCCAGCGTACGTTTCACGCTGCCTAATAACACCGGTTGGATCGCCGTTTTAGAATCCATAAGGGGTATATTTTCTGCTTGTGCTTTGAACCGGAATTGGCTGATTAACCGATTTAACTCATCACGTCGCCAGGCTTCTTCATCAAACGCTAGCGATAAAGCTGCTTCTATCGCGCAAGCTTGCGCGGGAGGCATGGCTGTGGTGTATATGTAGTGGCGTCCGTATTGAAGCAGATATTCAACTAGCTCATCCGAACCCGCGACAAAAGCACCCGAAACGCCCAATGCTTTGCCAAACGTGGCCATATAGATCCGGATCGCCATTGGCAGCACACTGGCTAAACTGCCCTTACCTTTGCCGGTGACACCAAACGCATGGGCATCATCAACCATAAGCCAAGCATCATGTTTATTGCAGGTGCCAGCAATATCATTAATCGGGGCCTGATCGCCATCCATACTGAAGACACCTTCAGTCACGACCAGCTTATTGCTCGCATCACGGCTGAGTTGCTGGTTCAGACTGTCCACATCGTTGTGTTTAAACCGCACCATCTTTGCAGCACTGTCTAATCCACTGTCTATTAAAGACGCATGGTTCAACTTGTCCTGCACCAACAGATCGTGTTTGGAAAGCAAGGCATGAAGTACCGCGCTATTGGCAGCAAACCCGGAGGAAAACAAAATAGCCTTTTGCTGACCGGTATAGTGCGCCAACTTTTCTTCTAACGATTGGTGTGCCTTCGCGTAACCGGTTATTAAGTATGAACCGCCGCTGCCAACGCCAAATTTATCTGCACCATGTTTCCATGCCGCAATCACTTTGGGGTGCTCAGCGAGGCCCAAATAGTCATTACTGGCGAAGTTTAAGAAACGCTTTTCATCTGAAACCAAATATCTACCGGCCCCGGCGACAAAAGCCGTTCGCTTACGCAGCAGCGACTGGCTGGCTTTTTGCGCCAGCTCAGTTCGTAGGTGATCAAACGCCATCTGGCTTACTCAGCCTGGTATGCAAGCTCATCTGTCTGCGCGTCTTTCACTGCAGACATGATAACGGCCTCGTGGGCCTCATCGCTGGCATCTTCTCTCTGTTCTACTTCAATGCCGAGCTTGTTAAACAACTTGTGATCATCTGAGGTTTCAGGATTTGGCGTAGTCAGCAATTTCTCGCCATAGAAGATCGAATTTGCACCAGCCAGGAATGACAGTGCCTGCATTTGCTCATTCATCTTTTCGCGACCAGCTGAAAGACGAACATAAGACTTAGGCATCAGAATGCGCGCTACGGCAATGGACCGAATAAATTCAAATGGGTCCAGATCGTCAACCTGATCCAATGGCGTGCCTTTCACTTTTACCAACATATTGATCGGTACACTTTCTGGCTGCATTGGCAGGTTAGCCAGTTGCACCAGCAATCCGGCGCGGTCATGACGGGACTCACCCATACCAACAATGCCGCCAGCGCACACTTTCATTCCGGCTGCACGGACATGTTCAAGGGTGTCGAGACGGTCCTGATAAGTACGCGTAGTAATAATCTGTCCGTAAAACTCAGGCGAAGTATCCAGGTTGTGATTGTAGTAATCGAGGCCAGCCTGACCGAGCGCTTCCGCCTGCTGCGGGGTGAGCTTGCCAAGCGTCATGCAGGTTTCAAGACCCATCTCCTTAACACCTTCAACCATTTGTATCAGGTATGGCATATCTCGTTCTTTCGGGTTGCTCCAGGCTGCGCCCATACAGAAACGACTGGCGCCTTGCTGCTTGGCTTGTTTTGCCTCGTTTAGTACTTTCTCAACTTCAAGTAGCCGCTGTCGCTCGACATCGGTGTGGTAATGACCACTCTGGGGGCAGTATTTGCAGTCTTCCGCACAGGCGCCGGTCTTAATAGACATAAGCGTTGATACCTGAACCTGATTTGGATTGAAGTGCTTCCTGTGTACCGTTTGAGCTTTATACATCAGATCGTTAAACGGCAACTCAAATAAGGAGACCACTTCTTCGACGGTCCAGTGGTGGCGGCTTACATTTGTCATAATGACAACTCTTCCATTGATTCTTTTGTGATAGTCGCTAGTCTACTTTGCCTATACACACTGTCAACGCAGACCAGCCCTCAGGGTTTACAGCAGGTTACATAATGCCCACCAATGACAAGATCGACCTTGAATTCGACAAAAATCATCTCTGGCACCCCTACACATCCACCTCAGCTCCACTGCCTTGTTATCCGGTTGTGTCTGCCAGAGGTTGTGAATTGGAGCTAGAAGATGGAACTCTACTCGTTGATGGCATGAGCAGTTGGTGGGCAGCGATCCACGGTTATAACGTTCCCAGTTTGAACCAAGCAGCCAGTCAACAACTGTCTGAGATGAGCCACGTGATGTTTGGCGGCATTACCCACAAACCCGCCACCGAACTAGGCAAGAAACTACTTTCATTGCTGCCAGCGCAGCTCAATAAGTTGTTTTTGGCAGATAGCGGCTCTGTCGCCGTTGAAGTCGCGATGAAAATGGCATTGCAGTATTGGTTGGGAAAAGGAATCACAGGTAAAACACGTTTTCTCAGTTTTAACCGGGGCTACCATGGTGACACGCTTGGCGCCATGTCGGTCTGCGACCCTGAAACCGGTATGCACAGCTTGTTTGAAGGCATTCTAGCCAAGCAATTGTTTGCAACGCCGCCACTCAATGTTACGCAAGGGCCATATCATTCAAGCCAACTCAATGAGTTACAAAGCAAATTGGTAGACCATCACCACGAAATTGCTGCGGTGATCATTGAACCCTTAGTGCAAGGCGCTGGTGGTATGCGTATCTACCACGCCGAAGCACTTAGTGATATCAGAGCGTTGTGCGATGAGTATGGCGTGTTACTGATTTTCGATGAAATTGCCACGGGTTTTGGCCGCACAGGCTCAATGTTTGCGTTCGAGCAGGCGCCAGACAATTCTGCGATACCCGACATCATTACATTGGGTAAAGCAATGACAGGTGGTTATCTCACCCTGGCTGCGACCATTTGCAGTGACAAGGTTGCTAAAGGCGTTTGCGCCAGTGAAGCCGGCGTATTTATGCACGGACCAACGTTTATGGCCAACCCACTCGCCTGCAGTATTGCAAACGCTTCTCTAGACATACTGATTTCCGGGGAGTGGCGAGCACAAGTAGAATCGATCGAACGCCAGCTGGTCGATGAACTTGAGTGTTGCAGGGCACTTGATGCCGTCGTTGATGTTCGGGTAAAGGGGGCGATTGGTGTTGTTGAAACAAAAGAACCTGTAAACGTGGCTGAAATACAGGCTTATTTTGTTGAGAAAGGCGTATGGATTAGACCATTCGGTACACGCGTATACATCATGCCGCCATTTGTGATCAGCAAAGAGCAGTTAAACCTGCTGACTTCGTCGATCTATGAGGCGCTAGCAGCGGGCATAGGCCTTACTGCGTAAGCCAAAACAAACAGCAGGCACTAAAAAAGGGGCTTAAGCGCCCCTTTTCTGATGGCCATTTATCACTATTTGCGGCGAACAAAACCGACCGCTATCAGAGCGAGAGAAAACAATCCAATCATTGCAGGCGCTGGAACTTCGTAAGAGATATCGCCTATGCCGCCAGATCCACCAAATACGACATCAACGCGGTTGAAGTCCATGCCTAATTGCTCGGCAGTAATAGGGTTGATTCTATTGATTGTGTTGTTACCAAAAACCGCGTTGCTTCCATAGGGCCCGGTATTGCCAACCAACTCTTCAAAGCCGACAGTTTCAATCAAGGTGTCGCCATTGTAGAACGAAGCGAAGTAACCGTATTCTTCCGGCCCTTCCACATCTACCAAGACAAAACTGAAGCTTTTAAGATCAAAATCAAACTGAAAGCTCATGGTCAGATCGTATTGCCTGGAGCCTTCATCGTCCGGTGTGTCGATAACATTGTCTTCGGCACCGTTGTCGTTCTCAGCAAAGATTAAAATCTTGCCCATGTCGGTGTCTGTTGGAAGGTTACCGCCAGACCAAGGAGACTCTAGATCATCGTCGCGCGTGTTCGACATATTTGTGTCGAAAGCAATGATATGGTCGAAATCCCGGTTTGGATTGTCTCCGGTCACCGTAACACCGGCAAATTGATCAGTCACAATCTCACCATGTACCAGCGAATCAAGGTCCATGGACAAAGGGGCGGCATTTACAGCAAACGGCAGTAAAAGAGTGGTAATCAGCGCTTTCCGTAACATTTCGACTCGTCCTGTCAATGTGATTAAGCTCAATAATTGTGCAGCGTAACAGTGGTTCTACCACTGCTCAAGCGAGTGTTCGAAAGTTTTACATTGAATACCCAATTACACTGAAGTTGCTAAATTTTCTGACAGTAAACTGCCGTAAATATCACTCTTCGGTTCAGTCCGCCGCCTCGAACAGATTTTCGTCAATAATCTCTTTGAGCTCGGGTACACAAGAACCGCAACCGGTACCTGCGGAAGTACAAGATTTCAACGAATCTAAGTCTTTTGCGCCACCTTTTACGGCGTTACACAACGTTTTGTAGCCAACCTGTTTACACGCACATACTATTCGCCCGGCCGCAAGGCTGCCCTGTGCTTTGCCGCTCATGATACTGCGCATCGCTTCACTACCCAGGGGCTTCTCTAGTAACGTCGATACCCAATCGAAATCGTCACGATCAAGACGTTTGCCTACGATGTAGCAAGCCAATAGTTTTCCTTCTTTGAGTAGCGCCAAGCGATAACTGCCTGTCGCACTATCGATGAAACTTAGTTTTTGATCTGCAGATATACAACTCAGCCTAGCTTCCAACAGACTGGCAATGGTTTCACTACTTTGCAGACTGGCCATTCTATAAAGCAATCCTTGCCCTACTCTCTGATTTACCCAGTATTCACTTTCACTTATCTGCGTATCAGTTTCTGCGGTTATAAAGAGCGCTTCGCTCTGCCGATACCATGGCTGCACTGATACTGGGGTGTATTTAAATTCAGGCTGGCCAGACAACGCATCAACATCTGGAGATACCAGAGCACCGACCCGCGCTCGCGCCGACGTTACCCCCGTCCAATGAATCGGCATAAACAGCTCATCTTCCCTGACACGGTCGGTGACCTGAACCCTAACAAGCGCGCTCCCGTGGGCACTCTCAACATGTGCCAAGCCCTGCTCTTCCAACGCGTACTTTTTCGCAGTATTAGGGTGAACTGAGATAAACGGCTCAGGAATATGCGCGTTTAACTTGGCCGCTAATCCAGTGCGGGTCATGGTGTGCCACTGATCTCGGATCCGGCCGCTATTCAGCACCAGTGGATACTTGCCATCAATGCCAGACGCCGGCGCTCTATATTTTACCGGCACCAACCTTGCGCGCTTACTTGGCGTATAAAAGTTGCCCTCTGCAAAAAAACGTTTGTGCAAGCTCACTTCGCCCCGGGTAGCCATTGGCCACTGGAACGGTGCTAACTGGTCATATTCAGTTTCAGCGAGCCCCTGCATACCACTAATGTCAAAGTCTCTGCTGCCCTCATTTTCATAGCCAGAAAGTGCCGCGTGTTCTTCGAATATCTCCGCAGGACTATTGAAATTGAAGCCTTGTTCAAATCCCATACGTTTGGCGACTTCACAGATAATCCACCAATCTGGCATCGCTTCGCCTGTCGGTGGGACGATCGCGCGTTGACGAGAAATCCTTCGTTCAGAGTTTGTGACCGTGCCAGACTTTTCTGCCCAGCCTCTTGCTGGAAGTAGCACGTGGGCTAACCGTGTGGTGTCAGTGTCTGCGATACAATCAGATACAACGACAAGTTCGCACTGCTTCAGCGCTTGCTTCACTTTGTCTGCATCAGGAAGACTCACCACTGGGTTGGTCGCCATTACCCACACGGCTTTAATTTTGCCTTCTGATATCTGGTCAAACAGATCCACCGCTTTAGCGCCGGGCTGTATGGCCATAGATGGCGCATTCCAGAAGGTTTGAACCTGCGCGATCTGCTGCTCAGTAAACTCCATGTGGGCTGCTAGCATGTTTGCTAGTCCGCCCACTTCTCGGCCACCCATCGCATTGGGTTGCCCAGTGATGGAAAATGGCCCCATGCCAGGCTTACCAATTCTACCGGTAAGCAAATGGCAATTAAGGATCGCATTAACCTTATCGACACCACTGGTCGACTGATTAACACCCTGGCTGTATATGGTGACTGTATTTTCTGTTTCAGCAAAAAGAGCCAGAAACCTATTCAATATTTCCCCATCAAGCCCAAGAATTTCGCAAACGTCTGATAAGTCGCCTAACTCAGGAACATCGCCATGGGCGGCATGCAATGCCTGCTCGGCACCCTCGGTATAGCGTTCTAGGTATTCCGGCGAATGAAGGTTTTGTTTGGCCAGATAAGCAAGCAAAGTATTGAACAACAGCACATCAGTACCCGGCTTAACGGGTAGATGCATATCTGCTATATCGCAGGTATCTGTGCGCCTTGGGTCGATCACAACGATCTTCATGTCAGGGCGCTGCTCTTTCGCGGCTTTGATGCGTTGAAACAACACGGGGTGGCACCAAGCCAAATTTGATCCTGTCAGAACCAGCAGATCTGCCACTTCAAAATCTTGATAACAGCCAGGTACAGTATCTGTTCCAAATGCGCGCTTATGACCCGCAACAGCAGAGGACATACACAGACGACTGTTGGTATCGATGTTTGAGGTACCGATATACCCTTTCATCAGCTTATTGGCGACGTAGTAGTCTTCGGTAAGCAATTGCCCTGACACGTAGAGTGCAACAGAATCAGGTCCATGCTCTTCAACGATCGATGCAAACTTGGATGACACATGGTTGAGCGCCTGTTGCCAGTTAACGCGCTCTCCATTTATAGAAGGATGCAACAAGCGGCCATCCGGAATCACGGTATCTCCCAACGCAAGTCCTTTTGAGCACAAACGGCCGAGGTTAGCTGGATGAGATTTATCGCCTCTGACCGTTACTTGACCATCAGAACTGACATTGGCTTCTACGCCACAGCCCACACCACAGTATGGGCAGGTTGTCTTAATCCAGTTGTCTTGCATCAGGAACTCCATTAATTACGCTATGCTTCAATACTACGCTGCATGCTGATGGTGCAATACTCTTGCCACTATTAAGTGCAAAGCTATAAACCAATAAAAACAATAAGATAGGACTATCCAGCTCACATACCCACAAATTCAAAGCAAATGCCCATGCACATAATTGGCGCTGTTTAGAAGTGCAACAGGGATCACGTTGTGCAGTTCGGTCAATTTTTCTATACCCATACCGGGATAGACCTACTACCCCCATCAAACTAGGGGTTTTATTGGCCAGCCTTAGCAAGAAAAAATAAATCCTATATAAATCATGCGTATAACATTTTTTTAACGTTAAAAAACAAAACTGGCCCCGCGTTTGCTCAATTGCTTCTGAACAAGAAGTTAGATGTTGTATCGGGGGCACCAATGACCAAAGAGACCATTATCAAGTTTGAAGCTGCAACGGGGAGCCAAAAGCCCGTAGGCAAGGTATGGCTTGTTGGTTCAGGCCCTGGTGACGCAGACCTGCTCACAGTGAAGGCGTTGCGCACGATACAAACCGCAGACTTGATTCTCTATGATGCGTTGGTCAGTGATGAGATACGCGACTTGTTTCCCAAGCAAACCGCGGCGCTGTTTGTCGGCAAATCAAAAAATCATCACAGCATTCCTCAGAACGCTTTAAACCAACTTCTGAAAGATAAGGCCCTTGAAGGTTTTAATATCTGTCGCCTCAAAGGCGGCGACCCTTTTGTATTTGGCCGCGGTGGCGAAGAAGCGCTTGAGCTAAGACAGGTGGGTGTCGAGGTTGAAATTGTTCCGGGTATCACCGCTGCCTCCGGCTGTACTAGCTATGCAGGTATACCTCTTACCCATCGCGGCATGTCGCAGGCCTGCACCTTTATTACCGCCCACGGCGAAAGCGGTCTGAATCTGGATTGGCAAAACCTGGCTGAGAGTCAACACACATTGGTGGTGTATATGGGCCTCAGTAAGTTGGCGTTCATTCGAGATCGCCTGACTGGCGCCGGACTTACTGCATCAACGCCGGCAGCGCTTATCTCAAATGGTTGTCGTGATAACCAAAAAACAGTTATCGGCACATTATCAGAACTACCCGAGATGGCTGCTACTCATCAGCTGCCCTCTCCCACGCTTGTGGTTATAGGGGAGGTGGTCACCCTGGCCCCTGCCCTTAACTGGTTTAACGAATTAATCGAATCAGAACAGCATCAGCTGTCAGCATAACTTAGAGGGATCCCGGTATGACTCAGAAAAAAGTCATTGTTGTCGGTAACGGCATGGTTGGTCATAAGTTCATCGATGAACTTGCAAACCATGACCAAGCAGACAGCTATCAGATCACAACCTTTTCGGAAGAGCCTCGTCTGGCTTATGACCGAGTGCAACTTTCAAGCTATTTCTCTGGTGCTACGGTCGATGACCTGATGATGACCAGCGAAGCGTATTACGACGAGCGTAATGTCCGCCACCTGGTAAACCAGCAGGTGGTCTCGATCGACAAAGATGCTAAAACCATCACAACAGACAAAGGGTTGGTGGAAAGCTACGACAAACTGGTCTTAGCCACCGGTTCTTTCCCGTTTGTTCCGCCTATCCCAGGTAAAGACCAAGACCACTGTCTGGTTTATCGAACCATTGAAGACCTGGAAGATATCACCGCGTCCGCTAAAGACAGCAAGATCGGTGTTGTTGTTGGTGGCGGTTTGCTTGGGCTTGAATGTGCCAACGCGCTCAAGAATTTGGGACTGCAAACCCACGTCGTTGAGTTCGCGCCAAGGTTGATGGCCGTTCAGTTGGACGAAGGTGGTGGCAAGCTGCTTCGTCGCAAGATTGAAGATCTGGGCGTTTCTGTTCACACAGAGAAGAACACCACGGAGATCGTTGCTGGCGACACTTGTCGTTATCGCATGAACTTTGCTGATGGCAGCTTCCTTGAAACCGATATGATCGTATTTTCTGCAGGTATTCGTCCTCGCGATAACCTGGCACGTGAGTTCGACATCGAAATTGGTCCACGCGGCGGTATCACCATCGACAATAAATGTCAGACAAGTGTTGACGATATCTATGCTGTTGGTGAATGTGCATTATGGGATGGTAAGATCTTTGGTCTGGTCGCTCCCGGGTATCAAATGGCCAAAGCTGCGGTATCACAAATCACTGGCGGCGATGAAGAGTTTGCCGGTGCCGACATGAGCACCAAGCTTAAACTTCTCGGTGTAGACGTGGCCAGCATCGGTGATGCGATGGCTAAATCTGAAGGTGCTCAGAGTTACACCTTTATCGATGAGTACACGCAAGTGTATAAAAAGTTGGTTGTATCATCCGACAACAAGAAGCTGTTGGGAGCGGTGTTGGTAGGTGATGTAGACGCCTACGGCACACTATTACAGCTGCACCTGAACGACATGGAACTCCCTGACGCCCCCGAAGCGTTGATTTTACCAGCGATCGATGGCGAAGAAGGCGGTGCTGCGGGTCTTGGTGTAGACGCCCTACCAGATAGCGCTGTGATTTGTAGCTGTCACGATGTAACCAAGGGAGATCTTATAGCTGCAGTGCAAGGTGGCGCAGATGATATCGCGGCTCTGAAAGGCGAAACCAAAGCAGCCACCGGTTGTGGTGGTTGTTTAGCGCTGGTCGGCCAGGTAATGAATGCTGAACTGCTTAACCTGGGTGTTGAGGTTAATGACCATATCTGTGAGCACTTTGACCATAGCCGTCAGGAGCTTGCTGATATCGTACGGGCGAAAGAGATCACTTCATTCGACCAACTGCTGAAAGAACACGGCCGGGGGCTTGGCTGTGAAATCTGTAAGCCGGCAGTTGGCTCAATCCTGGCGTCTTACAACAACGACTACATCCTTAAAAAAGAGCATATCGGCCTGCAGGACACCAACGATATCTTCCTGGGCAATATGCAGAAGGATGGTACCTACTCGGTCGTACCTCGAGTGCCGGGCGGAGAGATCACACCGGACCAGCTAATTGCGATTGGTGAGATCGCCAAAGAGTACGACCTCTACACCAAGATCACCGGTGGCCAACGTGTCGACCTGTTTGGTGCCCAGCTGCATGAGCTTCCAACTATCTGGAAGAAACTGATCGATGCAGGTATGGAAACCGGACACGCGTACGGCAAATCCGTTCGAACAGTGAAGAGTTGTGTCGGTAGTACTTGGTGCCGGTACGGTGTTGACGACAGTGTCGGTCTGGCAATCGAAGTTGAGCATAGATACAAAGGCCTGCGCGCTCCTCACAAGTTAAAGTTCGCCGTCTCTGGTTGTACCCGAGAGTGTGCGGAAGCTCAGAGCAAAGACGTCGGTATTATCGCGACGGAGAATGGATGGAACCTTTACCTCTGCGGTAACGGTGGTATGCGTCCTCGCCATGCTGACCTATTTGCCAGTGACTTAGATAAAGAAACCCTTATCAAATATGTAGATCGCTTCCTGATGTTCTACATCCGAACGGCAGATCGCTTGCAGCGTACCTCTGTTTGGATGGAAAACCTGGAAGGCGGTTTGGATTACCTGCGCAAAGTCATTATTGAAGACAGCCTTAACATTGGTGAAGAGCTTGAAGCAGAAATGACCAAGGTAATCGACACCTACCAGTGTGAGTGGAAAACCACCATCGAAGATGCCGATAAGCTCAAGCGTTTCAGTCATTTCATCAATAGCGATGATACCGACAGTGAATTGCAGTATGTGGTTGAGCGAGGCCAACGCCGTCCTGCAACCGAAGCCGAGCGCGCTGAAGCTGCAGATAAAGCAGCGGCAAACGCATCTAGTGATAAGTCGCTCAACGTTGTTGAGCTGGTGGATTAAGGAGAAACATCATGAGCAACGAATCTTGGATCGACATTTGTAAAGCAGGCGATATCGATGCGGGCGTGGGTGTATGTGCTCTCCACCAGGGGCAACAAGTCGCGATTTTCCGCTCAAGCTGTGGCGAACAGTTATTCGCCATCGGCAACTACGACCCTTTTGGCAAAGCCAATGTCCTGTCACGGGGCCTTATTGGCTCGATTAAAGGCGAGCCGGTAGTGGCATCACCACTCTACAAACAACATTTCTCTTTGCGAGACGGTGTTTGTCTCGAGGACACGGCGGTAGTGCTCCCAACCTACCCGGTCCGCGAGATTGAGGGAAGAGTTCAGCTGCAATCCCTCTGAGCGTTTGGCAGGCGGTAACACGCCTGCCCTTTTTTTCGATTCAGATGGCCAACCTCGTTTTCGCGGTTGGGCAGCAAAGTATTAACAATTAGAAAGGAAAACTTCATGGAATCTGGAGCTAAGTTCAATATCTTTTCCTTCACCGGAAAGATGAAAGTACTGCATGCCAGCTGGGTGGCGTTCTTCATCACCTTCGTTGTCTGGTTCAACCATGCGCCTCTGATGCAGGCAATCGCGAACACCCTTGGCCTAAGCCCTCAGGAGGTAAAAACCCTTCTGATCCTTAACGTTGCCTTGACGATCCCGGCCCGGGTTGTCATTGGTGCGCTTACCGACCGCTTTGGTCCACGCTTGGTCTATTCGCTCTTGTTAGCGATCAGCTCAATCCCCTGTTTTGTGTTCGCATTTTCCGACAGTTTTATGCAGGCCGCGATTGCGCGTTTTGCCATGGGTTTTGTTGGCGCGGGCTTCGTTGTCGGTATTCGTATGGTATCGGAGTGGTTCCCTGCAAATGAGTTGGGCACCGCAGAAGGTATTTATGGCGGTTGGGGTAACTTTGGTTCAGCCGCAGCCGCGATGACCTTGCCAACGCTTGCTCTGCTTTTTGGTGGTGACGAAGGTTGGCGCTACGCTGTCGCGTCAACTGGTGTTATCTGTTTGCTTTATAGCTTCATCTACTACCGCACAGTCCGCAATACACCAAAAGGATCTACCTACTTCCGCCCTAAAAATGTCGGTGCGATGGAAGTCACCAGCAAAGGCGATTTGGTTTTCCTGCTTATCATGAAGCTACCAATGTACCTGGCACTGGCACTGCTTACCTGGAAGCTGTCACCTGCTGGAATTGATATGTTGAGCGATGGTGTAGCGATCGGCATTTATGTGGGTTTGGTTGCCCTTTACGTTTTCGATGCTTACAAGGTGCTGCAGGTAAACAAAAACCTGTTTAAAGAGCCGGTACCTGAGATCCACCAGTACAAATTCAAGCAGGTTGCTGTACTGAACATTCTCTACTTCGCAACCTTTGGCTCTGAGCTCGCTGTGGTATCTATGTTGCCACTCTTCTTCAGTGATGTGTTTGGCCTCGACATGGTTTATGCCGGTCTACTCGCCTCTGCTTACGCTTTTATGAATCTGATGTCTCGCCCAGGTGGTGGTTGGATTTCTGATAAGTTTGGCCGCAAAAAAACACTGCTTATTTTAACTGCTGGTTTGGCACTTGGTTACCTGAGTATGGGACTGGTGACATCTCATTGGCCTCTGTGGCTGGCAGTTGCGGCTGCAATGGCTTGCTCGTTCTTCGTACAAGCCGGCGAAGGTGCAGTATTTGCTGCAGTACCCCTGATTAAGCGTCGTTTGACCGGACAGATTGCCGGTATGACGGGTGCTTACGGTAACGTGGGTGCGGTAACTTATCTGACCGTGTTGTCATTTGTTTCTTACCAAACCTTCTTCCTGGTAATTGCAGGCACAGCTGTTGTTGGCTTTATCACACTGTTGTTTATGGAAGAGCCTAAGGGCCAGATGGCAGAAGTAAATGAAGACGGTACCGTAGAGCTTATTACGGTGAACTAAAGCTTTACTTAAATAAAAAATGGGAGGACTTGCCTCCCATTTTTACGTTCAGGACGAACGGTATGCCGCGGGTGCACGGTACCCAAAGCACTTCGTGGGGCATGCTAAAGCACAAGAGCGACGATATCTATCGCCAAATTAAAGCTATACACTCTGAAGTATCGATTGAACCCCCTAGTAGTCGGAGTTTGCTAACCGTGCTAAAAATTGCATTTGCCAGTCATAGCAGTGAAGGCATTAAAGCTATTAATGATGATGCCCTCGGCGTTAAGGTTCCCCATGGAAGTGAACTGGTGCATAAAGGTGCGGTTGCTGTTATTGCTGACGGTGCCAGTTGTTGTACCAACGCGCAACTCGCCTCGCGTACTGCCGTATCCGACTTTATTAACAACTACTACAGCACCCCCGATACCTGGTCTGTTGAAAAATCTGCAACCCGTGTCCTCACGGCACTAAATAACTGGCTTTTTGCCCAAGGGCACCGTGCACTTGATGCAGAAAATAGCCTGATAACCACTTTTAGCGCGGTCATTATCAAGGGCCAGTCCGCACATATCTTCCATGTTGGTGACAGCCGTATTTATTTGTCTCGAGAGGGTGATTTATCACAATTAACTCAGGATCATAGCCACTCAGTCAAAGGTAAAAAGCAGTATCTGACCCGAGCCTTGGGTGTAGACAACAAACTACAGATCGACTTCAAAACAGTAGCGCTTAAAGAAGCTGATAGGCTTCTATTCACCACCGATGGCGTGCACGACGTTGTGCCAGATAAACAACTGTCGGAGCTGATCAATCAGGCATCATCTACCGAGCTTCTTTGCAATGAGATTGCGGAGACCGCAAAACAACAGGATAGCGACGACAACATTACTTGTTTAGCAGTCGATATCATCGCCTTGCCTAATCAAACCATGGAAGAAGCGCAAAGCGCGGTTACCACAAAGGCGATCCCTCCGGTCATGCAACCGGGAAACAAAATTGATGATTTTCGTGTTACCAAAGTGCTGCATAGCAGTACCCGTAGTCACGTATATCTTGTTGAGCCCATCGCCGGACAACATAAAGATACCCAGTGGGTATTGAAAGCCCCCTCAGAGAGCTTTGCCGATGACCCCCAGTACTTGGAGGGTTTCATAAGAGAAGCGTGGGTGGGAGAACAACTGGATCATGAAAATGTGATGCGCTGTAAATCGGCTAGAAGCGACAGTGCATTTCGCTATCACCTCTGTGAGTACGTTGATGGCATAACCCTCAGGCAATGGATGTATGACAATCCAAAACCGGATATGGCGACGATCAGGCCCATTTTGCGGCAAATCATTCATGGATTGAGAGCACTACAACGACATCAAATGGTGCACAGGGATCTTAAACCAGAGAACATCATGCTGCGCTCAGATGGCACGGTTAAATTGGTTGATTTCGGAACCGTTCAGGTAGCTGGCCTTGATGAAATTGAGCGTTTTGATCTTGAAACCTGTCCAGTTGGCTCGGTTGATTATATTGCTCCGGAATACCTGATGGGACACAAAGGAACCTTCCAGTCTGACCTGTTTAGCCTTGGGGTGATCCTCTACGAAATGATCAGTGGCGAGTTACCTTTTAAGCTAAACGATCCCAAGCTAAACCCACCAAAATCACTGGATGCCTGGCATTACATACCACTCTCAATTCGCAAACTGCAAAAGCCTCTTTGGCTCGACCTTGCTTTAAAGAAAGCGGTCTCCCCTCACCCGGCAAAGCGTCAGCAGGCGCTATCCGAGTTTCTACAGGACGTCAGTCAACCGAACCAGGAACTATTGGAAAAATTTGAACAAGCACCTCTGATTGAGCGCAATCCCCTAACCTTCTGGCAGGTGATGTCAGGACTGTTACTAATGATTAATTTGGTCCAGCTGTTCTACTTTCTTAAGTAGTTGATTTTAAAATCAGCGTCATGCCCAATGTATTGGCCGGCTTTTCCAAATACACTTGGGAAGTTTGCCTTAAGCAGTCTTGCCTTAGTAACTCATCAACTTGTTTTAAGTCGTCAAGATCACCAACCACCAGATCGGCGCTGTGCAACAGCTTTAAATCCCTAAGCGTCAAGTCGTCATTCTCACTTGGCAGGGTTAATTGCGCTGTTACGACGCTTGGCTGTGCTCCTTTTAACAAGGTTTGATAAGTGTCTGAGTAAGTGCTGGGATCACTATGGATTGCTACCGAAAAAAATCTCTCCCAAAAGCGACGCCGCTGTGTGGGTTCACTATAGGTTCGCTTAACGTGATGACGATGGGCTGTAGAAAACTCCTGCAGCTGATTTAGCTTGTCTGGTAAAACGGATTGCAGCCGTCTTTTTATCCAGCGCGTGAGCACTGGCGCAGCGCCCCCACTCGCTAAAGCCACCTGGAACTTGCCCTGAGTGATCACCGCAGGACAAATAAAACTGCCTCTGTCGGCGTCATTGACCACGTTGCAGAAAATACCTTTGGTATCACAGAGTTCAGCGACACTCTGATTGACTTGAGAGTTATCAGTCGCCGCAATCACTAAGCGGTGGCCTTCTAAATCAGACGGTTCAAATTGTTTAGCTTGGTAACTAAGAGATCTAGCATCAAAGTAACGCGCCATGCCACCACAATGGGACGGAGCCACCACAGTAACATTGGCGCCCGCAGTTAACAGAGGTCCCACACGGCGTTCGGCGACCGTACCGGCACCAATAACAAGAACTGGTATACCAGATAGTTTCAAAAAGGCAGGATAATAAGACACAAAAAAGCTCCTTAGTTCGATTCATAAACTAAGGAGCCTTTGAGCCAATGGCAAGGCTATTCTTGCTAACGAATTAGAAGTTAGCCGTTAGCTGTAGCCATACTTTATCGGTATCCGTTGCGTGGTCATCCGCATCGTAAGATGCATATTTGGCCAGTACGCCAAAATGCTTGTTGATCTTGTAGCTAGCTACCAAATCAATTTCAGTACCGTAGTCAGTGCTGCCCTCATCTGACTGGAAGTCATGATAGAACGCCGCCAATTTTACGCCAGCGACTGCGCCAGCCACTTTAATATAGGTATCCTGAATGCCGTCTGGTGGTGTTACCAGGAACTTATCAGCAAAACCCTGGAATTTATGCAGTGTCGCCAGTGGTGTTTTGAAGCTCACGCCGTCATCAGCACCCAACACTTCGTAGCCTACGCTTACGGATACTGGCGCGAACTTAACAGAGCCTTCGACCGTGTAGTAGTCAGCTTCATAGCTGTTAGGGTTGTCGCCGGTGTCTTCCTGCATCGCATACGCGGCTTTCAGACCCAGTTTAGTAGTATCGCTCAGCGCATATCCGCCAGCATACTCGATACCGATAGTGTTACTGGAAAGGCCGTCGTTGTTATCGAAGTCCAGGTAGTAATCGTAAGCGGTAAACTTACCAATAGCGCCTGCATCGTATGTCAAACGCGCCGCTCCGATGTTACCGTGCAGATCTGAATCTGCGCCATCTGGGCCAAAGATACGGTTAACGTTCCAGATGTAGCTAACATCAGCGCTTAACGCGTCTGTGAATCCATACTCCACGCGCGCACCATCATAAGTCTGCTCATTCTGACGCCAGGCTACACCGCCCATAAAACGCTGGCTGCCGTGGACAATACGTTGACGACCAAACGTCACCGTACCAGATTCAAATCCGCCATACTTTAAGAAGGCTTGGTTCAAATCGGTGCCTTTCGGATCAGCAACCACTGGATACTCGGTCTTACCGTTCTCAGTGCTGTTAAAATTGTCGTTGCCAACTTCTGAAACGTGATCAGCTTCCACACCAACAACAAAATCTCGAATGGGTGCGGTAGTGAAGGTAATACGCGACTTAAGCGTGCTTGCATTGGCATCCTTATCTTTACCGTCCTGATCTACAAACTCGTAGCGATAGCGAAAGCTAAGCTTTGTTTTACCTTCAGTGACACCCGTAGCAATCTCTTCGAGCAAGTCTGCGTGTGCCGGTGCACTGGCCAGGCCAATAGCAATAGCTAGTGGGCTAAGCTTCGCAACTGTCGTTAGCTTTGATTTGATGTTTTGCATTGGTAGAACTCCCTTATAAACAAAAAGTTACATAACGCGATTCGATTTAATCGTTCTTTTTTCGCGTGCAATCCCCAATGCGGCGTTAACCGCTTATTAGTTTTATGTGACAGTTATGTGAAAGCAGAAGCCGTGCCAGAAGTTTGATCCAGCTCAAATTGGATAAGATGTATATGAAAAATATCTCTAAGGGGGTAACACTTATTTGCAGGATATTAAAAAAGCCAGCATAAGCTGGCTTTTTTGGGCCCCAAGTTGGGGTAAATGACGGTGTTTAGAGAAGGTAAAAACTACTTGTCTTCACTGATTCGAGACGCCACTGCACTTTGTTGATCCTTATATTTGGCATCAACACGTTTGTTGTATGGGCGTGCAGCAGGCGCAGTTAATGTTTCAAAATTAAGCGCACCAATTTTCATCTTAGGACGCAGCGCCAATGGCAGCTTTCCGCTGTTATAAAACTCCAACACGATGCGGCCCGACCAACCCGGATCGATGCGATGCGCAGTCACGTGAACCATTAAACCCAAGCGAGCCAGTGAAGATCGGCCATCGAGCCAGCCGACAATATCGGCAGGCAGTGTTACCGATTCGTGCGTTACTGCAAGCGCTAGCTCTCCTGGATGGAGAAAGAAGGCGTCGCCGTCAGCAATGGTGATCTCTTCACTCATAACTCGCTGCATGGCAGCCTGTACTTCTTCACGAGGACCACTCAGATCGATATAAGGCGCGGTGTGATCATTAAAGGTTCGGAAGGTGTTGCCCAGCGTCACATCGACACTGACGCCACTAATCAACTCCTGCGATGGACGAGGATCAATAACGATCCGCTCTTCATCTAGATAGCGTTCAATATCTGTGTCGCAAAGTCTCATCTTTTTTCCTTCCTTACGTTAATGCGCGCACATTAAACCGCTGACATAGATTTTAAGCAACCTAATTTGTCTTAGCACCCTTGATTACTCGATTTCAATAATAGGAACGGCGCTTTGAGATGCCTGAAACCTTGACCACAAAAAGGCTGAAACCTTTCTTGCAATGGCGATGTAACGATTTGCTACGTCACTATCGGGCGATTTAATCACCGTCGGGTTGCCCGCATCCGCATCTGCTCGAATGTTTGGATCTAACGGTAATCGCCCAAGCACAGGAACGCCCGTCTCTGCGGCAAGCGCATCACCACCGGATTCCCCAAAAATGGCATTTTGATGTCCACACGCGTCACAGGTGTAGTAGCTCATGTTTTCCACGACGCCACATACAGGGATGCTGACCTGATTGAACATGTCCACCCCGCGGCGAGCATCGGATAGTGCGAGATTTTGCGGCGTAGTAACGACTAAAGCGGTTGATACCGGCACCTTTTGAGCCAATGTTAACTGGATATCACCGGTGCCCGGAGGCATATCAACCACCAAGTAGTCCAGTTCTGGCCAAATCGTGTCGTTCAAGAGTTGCTGTAAAGCACCTGATGCCATTGGGCCACGCCAAACTGCAGCTTTGTCTGAATCAATAATAAATCCAAGTGAGTTACAGTAGATGCCATGGGCTTGCACCGGGTTCATCTTCTTTCCATCATCCGACGCCGGTGTCTTTCCCTCTGCGCCCAACATAATTGGTACTGAGGGGCCATATATGTCCGCATCTACCAAACCGACGCGTGCACCATCAAATGCCAACGCCAATGCCAGGTTTGCGGCGGTGGCAGACTTACCAACTCCACCTTTACCACTGGCCACGGCGATTATCGCGCTGACATTCGCCAATCCATTGCTTTCGCTCTCAACATACTTTGGTGCTGACGATTCAATCTCAACGCGGTCAATTGCGATTCCAAGCAGATTCCCTGCCTGCTGAATCTGCTCCGTCAGAGGCCCCTGCCAATCTCGATTAAAACAACCTAAGTAGGCAGTCAGCACACCAGATTGCAGCGTGAAAGATGCACCTAATTCACCAAGAGCACGACCGGTAGCAGGCTCTTCAATCGTGGACAGGGAACTCAACAACTCGGGAGAGATACTCATTTATTAGCCAATAACTTATCAATCTTTGTTCCGGCCATGGTAACACGGGAATTCTTTGCCTCGTAGCGGGTGCATGGCGGCCCGTCTTCTTGTAAAATTCTCCCCCTTTATATCAAAACAACAAGTCAGGATTTGGACGACATATGTCGCGTAATATTTTGGTAACCAGCGCCCTGCCATATGCAAATGGGCCTATCCACTTGGGCCATATGCTCGAGTACATCCAAACTGATATCTGGGTTCGCTTCCAGAAACTGCGTGGTCACGCGTGTTACTACGTGTGCGCAGATGATGCCCACGGCACGCCTATCATGCTGAAAGCCCAGCAATTGGGCATTACCCCTGAAGAGATGATTGCCCAAACAGCGGTTGAACATCAGCAGGATTTTGCCGACTTTCAGATCGGTTTTGATAACTACCACTCTACGCACAGTGAAGAAAACAAAGCTCTGGCTTCGTTGATCTACAACCGCCTGAATGATGGCGGCTATATCAAGACTCGCACCATCAGCCAGTTGTTCGATCCTGAAAAAGAGATGTTCCTTCCGGACCGCTTTGTTAAGGGTACCTGCCCCAAGTGTGGTGCTGAAGACCAAAACGGTGACAACTGTGATGCCTGTGGTGCTACCTACAGCCCAACAGATCTTAAGTCTCCGAAATCTGTAGTTTCAGGTGCTACCCCAGTACTTAAGGATTCCGAGCATTATTTCTTCGATCTGCCACAGTTTAAATCGATGTTAGGTGACTGGCTCGAGAGTGGCGCTTTGCAGGACGAAAATGCCAATAAGCTTAAAGAGTGGTTCGAAGGCGAATTGCAGCAATGGGATATCAGCCGAGATGCGCCCTACTTCGGCTTTGAGATCCCGAATGCTCCTGGCAAGTTTTTCTATGTTTGGCTAGATGCGCCCATTGGCTATCTGGCAAGCTTTAAAAACTTATGTGACAAACGTGACGACCTGGATTTCGACGCTTTCTGGGCGCCCGAGAGCGAAGCAGAAGTGCATCACTTTATTGGCAAAGACATCACCTATTTCCACTGTCTGTTCTGGCCTGCCATGCTTCATGGTGCCAAATTCCGTCAGCCGACCGCAGTACATGCCCACGGATACGTGACGGTAAATGGCGCCAAGATGTCTAAGAGTCGCGGCACCTTTATTAAGGCACGCACGTACCTTGATCACCTGAATCCGGAGTATCTCCGTTATTTCTATGCGGCCAAACTGAGCAACCGTATTGATGACTTAGATCTTAACCTCGAAGACTTTGCTCAGCGCGTAAACTCTGATGTCGTTAACAAAGTAGTGAACATCGCCAGCCGCACCGCCGGTTTTATTGCCAAGTATTTCGAGGGCAAGCTGTCAGACTCTATTGCCAACCAAGAACTCCTAAACGAGTTCCAGCAAGCGTCCGATACTATTGCTACTCACTATGAGCAACGTGAGTTCGGCAAAGCGATGCGTGACATTATGGCGCTGGCGGACAAGGCAAACTCATATATTAATGATGAAGCACCATGGAAACTGGTGAAAGAGGAAGGCCAGAAAGCGCGTGCCCATGACGTTTGTTCATTGGGCGTTCACCTGTTCCGTATCCTAATGGTTTATCTCAAGCCAGTACTTCCAGCGATGTCCGCTCAGGCTGAAGAGTTCCTGAACGACAGTCTGACCTGGGAAAGCACTAAAGTTGTGCTGATCGGGCATAGTATTAATAAATTTAAGCCGCTGATGCAGCGGGTTGAAATGGATAAAGTAAATCAGATGATTGACGCATCGAAAGAGAACCTGACAGCTGTCGTGGCTGAAGCGCCAGAAGCAACTGAAACAGCAGAACAAACTGAGCTGCAAAAAGATCCTATCGCAGATGAGATCCAGTTTGATGACTTCGTAAAAGTCGATCTGCGAGTGGCTCTGATCGCCAAGGCGGAAGAGATCCCAGAAGCGAAGAAACTGCTGAAGTTAACGTTGGATTTGGGCGGAGAAACTCGTCAGGTATTCGCAGGTATCAAGAGTGCCTACTCGCCTGAAGACTTGGAAGGCAAACTCACGGTAATGGTCGCAAACCTGGCACCACGTAAAATGAAGTTTGGTGTCTCTGAAGGCATGGTGGCAGCGGCTGGGCCAGGCGGCAAAGAGATCTATATCTTAAGCCCAGACTCAGGAGCTAAACCTGGTATGCGAATTATGTAATGTAATTCGTATAAAAAAGCCCCGCGATGCGGGGCTTTTTCTTCAGTTTCAATTAGTGCAGGGTTCCCATTTTTGCCCGTTAAACTTTACTCGCCAGACTGTACAAACCAACTTCTTTTGCGCTTTTTGCTCAGCAAGCACCATTAACTTACTGCGGTGGTTGTATCCGGGCAACTGATCTTCGATAAGATTAAGAACGAGCTTTTTTGTCTTACCATTTGCTCTACTCCATCCCTTTAACCCAGCGGCAAGGAGACCCCAAGCAACGTCTCTTTTGTAACGCCCGTTAGCAAATGATTGGCTGAAATATGAATCGAAGTCTGCGAAGTCACTGGCAGGCAGTGTTAAGCTCAAGTCCGCTAAAGCCAAGGTAGTGTTTGGCCAGGTTGGTCTCAACTCATAGCTTTTCAAATAGTGCTGAGAAGCCTTTTTCAACCACTCTTGTTTTACATCATCGCCTTTGCTTGTGAACGCGCTCCACTCTGCAGCTTTCCCTCGTAAAAACCAGTGGTGAGCATTCAACGGCTGCAACTGAGTAGCCACACGCGCGCGTTCACTATTTTTCAAGGCCATACGGTGGGTTACCTTTTCTGGATTAACGCTCCAATACGAGGTTTTACGTTCCACCATGACAGCATTAACGCTGCTCCACCCAAACCTGGCCGCTACAATTGAGAGTAGAATACAACAAATGATTCCTACAACTTGACCCTTGCTCATTCCTTCGACCCTAACTAATCCTTAAAACAAGACCTGCGATATCGCTTTTGGCGTGTCAAAACTCAAACGTTTCATTATGTCAGGCCCAACCAAAGCGCTAATTGCATCAAGGCCTGCTTTCACCGTTGGCGGACGTTTATCAATTCGATGAGCATCGGTGGCAACAATGTCTGCATAACCATCAAGAAGAAGCGTTTCAGCAGTATCTCTTACCTTTTCTCCAAACATTTCAGAAAACGATCCAACCGTGAGCTGAAACATTGTGCCGCCTAATTTCAACTGTTTGATTGCACTCGGGTTAGAAATAATCTCTCTATTCCTTTCCGGATGCGCAATCATGGTTTTCACATTATTTTTGTGTAGCCAATTTAACAGGTTGTCGGTGCCGGGAGGTATGTGGCTATAGGGCAATTCCAGAAGCATGACTGGTGTATCATCAATAGAACCAATAAAAGGCACGTTGCCCGCTGGAAGAAGATGTAACAAATCAGTGGATATTCTGACCTCACCTGCAACGGCGATCTCCAAGGGAATCTGACTTTCAGCTAATTGTTCTTTAAACGTTTCGAAAACCGGCTTTAACGTACTAACCTGATTGTCATAAATGCCTTGATGGAAATGAGGAGTTAAAACCGCGTGGGTAATACCCTCCTCAATAGCCATACGCGCCATTGCCACTGCTTCCTCTAGGTTTCTGGCACCATCGTCAACGCCTGGAAGTAAGTGGCAATGAAGATCTATCACGCGGCTTTATTCCCCTCGCCACCTTTTGGCAATTCATCGTTATTTGTTGAGTAATAGCCGTCGTAGCTGTACCCATAGTGCTGTTGATGCGCCTTAACACTCATGCCATTAAGCACTACGCCATCAATGCGGGTTTTTAAGCCCTGCAGGGTCGCGAGCGCTTCATTAATTACTTTTCTTCTAACCAATCCAGCTTTAACGACATAGAGCATTGAGTCTGCTACGCGTGCAACTACCATAGCGTCCGACACAACATGAGCAGGAGGAGTATCGATAACAATACGGTCATATTGCTCAGACAATTCCTCTACGAGTTTTTGGAACCCATCCTGAGTGAGCAATTCCAAAGGATTAGGAACCGACGCTCCAGATACCAAAATATCCAGGTTGGACTGTTCGTCGTGATAAATGCATTGTTCCAGCGAGTGAGTACCGGTAATCACGTTTGCCAGACCCGGTTGGTAGTTGGGGATACCAAAACGTTTCCCAACAGTCGGGCGGCGCATATCTGCTTCGATTAACAGCACTCTTTCAACTTGAGCTAACGCAAACGATAAGTTGATGCTGGTTGTCGTTTTGCCTTCGCCCGGGATAGTTGATGTGACAGAGAGGACGCGTGCCGGATTTTCCATATGCGACAACACATAACCGGTGCGCAAAGTACGCCATGCTTCACTGAATCGTTGTGCTTTTGCATCAAAGAAAGTATGTACAGGAAGGTCTTTCTTGCCCTTAACTTTTTCCTGAGGAACCACACCGATAACTCGCTGTGCCAAGTGCTGCTCGACATCCTCCGCGGTTACAATGGTGTCACTAAGCGCATTTAATACAAACGCTAGAACAACACCCATCATGATTGAGAGCACAAACGCCAACGCAATCAGCATTTTCTTATTTGGCTTAGTTGGTTTTATCGGCGCGACCGCTCTGTCATTAAACCTAGCGTGAGCACTTTGGAAATCGCCAACAGCACCGGTTTCTTTTAAGCGAGTGAGGAACGTGTCATACAAATGACTATTAGTTTCTACTTCCCTGGCTAACTCGCGGTATTTGGTTTCTGCACGAGATACACCTTGAAAGCGCTCTTTAGCCTGCGCTAACTCTAATTTTAGTGCTTCTTCATTTGCTAGAGCCGCTTTGTATTCCTGCTCGACCCCCTCCACCAACGCTTCAACACGGCGGTTTAAACTTGCTCTGACTTCTTCCAACCGTGCCAAGGCTGAAATCATCTTGTTATGCTTTGGGCCATACCGTTTGGATAGCTCTGCTACTACGTTTTCCGCATCAGTCTCAGCTTTTTTGATCTGCTGGATTAATTGGTGTTTTGATACTTCAGGCATGGCCAGGAGACTGTCAGGGTTTTGGCCAGCTCTACTTTCAATCAGTCGAAGAACGCTCTGTGCTTCCGCACGCTTTTCCCTCGCTCGGTTCAATTGGGCAGTTATCTGATTCAACTCCTGGGAAACCAGTGGTGTAGCACCTTCAGCATCAACAAGTTGATTGTCCTCTCGGAACTGCTGCAAATTGGCTTCAGATTCTCTAAGTTTGATTCGCAAAGCGTCCAATCGGTCACGTATCCACTCAGAAGCTTTTTGTGTCATACCCATTTTATCTTCAAGGTAAGACTCTATGTAAATTTCCCCAAGCGTATTCGCATAAAGAGCAGCAAGATTTGGATCGCGCGCGTTGAAAGAGATGCGAACGAGTTGTGTTTTGGGAATTGGTGTAACGGTAGTTCGTCCAAGCACATCCAAAATGAGCTTTTCGCGCTTTGCCATCTCAATCTCAGAAAGTGGTGTCGCAACTTCCTCTTCCCTTGGAACAAATTGGTTTATTTCGCCTTTGACTACTTGAACAAAGTCGGTGACAAGCGAAGGTTTGTTACTCGGTTGAAATTCCGGGTGATTGGCTAAGTCGAGGCGATCAATGACTTTCTCTGCAAGCCTGCGAGAGCGTAGAATTTCATATTGGGTATGAAAATACTCTGAACGGCTGGAATCGAGGCCATAAATCTCCTCGATCGAGACAGCATTCACTTTTTCTGCTTCGATAAGTAGAGTCGCGGACGCAGTATAAACAGGCGTCATAGAAAAAACGGCAACACTTACGGTAAGCGTGACCATCATAGCGAGTACCATGATTCGCCACTTAAACTTAGCTATCACCAGGAGATAGCTTCGAAGATCCCCAAGCTCGGCCGACTTCCCTGCCGACGGTTGGCTCGTAGTAGATAACGACATAACTTACTGTTCCTTGACTGCTCGAACTTAGAAGAAACTATCTTTTACAAAAATCGAATCACCCGGTTTTACTTCATCTTCGAGTTTCACCGTAGATTTTTGACCAACGCCATCAACCTTACGACTCAACTCAAATTTTTCCTTAGAGGCTCGCTGTGTAAACCCACCTGCCAATGCTACTGCACGTTCCACTGTCAGATTTGGTTGATAAGGGTATCCGCCAGGGCTCTTAACTTCGCCATAAATATAAAAGGCTCGGTACTCGATGATATCGACATGAACACTGGGGTTGATCAGATAGTCACCTCTGAGACCATCCGCAATTTCTTTCTCGAAGTCAGCAACGCTGACTCCGGTGGCTTGCAACAAACCCAAGTATGGATAGCTTACAGTGCCGTTTTCTCCAAGAGTTGTTTCCAATGATAGGTCTTCTTCACCGAATACGGTGATACGAATCGTATCACCTGCACCCATCTGATAGTTCTTAGCAGTTTCAGTTGCCGCTTGAACGCCAAAACTGACGAAAAAACAAATAAGAGCGACGTTAGCCAGTAACCTTTTCAAAACCGAACCTCTCAATTACATCGCAACTTTTACACCCAGCAAGACTTGGTTCCGATCATATTTAATCGAGTCTACATCAGAGTCTTGGTCTTGATATTGATATGTTAGAGCGAACTGCAACCATCTCTTCATATCGTATGTCGCCCCCACTTTGGTAACCCACAGCTCATCATCACGATCAATGCCTGTGAATTGTTCGTCTACATATGCAATACCAAGATTGGTAGAAAAACGATCCAGCCAGTAATGTGTCCAACCGAGTTCTACTGATGTTTCCTTGATGTAGTCACCAAATGTATCTGGATCTTTAGAGCGACGCCCAGTTGAAAACTCTACCGTAGAATACTCTACCGGTGTCCATTCTACGCCGACTTCCCACGATACATCTTCAAAGTCTTCTCGGCCTGAATCATCAAAATCTTTATCTTCATAACCTAACTTAGCTACACCAGTTGTTTTGCCGGTCGCTTCCCAGCGGACACCAGCAAGGACTCTGGTAACATCACTGTCGCGAGAGACACCATCCTGCTCAACAACATCATAGCTAATCGATTTAACTTCAGAGTCAATCAACAACGATGTTTTTGGCATAACATTCCAGTAAACCACAACACCACCACCTACGGTGTCATAGTCTCTGAAACGTGTCACATCGCGGAAATTGGCATACTCTTTGTCGTCGTACTCGAAGTTAAAATCGAGATTAACCGTCGCAGTTGGAACACCAAAGCCATATGTCAATGCAACCTTGTTTTGATCCCATTCAACTGGCTCATTAACATTTTCACCGTTACCCTCACTTACACCGGTACCACGAGCGTCGTGACCACGGTCAAAGTTGTAACTCAAATCAATTCGGTGGCGGGCTGTAAATTCGTGATGCAATGCCGCGAGCACAGAATGGTCCAGGTAATCATCATCACTGGAGTCAAAGTAAGTGCCGATCGTTGCGCGATACCCTAAAGTGGCGTTGCTGACTTGATCGCCGTAGCCAATGTTGGCACCCGGGGCAAACACGCTGAAGAAGCTGTCGGTTTTATCTCCTCTGGTACGCGTTGTATTATCGTCATACCCTAACGCTGCACCAAGCATTGGCCGCATAGTAAATCCATTACCCAACTCGATTTTTGCGGGTTCAAATTCACTAGCAGAAACCTGACCGACTATCGCGGTCGACAAAACAAGAGTGCTAATTCCTTTAAGCATGCAAATTCCCCAAAATTAGTAGGCGTTGTTGCCAACAAAACCTTTAAAAAGTGTTAGAAAAACTATTTTTATATCCAGCCATATTGACCAGTTTCTAATGTACGCTAAGTCAAATTCTACGCGGCGCTGCATTTTGTCGAGAGTATCAGTTTCACCTCTCCAACCGTTAATCTGAGCCCAGCCCGTAATTCCAGGTTTCACTTTATGTCGTAGCATGTAGCCTGAAATCAATGAACGGTACTCTTCATTATGGGAAACGGCATGGGGTCGAGGCCCAACGATGGACATAGAACCCTGCAAAACATTTATGAACTGTGGTAATTCGTCTAGAGAAGTTTTGCGAAGAAAAGCACCGAATGGGGTGATACGAGGATCTCCCTTAGTCGCCTGTTTAACCACCGTACCATTGTCCATAGTGCGCATAGAACGGAACTTCCATACTCTAATACGCGAACCATCCAGACCATATCGGTCTTGCTTGAAAAATACAGGCCCCTTAGACGAAAGCTTCACACCGATTGCGATGGCCAACATTGGAATAGCAATAAGTGTGAGGATCACACTAGCCAATACCAGATCTTCCATACGCTTTAGCCAAGCAGAGAAACCTGACATTGGAGAATCGAATACGCTGAGAGTCTGCACGTCGCCAACCGAATGCCAACGTGCATGCAACATTTTGTAGATAAACAGATTGGGAATAATATGAACATCGACCGTCGTATCACCGCATCGCTCAAGAATTTCAAAAATCCTGTCTTCAGCTTTTAATGGCATGGCCACGTAAAGCAAATCGATTTCATTGTTACGCGCCATGCTAATTGCATCTTCGATGTTACCTTTTAGCCGGCCACGTTCTGTAGCCTCAAAACGCTGAACATCACGGTCGTCAAATACACCAACCAAGCGGATCCCTTGCTGCGGATTCTTTTCGATCTCACTTGCTAGTGCTACGCCAGAATCGGTCATACCAATGATGGCTACAGTACGAGTGTTGTGTCCTTGTTCTCGCATGAAAAAAAGCACCTGCCGATACCACAAGCGCCAAACACACAGAACCAGCCAGCAAAAAATTGCCCAGGCCGCAAATGCATTTTTGGGGAGGCCCAAATTAGATTCGAAAAAGAACAGCCCGATCATGCCAAACAGCAGGACAATTCCCCAACTGAAAGATACTGTCGTTAACAGCTCTTTTCCGCTGGAAAAACGCCAGGAACGATAAAGCTCCATACTCTCGGCTACCAGCATGAACATGATTGCTGCGATTACAGCCAACAAAAGATATGTTGAAGTCAAAGAGAGGTTCATTGACTTACATGTGAGCAGGAAGCTACCGATAATAATCAGGAGATCAAAAAAACGATACAGCGTTGAGAACTGGTTTTGGTGCGAACGTATGAAACCTTGATTGTCACGTGTCATCTTTTCTCATCCCTAAGCCACGGTTGTATTTTCACAGCCATGGCCTTAAGTACTTCTGGTCAGGCTGCATGTGCTCTAACTAGCACCCACCTATAAAAATCCGATGCACGCATTGCGTGCAATCTGCACCAACACAGATCAATTTTGAGACTAAAATGTGATGCAGGGCCCATTTTAACAGCTTTACAACAAAAGCGAAGCAAAAAATAAGCCACGGATAAAAGCACTAATTTACCCGCCAACACTCTATTGCATTAATTTGACAAAAAAACGACAACACATGACTCGTATTATTTACAAAGAAGAAGCCGACAGAACAATAAGTTCTGTCGGCTCTTCGGCACTAATATTAACGATTTCTACGCTCTTCCATACTTGTCTTCAAAGCGAACAATATCATCCTCACCCAAATATGAACCCGATTGAACTTCAATCAGTTCCAAGGGGACTTTTCCTGGGTTTTCAAGCGCGTGAACAATACCCACTGGTATATAAGTTGACTCGTTCTCTGTCACCAGGAAAGTCTTATCACCATTAGTGACCTTCGCAGTGCCGCTCACTACAATCCAATGTTCGGCCCTGTGGTGATGCATCTGAACACTTAGCTTCGCGCCAGGTTTTACAGTGATGCGCTTCACCTGATAACGAGCGCCATTGTCGATTGAATCGTATTTACCCCAAGGTCGATAGACTTCTCGGTGGTGCACAAACTCTGTACGCTGGTCCTTCTTCAAGGCGTCTACCACTTTTTTGACATCCTGAACTTTCGACTTATCAGCCACTAACAGAGCATCTTTAGTATCAACGACAATCAGATTATCCAGACCAACTGTTGCAATTAATCGCTCGCCACCATGAATCAGGCAATCTTTCGTATCATGCAACAAAACATCACCTTTAAACGCGTTCCCGTCACAATCCTTGGTATCTACATCCCATAGAGCTGACCATGACCCCACATCATTCCATTTGGCATCCAGCGGGATAACTACCGCTTTATCTGTTTTTTCCATCACGGCGTAGTCGATCGAATCCGATGGGCACGCTTCAAATGCTTGCTTGTCCACCCTAACAAAATCTAAGTCATTGGCAGTGACAGACATTGCTGATTTGCACGCCTCATATATGTCTGGCCTGAACGACTTCAGCGCCTCAAGATATGTAGACGCTTTAAACATAAACATACCGCTGTTCCAAAGATAACTGCCTTCTTCGAGATAAGCCGTGGCCGTTTGAAGATCAGGTTTCTCGACGAACGCCTCTACTGGATAGGTTTCGCCAGCAATCGCATTATCGCCTCGTTTGATGTAGCCATACCCGGTTTCCGGCTCTGTGGGTACTACGCCGAAAGTCGCAAGCAGACCTTTGCTAGCAGCCACTGCAGCAAACGATACAGACTTTTGGAACTGCTCAACATCAGCGATAACGTGATCAGCCGCCAATACAAGCATAATTGGATCGTGACCTTGATTTACTTTAGTTAAAGCTGCCAAAGCAATGGCGGGAGCAGTATTCCGGCCGACAGGCTCTAGTATAATCTCGGAGCTTACACCAATGGCACGCGTCTGTTCTGCAACGATGAATCTATGGTCTTCATTACTGATAATCAGAGGTGACTCAGTATCCATACCTTCAAGTCGCTTAATTGTCTCCTGCAGCATGGTGCTTTCGCCAACCAGCGGGAGAAACTGCTTCGGATACATGGAACGGCTCAATGGCCATAGTCTGGTGCCAGTACCACCGGCCATAATTACGGGCAAAATCATATCCATCTCCTGTATGTATCTTTTCCTTCACCCTATCTCTAGGGGACAATAAACCGTCTTTTATCAGCAAATTGACAAAAGAAAATCTCGTATGTTTGGAACCAGTATCTTCTTGTTGGCTTCCACCGTAGGGTGAACGCCATCGGGTATAAAATGCTTGATCTGATCCGATGTTAATTCAGCCCAAAAAGGCCTGACATCCAATACCCTAACGTTTTGCTCATCAGCCAACGCGAGATGGCTGTCATAAAACGTGTTGAGCCTTGGTCTAGTCCAACCTTTGGGGCCACTCATTGGGTTCAGCGCTAGCAGTACTATTTTGGTGCTTTGACTTTCTTGGCGAAATTTATCGATGATATACGAAACATTTTGAACGCTTTTAGAATGCGAGACACCATGAAGAAGCGACGCATCATTTGCGGCAAATTCGATAAACAGATAATCAGGCTTTAAAACGACCAGTTCTTCGACCTTTGTAGTACCCCAATCTGAGTTCTCGCCTGCACCTCCGGCGTTCAACACCTTGAAACCGCCGCACGTTTGACCATCACCTGCTAATTCTTCCAACCAGCCGCCATTTTTGGTCAAGCTCGTACCCAACCCCACCAGCATTGTTTTATTAACTTGAGCAGCCTGAATGTTAGTAACACAGCTAAACAGGACGACAGACATGGCAATCAAGAACCTATCTACTATTTTGCAGCGCATACTTCATCCTCGCTACAGGCTTGTTCTCCGTCTGCAGTGAGCATCGAGACCGTAATCAGAAAAAGAAACAGTGTTGGCGATGAGACCACATTGTCCGTCGCGCAGAATAGAAGATAAAGCAACGAAGCCAATAGCATTTCGCTTCTTCTAACTCGCCCTGGAGCGAGTGTAAGCATGAGTAAGCCCAAAGCAAACAAGCCAAAAAACACAACTGCTGGCCAATAACCAATCTCTACTGCAATTCTGAGGTATTCATTGTGTGCACCAATGGTACCTCCGGTGAGAATCGTTACTTCCTTTGGCATGAAGAATACTTGATGACCAAAGCCCAAACCGAAATCGTGATAGTAGGCTAAAAGCTCTTTCAAATGGTCCCACAGCACTTCACGACCGCTCATATGGGTCTGAGTTAATCTCCCCAAAATGGCATCGCCGAATGCGGCTAAAAACAAGAAAAGGCCGCATAGGCCGAAGAAAACGACCAAGGTTTTGATACCAGTCTTACCACGCATGCCAAACATGAACGCGATGAAACAGATCATAGTTGCAATAAACAGGGGCATACGCGCACTTGTCAGCAACAAGATAAGAAAGTTAAATGCAGCCAAATAAAGGTATTTAGGATTGACCTTTTCGGCTTGTCTGATAGCGGCATAAGCGCCAGCGATGCACAAGCCAGCCAAAAATGGGGGTATCAGCGAGCCACCCAATCTTGGAACACCACTGGCGTACTCTACATTGACAACAGACTTAACACCCACCACATGATATGCAATTCCCAGCACCAGAGAGATAGTCGGTAACCAAGCTACCCATCTCGCGATGAAATCCTGCTCTTCGCTGTTTGGAACAGCGCTCAACAGCATGAAAATAATGAATATCTGGGTGATTGACTTAAGATAAGTCGACCAGCTTAACGAATCATTTGCAGTGAAAAACGCGCTGAATAATGTCACGCAAAACATAGCGACCAGGACAAAAATCAGAGGCCAGTAAACTGGCCTAGCATTCATCATCATAACCGCTGCTAATAGCAACAATGATTTTTCTACTGCATTAATGCCCCCAATACCAAGCACCGTTCCCGTGTTCAATATGATGAACAAGAGAGCGAATACGAAAACTTTTTGATATTGAGGGGTCTGAAACATTTACATGTCCACGGCAGGTAACATTGCACGAAGGTTTAGCAGCGACTTCTCTTTGACCGTTGGTAGTTCTTTTTCTACCTGAGCTCTTAACTCCGCTTTTTGCGCGAATCCAGCCAAGCAAAACTCCTCAAACTTGGCAACGTCTCTGGCTTCGTCTGGCGTTATTAAAACATCATGTGAAAGCGAGAAGTGATTCATTAAACCCTGGAATTTGCCTTGATACGTAATACAAAGAATTGGCGTGCCCGTACCCAAGGCTCCAATTGACAGATGCATGCGAGCAGTAATTACGAGATCAACTGACTTGGCCAACTCTTTGAGCTGAGCTGCTGACGCCATATCGGTGAAATTGAATACATACTCTTTGTTACTGATACCAGCTTCCACTTGTGCCAACATCTCAAGGTCACCAACACCATCGCGGTAATCGTGCGGTATCAGCAGAATGCTAGCACCTTGATCCTCTATCAATTTCTTGGCTGAGTTTACACATGCATTCACAAGCTCTGAAATCGCCTGGGGATTACGATCAGGCACCAGCATGGGATGAACGTTAAAAGCGACGATATCTCTGCCGTCGTTTCTTTGTTTCGTTACCCAATTTAAGACTTCTTCGATACCTTTCTCTGCTGACGGCTGTAATAGAAATGCATTGTCTGCAACCACCTTTGCAGGATGGTTTGAAATCGAAACAAATCGAGAATGTGACACATCATCACGCAGAAAGACATTTAGTTTTGGCGTAAGTGAGTCTTTAACAAAATCTACTACGGGTTTTGTAGGGCTCTGATTCCAGGAGAATCCACCTATAGTGGTGGGACGCCCCGTTCTCGCGATCAGGTCCGCAAGCATCCACGTGCGCAACGATTTTATAGATGTGTAGTGCCCGTCCATGACATCTGCACCGATACAGAAACACGCATCATACTTCAAGCACTCTTTGAACACTGATTTCAAGTCGAAAGGATAACTCCAAAAGGGTTTTATCTTTACACCCAGAGGGGAAATTTTATCGTTCTTGTATTCTTCAGCTACTGCGACAGTGATCTCGAGCTTGGGATTAAGTGCTTTTAGCTTTTTTACTACTCCAACCAGCATCGCCTCATCACCCTTTGATGCCATAGGATCGGCGGCGTGAGGGGATATAATTACCAAACTATCAATTTCTTTTGAATATGGCTTTTGTTCGTCAATACCAGATTTTATCTTTTTCCAAGCCAACTTTGTCATTGGAACCAAGACGGCTTCTTTGACCTTTTTCTTAAGCGGTAAATGCTTACCTTCAGTTACTTTAGCCATTATAAAAAATCCCTTAAGCCATAACTTTAGTTGTTTCTTGCTGCTTTCCCAAAATGGAGCGCATTACAAATTTGAATCTCTTTCGAAAGAAAACCAAAACTATTGCTGTATAAATGAAGGCGCCCAACAGGCACATAATTAATGCTTTCATTACACTATTCATATCAATAAAGTAAGCTGTTTCTCTTAAAAAATCTAACGACATCAGCATGACCACTGACGCTATAATATACGGTAACAAGCGCAAAAATATCTGAATTACACTGAACTTAACAACTTTCCAAGTCATAAAAATCAACACGGGCGCCAAAGCGAACCAGACCACAACGAAGGCATTCAATAATTCGCCCACACTTTTGTCACTAAACAAAATGAAAACAGCGACTACAAACCCCGCTCGAATCAACTGAAACACAAGAGCTAAATAAGGTCTTCCGCACGCGTTAAGTAGAGTTCCACAATAGAATAAGACGGACTGTAGTGCGGCTAAGATCGCAAGAATTCTTAATATAGGTTCAGCACCAGTTCCATTATTTCCAAACGCGATTTCAATGATCTCCGGAGATATCGCTGCAGTACCTAAAAAAACTGGGAATGCAATAGCCCCTGTAACCTCTAATGCCTGATAAAGCGTGGATTTAAGCTCTTCAGGTTTATCCACAAGTCTCGAAAACCGTGGCATGTAAACATCTAATGTGACAGCTGAAAGCAATTGTTGTGCAACAGCAACAATCCGATTACCCATTACATAAACAGCTATCGCTACAGGGCCAAACGACACCGCGATGACAAGCTCGATAGCCCGGGTTGTTGCGTAATAAAGAATCTTTGACATTAGTAAGGCTGCACCGAAGACAGTCATATCCTTCAGCGCTAAACCGTCTAAGACAGCGCCAGGTAAAAATGGGCGCTTCCACCAAACCAATACAAGGTTAACCACCGATAAGCTAATAAACTGAGCTGCCATAGCCCAAGGGCCAGCGCCAAGGAGAGCGAGCGTAATCCCCAAAGCTCCACTTATTAACGAACTGATAAACGCCCTGTACGCCAACCACTTAAAGTCGAACTTTCTTCTGTAGTAAGCTTGCGGAACAAATGCGGCGGCATTGAGAAACAATCCTATAGCTGATACCGCTAAAAGATCTGATATCTCTTCGATCTCCATCCAAGCGGAGATCTCATCTGCAAAAATAGCGATAGATGCTGCAAGTAAAAGACCTAAAAACAAGTTCAAATTAAGTGCAGTTTTAAGGTCGCGCTCGCTTAGTTCCTTCCGTTGAATAATTGCGTCGCCAATTCCAGCATCGGCAATAATTTCCATAAAAGCAATCAAAGCTAATACTGTTGCAAACAGGCCAAGCTGTTCAGGTTCAAGCACTCTAGCCAGTACAAAAAATACTATTACCGCGCCAAAGCGGGTACAAAAATTTCTGACTGTGGACCAGATAATATTTGACCGAATTGAAGTTTGGGTATTCAAGCGACTTTACTCCCAGTAGCATTTCGTTGGGAGAAGATGGGTTTTAGAGAAGCCGCTGCAGCTTTCGGAGTAAACAGCTTAGAATATGCGAAAGTATTTAGGGACAACTCAATAGGAAAACTAGAATCTTCCAACCACTGGCACACTTTATCCGCAAACTGTTTTCCATCACTCGCAACGATGAAAGGCAATCCACTTTCAGAGGCAGGAAAGCCGTAAGCTCCTACCGGTGTAGTAATACATGGCAGACCTAAAGAGAAATAATCCACCATTTTTATCTTAATTCCACTTCCCATATTCACAGGGTTAACGGCGAAAGCGCAGTTTTCTGCTACTGAAGCTAAGGAATCGACTCTACCAAGAAACTCTACACCCGGAGGCGCAGAGTCAAAGCTTTTAGACACCGAACCACATACCAATAACTTTGCATTACCATGCTTATCAAGAACTGAGGGCCAAACGTTTTCGAATAACCAGTTCAAGCCTTCAATATTATGATGAGCATTTGCCCCTACATACATAATATTGCTACTTCCAACTACCCTACCATCGTGTTTCTGTGGTGTGGAAGTTGCAGTTGGAAGGAGAGTTATCACCTGTGTATCTGGCACAAGTTCAGATATTGCAGTGTGCTCATTTGCGTTGATCGCCAATATCGAATCAAACTTTGAAAACACCTGTTTTTCCTGAGCTTCGGTAATAAATGGCGATACACCATACCCATTGTTCTTAAACGATAGGCAACGCTTATAGAAAAGGTCGTGCGATATCAAATGCGCTTTTTCAGTGTTATCTGCTAACGCTTCCGATAGTGGAGAGCGAAATATAGTGTCAACAAACACGTGATCAAAAGCCTTGTTCGCCATCGCTCGTTTCAAGCTATTGGCTTCTCGCTTGTTCGAAAAGCGCCCAATTTTAAAGACTTGGCTAGAGGATTCACTATTCGAACGTTTTAAGAGACTTTGTACTAGTTTTTTAAGTGGTCTGAGATACGCCTTAAGAGATTTGCTGACGTAATAGCCACCGACCTTAAAATAATTTAAAAGAATTACCTTGTTACAGCCGGTCTTTGGCGTCCCCTTCTCCTTGCTAAACACTGGCGTATCGAAATGGTCGCCACTTATCACTAAGGTGACATCATTTGTATAGTGCTTGATTGCTTCCAGAACTGCCCAGTTGTAGCTGGCCGCTCCGCTCATCGAAGGCTCAGGAAAGCGCTCCAAAACAAACAACACTTTGCATTGGTTATCCATACAACTTCCGCTGTTAAGCTACTTTTGCAGCTTCTTCCTTTATCAGGACGCCAAATCGGCCTACCTTGATGTTGCTTTGAAGCACCTTGGCGGGGTTACCAGCCACGATGGAACCTGCTGGAACATCTTTTGTTACCACAGAGCCGGATCCCACGATCGAGCCGTTTCCAACTTTAACGCCAGGCAGAATAATACTTCTCGCACCAATGAAACAGTTATCTCCGATATACGTATCAACCTTCATTGCACGGACCATGTCATGGCTTAAGATAGCGACATCGAATGCGACATAGGAGTCTTCCCCGATATGGATGCCTTTGGGGTGTGTTCTATCAAACTTCACACTCATCGAGTAGACCGAAGACTTCGCAATGTCCATACCCCAGAATCTTGTCAGGAAATACCAACGCATTCTTACTAATGAGCGCTGTAGCCATAGCAACTGATTTAAACTTTTTAAGCCCTTCATGCTTGCACTCCCTGATTAAGAATCGCTTGTTATCAGCGGTTGTTTATGGGACAAAACTATTTTTAACTCATTCAACGGCATTTCGCGTTTCGTAAACAACACGCTGCCAATCATCAGTTTTCTTATGTACTCGAAAAGAATTCCTAGATGCTTTCCAGCATAACGCTTTAAGACTATGGCACTGCCACGATAGTACTTGGCACGTAGGGCGTTGTCTTTATCTCGATGTCCAACCAGTTTCTCGCCTAAAAACAATGACTTCTTAGAGCACAAAAACGCTCTTAGGGCATAATCCAGGTCCTCACCACCGTTGTTTACAGTGCCGACACCTAGATTGAGGTCAAAGCCACCAATTGCCTGGGCAACATTACTTCGAAAAAATATGGTGTTCGAAGACGCGTTCCTGACAACTTGTTTCGCTGAAGCATTTAGGGGCTTTTCAGTCGACTTGACAGCCTGAGCGTCAGCGCCGTAGTTGCAGAAAAAGAACTCCAATTCTTCATCTTGGGCAAAGGTGTTCAAGATGCGATTAAGATTACCTGCAGGATACCAACAGTCGTCGTCGGGATAAGCAACAATGCCGTTTTTCGGCCAAAGTTGCCTATTTTCAACTTCAGAAAGAAGAATGTTCCTAGCCTTTGATAGCGACACCATCTCGTCAACACTCATGACTTCGACGTAGGCAGGCAGCAACGCAGCTATATCAGAAGCCTGTTGTTTGGTTACCTTCTGGAGAAGCAGCATGTGCTTGAGTTTCAGATTCTCATCAGCCTTCAATGAAGAGGTGACAGACGCAAGCATCCGATCAAGTACGGATAGGTCGTTGTCTTTGATAATTGCAGTGGTGAGAAAAAGTAATTCCATGAAACTCCGCCTATGCCTTTTCAATAAAGTCTTTGACAAAAGACAGTAACTCAGGCGACGCTGAGGAGCCTTCTGGGTTTGGTTTTTCAAGACTATCCAGTTTATTTAGAAGGCTTGTTAACTCAGCCTCGTCCATAGCAATGTATATACCACGTCGCCCTTTAAATTTTTCGGCTGTTGCCATCTGGTGATCATTTCGATGTTCACCCAAGGTGTACTTGCGTGGCATTAGAATGGCGGGAATATTGTGCTCAATGGCAGTAATTATCGATCCTATCCCGGCATGTGCAATCAGGTGCGTAGTCTTAGATATGACAGACTCGTACTCATCAGGAGCCAGGAGAGCTTGGCTCTCGATATGTTTTGGAGCTTCTCCTTCAGGGCCCGTCTGAGCAAAAACCTGGACGTTTTCAAGAGAAGAAGACCATGCGTCTACAGTATTAACCAACCTGTTGAAAGGAAACTGGGTTCCAGTAGTTACAAATATCATTGAATCTAGTTCCTATAGATGGTTAAAGGACTGAACCTGCGTAATCAACACCTTCACTAGCGGCGACTTCCGGCCACTGGCTTAGTGTCTGATGAGCAAGCTTTTTAGACAGCCGCCCAGCCATAGATAGCTCAGCAGCATTAGCAACACTGTCGATCCAAAGCGTCTTTGCAAACAAGATACGCCCAAACAAAATTGCAAGTAAACCAGGCGCAGCGCCAGTGGTTACGACAACATCAGGACGAATTTTTAACAATTGCCAAAAGAGAGAGAAAAAGAGCTGAATAATCTTGAATTTTTCGTTGCGGTTTGCGTCAGGAACGATTATCGCGTTTTGGATATCGCTTTTCTCAGCTAATCCCGTGATAGTCGTAGCATAGGTGACATCGTAGTTGTCGAAAGCTGGCTTTAGTTGCATCAGCTGCTTCCAGTGTCCACCGCCAGAAGCAATAGCAAGAACTTTCTTCATTTATTCACCTTTGTTCGCTCGTCAAAATACTTAAAATTACAATAAGATATATTTCTTAAGTAACAGGGAGCACGTTTCGCCAAGCGCGAGAAAGGCATATATTTCCATCAGCGCTCCCTGCCAGACTACTGCCCTGCAATTAAAATGCCATCAGACAATGTTTATCAAAATTGCACGAGTGATGTTACATTATTGTGACCAAGAGCACAATCGCCCTCTATAAAGCGTCTAATTCCCTTGTTGAGATCACACAACTTTAGAAATACCTAACATTTTTTAGTGCAGACAACCGATTGAGGTAAGCCAGAACTTAACCCCATCCCCTGCACCGCGCACATGCAAACACACGCACCATTATTATGCAAACTAGTCGATAGTAGTGCAGCAGAGACTTTTAAAGCCATTCTTTTGAGCTTTTGTGTCAGTCTTTTATACAAAAGCCTTAAAATATACATTATTTTTACAGCTGCTATTTAATTCTCTAAACAACTTGCTAAAATACTCTTGTGCTCGAAATGCAATTTCGCAGCGTTCATGGAGAAGAGAGATATGAAGTTGATATATGCAGTAGTACTCGCATCCGCCGTTATTGCAGGTAACGCAGCCGTAGCCGCGGAATCTCAAGGCAAGGAAGCAGAAGTTAGCAGTGGTTACTGTGCCGGTTTAGAAGGCGCTGAAGCAGTGAAAGCTGAAATGGTCAGCTTATTGCAGTCTCAACCTCAAAACAGTGCTGAGATCTTCAAGGCCTGCTCGGCAGTTGTTCCCGAAGAGTTAGTTAGTTTGCTGGATGCAGCGATGAAGGCTGCGCCAGACGAAATTGCGGCGCTGCTTACAGCGGCGATCGAAGCAACCGATCCCTCGATGCATGAGTTAGTGTTTCAAACTGCACTTGATAACGGTCTTGACAGCGAGGAAGCGCTGATTGCAGCACTTCTGGGCGGCGCTGACCCGACAGCATTGGCAGAGGCAACAGCCGCTGGTGGAGACCTTGCTGCTGGTGAAGGCTTTGCAGCTCCCGCACCAACAGGCCCTGGAATTGGCGGCGCTGGCGGCGGGAGCGGATCAGTTTCCGGCAACTAACATACAATCTAACCACAACCAAGCCCGCATTAATGCGGGCTTTCTGTAGCGATCTATGGACAGACTTAGTTCAAAAGTAGGATTTGGCCTCGTAGTATTCATTCTTTTATGGGTCCCAATCCCCCTTGGAAGTAACAGGCAGTGGGCCTGGAGCCTACTAGAGCTTCTTATATTTGCTAGCGCCGCCTTTGCCTTTCTTAATCTACCTAACCTTGCCCGTACCCAGGTTAAAGCCTTTAAAATGGCGATGCCTATCTGGCTTGTTCTACTGATTTTTCCCCTAGTTTGCGTTCTCCAGCTTGTCTCCACATACTTATTACCTACACATTTTCAAAGCGCTGATCCGGGAAGGACATTAGACGCATTGATTAAGGGAATAGCCTACTTTCTGTTTGCATTTGCTTTCTGGATGCATACACAAACTGAGCATCGACTGCGCGTAGTGGTTTGGGCGATAGTCGTAAGCGCACTTTTTCAAGCATTATATGCCGTATTCCTGCTCTTCAATGGTGCTGCCGAAACGCCAATCTTTAATACTGACATAGGACACAGAGCTACAGGATCCTTTATTTACCAGAACCACTTGGCCAACTTCTTACTTATATCTGCTGCGGTTGGCACCGGCTTTATGGTGAGTCAATTTGAATCGCTGCATGCTGAAACCTGGCGAGAGAAAGTTCAGAAGTTTTTGAAATTCTTGCTCGGAAGAAAAATGGTTCTGCGTCTCGCGCTGATCATAATAGTAGCCGGGCTAGTTCTCACTCGATCTCGTATGGGCAATACCGCATTTTTTTCAGCGCTTCTGATTGCAGCCTTGATTGCATTGGTTTGGTATAAAGATAGGCCGAAAATATTTACCGCATTTATCTTAAGCATCATCGCTCTGGATATTTTTTTGGTGGGTTCTTGGGTCGGACTAGATAAGGTAAAGGAAAGGATAGAGGAAACTGTTGTAGCTGAAGAAGGAAGGACCTACGTAGGTCAGCAGGCTACACCTGCAATTTGGGATAGTCCAATCATCGGTCACGGTGCAGGAAGCTTCTATACGGTTTTTGGTAGTTACCAAGAACAAGACCTAGGCGGTTTTTACGACCACGCACACAATGACTACCTTCAATTTGCGATTGAATACGGTCTCCCAGCACTTTTCGTAGCCACTATCTCTATCTTATGGCTCGTCTACACCACAATATACGTAATGAGGAACAGGCAATCCAGGCTGTTTAAAGGTCTAGCCTTTGGCTGCCTGATGGCAATCATTGCTATGCTAATTCACAGTGCGGTGGACTTTAGCCTGCAGGCTCCTGCGACAACTCTACTGTTTATCACGGTACTGGTACTTGTCCAAATTTCCAGAGATATGCCCAAGGGCGGCTGGCTAGTCAAAAAAAGAACCCAGACAGTTACCCAAAATACATAATTTTTATCATTTGATAGTGAATCCCGAACCTTCATCGTACTGTTCGAGAGCTTTAACTTCATGCGACTCAACAAAAGCGGTTAAGGGGCCCTTTTTGAGCCACACTATCAACTCATCAATACTCGTCTCCTGGCCCGACGCGATAACTTCAACTTTCCCGTCGGGAAGATTTTTAGCATAGCCAGTAACGCCTAACCGATCTGCTTGCTGCTTGGTGTAATACCTAAACCCAACGCCTTGCACCATTCCATCAACAAGTACACAAACCGTTTTTGTTGTCATAGGTTATCCTTGAACGGATTCGCTCTTTCCGCTTTTACAAAATACCCCTAAAATGCGGCGCTTTGCCCCACTTGGAGATCCCGATGCCCTCAGCAATAACTTTAGTCAAAGGTCGAGAGAAATCTTTGCTGCGTAAGCACCCCTGGATCTTTTCCAAAGCGATCGCCAAGGTCATTGGCAAACCCAAGTCCGGTGACACGGTGGATGTCTACGCCAGTGACGGCACTTGGCTGGCTAAAGCGGCTTACTCACCTAAATCACAGATCCGCGCCCGAGTGTGGACCTTTGAACAGAGTCAGCCTGTAGATCATGCTTTTTTTAAGAAACGTGTTGCTCAGGCTTATGCCAGAAGAACTGCACTATTTACTGAAGATGCGCCTACAGGTTACAGGCTTGTTGCCGCTGAATCTGACGGATTACCGGGTATTACCATCGATAAGTATGCTGACACCTTGGTTTGCCAACTGCTAAGCGCAGGCGCTGACCGGTGGCGAAAAGTGATCGTTGATGCCCTGCTCTCTCAGTTTCCTGATCACAATATCTTCGAGCGTTCAGATGTCAGTGTGCGCGAGAAAGAAGGCCTTGAGCAGACAGTTGGCGTCTTGCACGGCAACGAACCTGACTCTGTTGTGGCTATTGAAGAGAACGGTTTGAAGCTAATTGTTGATATTCAGGGTGGGCATAAAACCGGCTACTACCTAGACCAAAGAGATAACCGAGCCTTCAGTGCTAAGTTTGCCAATGGTCGGGAAGTCCTGAACTGTTTCAGTTACACAGGAGGCTTTGGGACCTACGCGCTGAAAGCGGGTGCAGAAAAGGTATACAACGTTGATATGTCACAATCAGCGCTGGATATTGCCAAGCAAAATGCTGAGTTGAATGAACTGGACCTGAGCAAAGCGGAGTTCATTAAAGCAGATGTGTTTAAGTTACTGCGACAGTATCGCGATGAGGGTCGCCAGTTTGACACCATCATTCTCGACCCGCCCAAATTTGTCGAAAGCAAACATCAATTGAACCGGGCTTGTCGCGGTTATAAAGATATCAATATGCTGGCGATGCAGATTTTAAAACCCATGGGTACCTTGCTCACCTTTTCCTGTTCAGGCCTGATGCCATCAGACCTGTTCCAGAAAGTGGTCGCAGATGCCGCAGTCGACGCTGGACGTACAGCACACATTCTTCACTGGCTTCACCAAAGCCCAGATCACCCGGTGCTAACCAGTTACCCAGAAGGCCTCTATCTAAAGGGTCTTGTATTGCAGGTTGAGTGATCTGGCTGCTGAATGCGAGCGCTCAAACGCCTGAATGAGCTGGCTACAGACACCTACCAGCTCATCAGGTAAGTCATCAGACTCAAATGCCAGATTGATAATTAAGTACTTGGTCTTAAGACGATTGCTTGAGCGATTTACTAATACGCTTAGATCAGCGCTAAGCCGCTCAGGCTCTATCGCTTTGTCTTCATCAGACAATGCCAACAGTAATACCGGGGGAAGTTTAGATTGGGCAGTCTGGTCTGAAACTTCCAGCACCTTGTGGGTCCACTCTTTACGAGGCAGATCAGAGAAGGTGTCCGTATCAACAGGCTTAACTCTCTCAAGTGATGATGGAACACTCGTAACAACTGATCGCGACGAAAACAGAGATAACAACCCGAGTTCGCCCTCTTCTTCCAATTCAAGTAACGCTGGTATCACTGACGTCTGACTATCTTTCGAAGTGTCGTCAGATAGATATGAGATAACGGCTAAAGGACTACCAATGAACTCTGAAAGCACACTTAGTGACTCTGAGCCACCTACCCGATTGTTGTGATAGATAGTCACCAGGCAAAGCCCACTCATCGCTATCAAATGAGACACTACGGATAGATCTTGCTGTGAATTCTTTGCTGAGGCGTCGATAACAATTCCTGCGCAAATACTCGGTTCAACTGACCGTGCTTCAATTGCGAACGCCAGGCTTGATGTTAGCGGTTCGACAGCCCTAACCCAGTCACTTTCCTTCTCAACGACATGGAGCATACAAAGCAAAGCGCCAGATTTACGAATCGCAGAAAGCGCCTTTAGCAGCACCTCATATCCGCTTTCAGCTTCTGGTGACAGGTAAAGCAGTGACATTGATTCTTTTTGCCACTCTAACTGGTCTGGTATTACGACGTGATAGCTCAAAAATATCTCCCCAACTTTGAACTTCTTCTTATTATCTATGTGCGGTATCTATCGCTTTTATAAGGCCTGAAGCTGTCTATACAACTTTCTATTTGTTATTTTAGAGCCAAACGCGCGAACCATATACGGACATACATACAATGCCAAGGTATAACGATATAAAACAAGGGATAAAAGCGCTGATATCGAACGGTGAGCTGACTGCTGGTAGTCAAACCCCCTCAGAAAATAGTTTAGCGTCTCAGTACAACGTAAGCAGAATGACCGCCCGAAGAGCGCTTCAGGAGCTGGTCTACGAAGGCATCCTTTTCGCTAGAAAAGGCTTTGGAACCTATGTCGCTGAACCTAGCAGCCGAAGCGCAATGCTAGAGATAAAATCGATCACGGATGAGATTAAAAACCAGGGCGCACGTTACACCAATCGTATCTTGTTACTGACCTCCCGCCCTGCAGACAAACAAACGGCTTTAGCGCTATCCGTAGCCGAGGGCAGTGAAGTGTTTTTCAGCATGATAGTGCATCAAAAAGATGGCATTGCGTTGGAACTGGAGCAAAGAGCGGTCAACCCTGAGTTGGCCCCAGCCTATCTAAAACAGGATTTTAGTTCGTTCTCTCCCCATGAGTATCTCTGTGGTGTAGCCCCATTAACTGAGGCAAGCCATCAGATTGAAGCTATCGCCCCCACCAGCTCCATGTGCGAGTGGTTAAAAATTGACCGTGACCAACCCTGTCTGCAGGTTAGCAGACAGATGGCAAGTGATAAGGGAATGGTCAGTTACGCTAGGCTGGTTTATCCAGGCAACAGATATCACTTAGGAACAGCACTCGTTACAACGGAATGAATACAACATGTTGATTATCCCAACGGAAGACAAATTCAATTGGCGACAGCCTCCTTTTATCACCATCTTTCTGGTCTTTCTCTGCTTCACAGTATTTGTGACACAAAACCAGGCATCCGCATATCGTTTTGGTCTTATACCCAACGATATGAACTATTACGAGCTGCTTACCTATCAGTTCCTCCATGGTGACACCATGCACCTGCTCGGCAATATGGTGTTTCTTTCCATTTTTGGTTTCGCCCTAGAAAAAAGGCTGGGTAGTTTAGGTTTCCTGTTTTTGTATCTGGCGACGGGCGTCCTAAGCGGGCTTGGATTTGCCCTGCTCCACTTACATAGCAGCACGCCGTTGGTCGGCGCTTCCGGTGCGATTTCAGGACTGATGGGAATCTATCTGGCAGTGTATGGAATTAAGAAGCGAGAGTATTTCGCCTTGCTTGGCCCCTTCGTTGGTACCTTCAGAGCACCCGCCTATTTCTTGTTACCTGTATGGCTTGGCCAGGAGCTTATCAGCGAATACACCACGGAAGACAATGTAGCTTACATGGCCCACGCCTTTGGTTTGATGTTTGGCGTATTGCTTTATCTGATATTGAGTTGGTCTGGCTTGTTTAGAGCACGAGTAAACCAAAGTTTTCATCAGGAAGCTGAGCTTAAGATTCCAAAACCCAAGCTGATTACAGAGCGAATGCGAAAGCTCGAAGCAGAGTTTAAATTTGATGAAGCGCTTGAGCTGTGCCTCAATGCACTGTCTAACAAATCCATTGAGGTTAAAGCCGAACAATACGCTGAGTTATGGGACTTTACTTTTTCACTGGCTATGCGCATCAGTGATGAGAGTTTAAGGGCAACTTTTTACAAATTTCTGGAACAAGACGATACCGATTCACAACAGGTATTTCTACGCTGGCAAAGCTACAAGGATAGGCTGACATGGTCTCCGCAGAGCGCGCCCGCAAAGCACACCATCAAGCTTTGTCAGGCACTGGTATTAAACAACGGATTTGAGCAGGCGCAGCAGATGTTGTTTGAGTTAACTCAGACCGCTCATTGGACATCACAAATAAAACAGTATGCTGAAGATCTGCTGACGCCTACTCTGGGCAGGCATCAGCATGGGCAACTGATCAAACTCACACTGGCTGCGGAGCCATCTTCTTAGCCGCATCGATCAACTGGGCCGCTTCAAGCGAGGTAGGCGATCCAGGTTTTGCCAATTTTGCAGCCGCGTGAGCGTTGGTTGTCACCTCACTTAGCACTTTGCCGCTTTCTAGTGCTGACTTGGCCAGCAATAGATAAAGTGACGCTTTCACATTACTGTCACACTCCCAGGCATCGACATCCCCTACCAAGCTGTCAGCCTTTTCAAAGCGGCCTTGCCTGACAAATAGGGAAGCGACTTCCGAGGCTACTTCGACGCTGGGACGAAATGCAGGATACTTTGCAAGCAGCTCGTCTATTGCCCTGGCAACTGCACCAATATTGCCCTTGGCAATTAACTGATCGAAATACTTATTAGCGTGCTTGAACAGCAGCTCCTGGTCGCCTTTGAGGATAAGCAGGCGATGCATTCGTTCCCGCAATCTCAAATCATCTGGGTAACGTCTCAACGCCCCTTTAACCAACTCAAAAGCTTGGCTATTACGCCCTTCAAACAAGTAGACATGTGAAAAGCCGAGTGCTTTTCTAATATCAAATTCTGCGGGCGCGAGAGTCTCACCAGACTCTCCACCTGCGATTCCCAGCTTTTGTTTATGCTCCAACAGGAAATAGCCCATCATTGCAAAGCTGACCATGCTGAAATAGGTGGTTGCTAACACCAGTAGACTTACGATCAACTTAATTGATTCTGATTGAAATCCAACACTGCCAGTCACGTACGCACTGCCATTGGAAATAGCCATCTGTGCCAGCCATAACAATCCGTAAGCCCAACCAATTCGGTAAATCATCTTAACCATCAAGACTGGGTTGGTGGCATCGCGAACACTTTCAGTGATCCCAAGGATCATAACGATGGCAGGCATCGCAAATGTGAGGAAGAACATAACCATGATGGCTAGGTTTGGCGAAACAAATGCCGTCGCAAACACAGCCACACCACAACTGATGTAGGCTAGGAATAGCTTAATGGTGAGAAGTAAGTTGTGCTCTTCGCCGAATACACTCGGCGCTTTCCACTCTTCGTCAGCAACCAGGCGCATCACGGTAAGCCCGTAGTGACTGATCCAACCAAATATCACCACTGCCAAGGTTAACGCCAGACCAATATCTCCATACTGGCCGTCGATCAAATTCATAAATTGGGACAATGCGATTTGAGTCAACACCAGCAGTATGGTGACCAATAATATTGGCTGTAGTTGTAGTGGATATTTAAAGAAGTCGCCGCTCACCTTCCAGAATGGCGGTTTAGCATCATCGGAAGGTACAAAGTCTAGATCGCCGCGGCATAACGGGCAACGTGCTTTTCCTTGTTCAAAATTACCTTCGCCGCCGGGGAAACAGCTTGTACAAAATGATTTTTCGCAAGATGGGCAATGCCAGCTTTGGGGCTGGTCGGCGTGATAACTACAACCACTCATCCTTGATTCCTTGGGTCTACTCGCTGGTTTTAAAAAGCGACATTAGGGTACGCTTAATCACCCACACAGTAAACAAAAACGCGGCGCTTAACGCCGCGTTTGTTAATTGGTTTTATTGCCGAGTCTTATTTACCACGGCCAAATATCAATAGTTCTACACGTCGGTTTTGCGCTTTGCCATCTTCTGTCTTATTGGTAGCAACCGGTGAGCTTTCACCCGCACCACGCATTACCAGCTTGGTGCCGTCTACGCCCTGGCTCATCAGATAACTGCCTACGGCCTCAGCACGCTCCAAAGAAAGCGCCATATTGTAATCATCGTCGCCCACGTTATCTGTGTGCCCTACGATCTCGATAAACGCTGCACTGCGTAAAAGCGTTCGAGCCTCTTCAATATGTTTATCCATTAAAGCCACACCCTCTGCAGACAACTGCCCCTGACGACGTTCAAATAAGGCAATACTTGGGAAGATCAAACGATCCAAGGCTCGCTGTTCACCAACGACAAACACTTCAACACGACGGTTTTGCGCCCTGCCATCAGGTGTATCGTTAGACACTATGGGATCATACTCACCCCGACCTAGCGTGCGTAAGCGACCTTCAGGAACACCAATGGATAGAAGATAATCGCCAACGGCATTGGCTCTTCGCAGCGACAGATCCTGATTATAGTTTTCATCACCCGTACTATCTGTATGACCTATCACTGTGACCGAATATACACCAGCGAAGTCTTCAGCGAGCTCAGCTTTACGACTTAGCAGATATGCCTTCCCTTCATCACTCATCTCTGCACTATCGAAAGCAAACAGCTCTGCCTGCGGCAGTGACAAGCCAGTAATCAAGCCGTCGCCATCGCCTCTTACGAACTCAGGGTCCATACTCAGCTCATAGCCGTCACAACCCACCACCTTCGCTTTGTCTTTACTCCAAGCGCTATGACGCACACAAGATCCGTCTCCAGATAGCACAACGATGCCATCAGATGTAACTGCGTAGCCTGCAGAAGGCTCCATAGGACCGCTTTCTGCTTGGGCCATTCCCATACTTCCAACCAATAATAAAGTCGCGCATACCGCCTGCGTATTCCATTGCCCGATCATGCTTGCTTCCTCTTAAGACCAAAGACATCAATAAAATTGCTACACCAATCAATAGCGTAGAAGAGAAATGGAGATTTAGAAGGAGAGATTTTGGCCTGTAATAAAAGCTTCATCGGACAAAGCATTGTCCGGTCGGCAGGCACCGCAACAGGTATATTGTATCGTCGCTCTAGCATGTCCATGTGCCCGCAATATACGACCGCCATGGACGGCGGAAATGCCGAAAACGCAGGAGCAGTTTTCGGCCGTACATCCTGTACACAGCGTGCCCCGCGAAGTGCTTTGGGTACCATGTGCCCGCGACATACCGTACATCCTGTACATAAAAAAGCCGCGCTATAGAGCGCGGCTTTTCTGGCGTATGTTCTTGCCTATGGCAGGATAGCGTTGTGATAGACCTCTTGTACGTCATCACAATCGTTTAGCATATCCAGGAACTTCTCGAAAACTTCGACATCGTCTCCGGTCACTTCGCATTCGGTTTGGGGTACGAAGCTGATCTCATCGACGTCCATCTCAATCTCGCCAAGCGCATCGGTTAATGCATTCTTCGCTTTGAAGTACTCAGACGCGGGCGCAAACACGGTGATCTTACCCTCTTCACACTCAATGTCTTTAACGTCCACATCTTCCATCATCAGCGCTTCTAGGATCGCTTCTTCATCTTCACCGGCAAACACGAATACAGCCAGGTGATCGAACATATGCGCAACTGCGCCTGGTGAACCCAATTTGGCATCGTTTTTAACGAAACACTGGCGTACCTCGGTAAACGTGCGGTTGCCGTTGTCTGTCAGGCAGTCAACAATCACCATGCTCCCGCCAGGACCAAAGCCTTCATAACGTGCTGCAGCGTAGTCTTCACCGCCTGCACCACTGGCTTTATCAATCGCACGCTCAATCACATGCGCAGGCACCTGATCCTTCTTCGCTTTTTCAATCAAGCGGCGAAGAGACAGGTTAGTGTCAGGGTCGGTACCGCCATTCTTAGCGATAACATAGATCTCTTTACCGTACTTTGAATATACCTTGGTCTTGGCGGCCGCTGTTTTGGCCATCGAATCTTTTCGGTTCTGATATGCTCTTCCCATCGGGATCTTGCCTTTAAAATTATTGCGTTTGCTGAAGACTAAAGCGGGCAAGTTTGCCCGCCATCGTGCGAGAATGCCAGTTGCTGCGGTGGCAATTCACGTAAAATTTGATCTATCCGCGACAAAGCGCATCTGAACATGCGGTCCCACACCGGGTATTTCAAATGGCGCGCCCTGTGTCACGAACCCTAACTTTTGGTAAAACCCTGCCGCATGACTGCGTGCATTACACCAAACCTGCTCGGGGTGGTCTGAGGCACTTATGAGATGTTTGACTAAGGCCTGCCCTATCCCTAAACCACGAACCTTTGGCAAGGTAGCCATCGCGCGTAACTGCCAATGACTACCGGCAAGCGCATCACTGCCATTTTGATAAAGGGATACGATGCCAACCAAGGCTAACTGGCCTGCTTGAGCAGAACTTCCCTGGTCAGCCTGCGCCAGAAATGCACCATAATGCCGAGTGGTTTCAGCGTCATCGCCATCGAAAACAGAGCTTTCAATTGGCAGACCGGTTCGCAGTACTGCACTTCTGATCGGGTAGGTATGAGAAGCACGAATACGCGCGATCACAACTGATGACATTTGCGACATTCCTCAATGGCATTTAATACACGCTTTTCTGAAATTGGATAAGCCGTGCCCAGGGTCTGATGGAAGAAGGAGACACGTAACTCTTCGATCATCCAGTGCAACTGTTGCAGCTCATCTTGCAGGCCTTCATGGTGTTTAGCCTTACCTTTGAGTTGAGCCAAAGCGTCGCTAACACGGTCAATCGCCAACAGGTGCTGCCTGTCTCGGTTAGCATCAATGGCCAGCTTTTCGATCCGTTTTTCTACGGCATCAAGATATCTGGGAACTTCACGCAGTTGGGCAATACCGGTATCTGCAACAAACCCTGGATAGACCAAGCCATCGATCTGCGCCTTAATGTCGGCCTGAGCGCGTACCGTATCGAATGAGCTTTTACCTTTGAGCTGTTTCAACGCTTTATTGGCACGGGTCAGGATCTGTTCCACAACCAACGCGACCTCTACCGTTTTGTCAGCGACGTCCGCACGAACAGTTTCAAGCAAAGATTTAAAACTTGCTGCATCGCGTACATCGGCAGCATTCCCCACCAGCATATCAACTGCACCGGAAATACAATCATCGATCAGGAACTGCACTTTGCCAAAACGGGTGTAATGCATCGCAAGCTTGGCTTTATTTGGCAAGTTGTCGCGCAAGTACTTGGCCGGCGAAGTCACGTTCAACAGCAGCAATCTGCGGACGCCTGCCTTCATTGCGCTGTTGGCCTTGGCTTCGCTGTCAAACAGCTGAACCGCAACACTGGTTTTTTCATCCACCAATGCCGGATAGGCTTTTACTTCATAGCCACGCCGTTTTTGCGTGTACACGCGAGGCAGTTCATCTATGTCCCACGCCGCCATACCGGATCTTTCAATATCGTCTGACACAACGGCACTCAGAGTGTCTTGCACCTTATCCTGCAGACTGGCTTTTAAGGTAACGAGATCTTCCCCATCAGCGATTGCCTTACCCTTTTCGTCAACCACCCGATAACTCATTTTCAGGTGATCGGGCACCAGATCCCAATTCCACGCATCATCGGGCACAGTAATCCCAGTCGCACGCCTTAGGACACGTTCTAAAGCTGCCGTAGGCGACTCGGTATTGAAATCGGCTTCGGCCATGACTCGCCCGGCAAAATTTGGCGCTGGGACAAAGTGACGCCTTAACGGTTTAGGCAGAGACTTAATCAAGGCGACCAGTAGCGCTTCACGGTGCGCTGGTACGCCCCACTCAAACGCACTTTCCTGAACCTGATTTAAAACAGCGATTGGGATCTCCGCCTGAACGCCGTCCTGACTTTGGCCAGGCTCAAACAGATACTTCAAACTGACATCGATGTTGCCACTGCGCCACTGGTCGGGGTAAAGCTTGGAAAGGTCTCCTTCCTCTCGCTGCAGTAGCGATTTCTCATCGTATACCAACAGCTGTTTGTTCTTTTTAGATTCGGTTCGATACCACTTTTCCAATGAGGCTTTGGAATATATGTGATCGGGAATATCTTTGTCGTACAGCGCATAGAGCTGCTCATCATCTACCAGCAGATCACGACGACGGATCTTGTCTTCCTGAGCATGAATGCTGTCGATGGTTTGGTTGTTCTTTTGATAGAACGCTAGGTTTGTACCCAGTTGACGTTCTACCAATGCCGAACGAATAAAGACTTCGCGGGCAACCACAGGATCGATATGGCCAAACAACACTTTACGCTGCTGCACTATCGGCAGGCCGTAAAGGGTCTGTTTCTCAAACGCCATTACATTGCCCTGTTTTTTGCTCCAGTGGGGCTCACTGTATGTGCGGCTAACCAGGTGTTTAGCTAAGCCCTCAACCCAATCAGGTTGGATCTTGGCCGCGGTGCGCGCGAACAATCGACTGGTTTCGGTAAGCTCCGCTGACATTGACCACTTGGGCCGCTTTTTACCCAGAGAACTACCAGGGAATAGATAAAAACGGCGATTGCGCGCGCCGATATATTCCTGATCTTTGTCCAGCATACCAATATTGCTAAGCAGCCCTGTAAGCAATGCTTTGTGCAGTGACTCGTAATCTGCTTCGCTTTCGTTCATCTCCAAGTGCAGCTCGCGGCAGCTTTGTCGCAGCTGGAAATGCAGGTCCTGCCATTCACGAATGCGTATGTAGGAGAGAAACTCCTTCTTACACAACTTGCGGAACTGGCTGCCGCTCAACTCCTGTTGTTGCTCTTTGATATAGCGCCACAGATTCATCAGCGTCGAGAAATCTGAGTCCTGGTCATAGAACCTGCGGTGTTTCTCATCTGACGCCTGCTTTGCGTCCATCGGACGCTCTCTTGGATCTTGTATAGACAAGACTGAAGCCAGTACCAGCACTTGATCCAGGCTGCTATTTTCGGCGCCTGCCAGCACCATGCGTCCCAACTTGGGATCGATGGGGATACGCGATAGCTGGCGACCAATTTGTGATAATTGCAGACCCTGCTTATTCGGGGTTTTAAGTGCGCCCAACTCTTCCAACAGCTTAATGCCATCGCGAATATGTTTATTGTCAGGTGGCTGCATAAATGGAAACGCTTCGATGTCTCCCAGACGCAGCGACACCATCTGCAGGATGACAGCAGCCAAGTTTGTGCGAAGTATCTCCGGGTCGGTGTACGCAGGTCGACCTTCAAAGTCTTCCTGACTATAGAGGCGAATACAGATACCTTCAGAGACACGACCACATCGCCCTGCTCGCTGATTAGCGCTGGCTTGGGAAATCGCTTCTATTGGCAGGCGCTGGACTTTGGTGCGATAGCTATAACGGCTTATTCGCGCAGTACCGGGGTCAATTACATACTTGATGCCAGGTACCGTTAAGGATGTCTCCGCGACGTTGGTGGCCAACACAATGCGTTGGCCGCTGTGAGGCTTAAATATCCGTTGCTGTTCCTGGGCCGATAGTCTGGCGTAAAGCGGCAGTACCTCTGTATTCTTTAGGTTTCTCTTCGATAAAGCATCCGCGGTATCACGGATCTCGCGCTCACCATTAAGGAAAATCAGAATATCGCCGCGTCCTTCCGCTTGGAGCTCATCAACGGCGTCGAAGATCGCCTGAAGCGGATCGTTAAACTTCTCTTGTGTTTCATCCGGCGCGTGATATCGGATCTCTACCGGATAGGTACGCCCGGAAACAGTAATCACAGGCGCCTCGTTGAAATGCCTGGAAAATCGATCCGTTTCAATGGTTGCCGAGGTAATGATCACCTTAAGATCAGGGCGTTTTGGCAACAACTGCCGCAGATACCCCAAGAGAAAATCGATATTGAGGCTACGTTCGTGGGCCTCATCGATAATGAGGGTATCGTATTGTCGCAACAAACGATCTTTCTGCATCTCTGCCAGCAGAATACCGTCCGTCATCAGTTTTACTCGGGTTCTCGGCTCGGTGTGATCAGAAAACCTGACCTTAAAACCAACCACATCCCCCAGTGACGTACCCAGTTCATCAGCAATACGATCGGCAACACTGCGCGCAGCAAGTCGTCTCGGCTGAGTGTGGCCGATCATGCCGCCAATCCCCAGGCCTAACTCCAGGCATATTTTGGGGATCTGTGTGGTTTTACCCGACCCGGTTTCACCGGCAATAATCACGACCTGATTATTTTTAATCGCCTCGGCAATCTCCGCTTTCCGCTCGGAAACCGGTAGTTGTTCTGGGTATTTAATAAATTCCTGCCAAGTCGCACGATGTACCGCTTTTTCCAGATCAGCATGCAGGTTTTTCAATATACGCAAACGACGCTTTTCATCGTCAATACGCTGCGCGCCTTGGTATCGTTTTTTTAATCCGAATTGCGCAGTCTTTGGAAGTAAAGCAAGGGTGTCTAAAAACGGGTCGTTTTCAGCGTTAACGGAGTGTTTTTGTTCTTGGTCGGAATGCACGGGTGACGCCATCTTTTCTCAGAGGGCGCCAATCCTATCAAGCTTGAAAGAGAGACGAAAGCCAGTGGTTAACTGGCTTTACCGAAACAGGTGTCAAGGTGGGTGGCTAACGCGCGTAAAACATCTCGTCGAGCAATCAACCCCATCAAATGACCATATTCGTCTACAACTGGATAAAGTTTGGGCTTCTGACCTAACATTTGCTGCGCCAGTTCCAATACGCTGTCTTCTGGACTCACGGTGAGAACTTCTTGTCGCATCAGGTCTTCAACCAGCGCCACGCCCTCACAGTGATATGAGGATTCAACCGCCGCTCTGAGACAGTCTTGTTGCGAGATAAAACCGACCAGTTTCTTGTTATCGTCGATAACCGGGCCACCAATTCTCTCAGCCGCAAGAAGCTTTTGTACTGCCTCAGCCACCGTATGTTTTGGCCCGAGTGTTACCGGGCGACGCTCCATGTAGTCTTTTACTTTTAATGATTTCATAACTTCCCCCATGAATATGCGACGCGTCCTGCCCAAAAATTGGGGCGCTATCGCAAGCTTAGACCAGGCTTATTTGTTTGTCTTAGTTTGGCGCCTGATCACCACTCTTCTCTTTTATAACAGTGCCTTCGAGCACCTTGTACAGAAAATGTGCGAACACCTCGCCTAGATCACGGTTGCAATAATAATTCTCATTGCCAGCTACACACACGCCATAAACGGTAGCGCGAGTGATTTCACAACCACATTTTTAACCACTGGAGTCATCCAACAGAAAATTGCTGCTTTGATGTTCTATTACATTCTCGTCACTACGATCTTTTAGTTGGACACCAGAAAGGCCGAGGCGCCTTGCTTCCCGCAACAAATAAAGGGTTCGGTTGCAGGCTTCGCTATAACTCAGACCACCTGGTCGAACATTGGAAATACAGTTGCGCTGCGCATCCGTTCGTCCAGGCTGCGGATCGTGAGTCAAATAGATGCCTAAGCTATCGGGGGAACTTAGCCCGGGGCGCTCACCAATAAGCACCAATACCGCTCGGGCATGCATCAACGCACCGATCTCATCACCTATGGCCACGCGTCCTTGAGTTACCAAAACCAAGGGTGCAATAGACCATTCAAGTCGCTCTTCGTTAAGCGCCGAAAACAATTGAGCGATTAAGGGAGACGCATTAGTTTGGACAGCTGTTGACGAGAGACCATCGACAATAACAATGGCAAGATCAAAACTCTGCGCAATCGCTGCTCTCTCGGTTATTACGTCAACTTGTTGCTTTAGATAGTTGATAGAGGCTTCATTGAGTTTTCTACCGAGATCAGGGCGCTGTAAATAGCTTATACGGTCGTTTGCCTGACTGGTTAAAGCCTCTTTAAGATGGGGCAACTGATCAGAAATACTACCCAACTGGCTGACTAGGTCTGCAATATCTAACGGTTGGTGCACCGCGTCTCTGGCCCGTGCATGCGCTAATTGGAACTTAAGCAATTCTTCTGTCGGTAGACTTCCCCCTGCTCTACCCAATCCTATCCTGGCATCGGTAAACTGGTTTAGAACCCGCCACGGATTTGAAACGATTTGTTTATTCATTGTTCGCCACCAGCAAGTGCCTTCAGGGTATGCCTGAATCCTTTTGGCATTTCATCATTGAGGCGAAAACGCTCCCCGGCAACCACAATTTGGTTTTCTTGCAACCAGCGTTCAAATTCAGGCGCGGGCTTCAATCCGAGTACTTGGCGAGTGTAAAGCGCGTCGTGAAAGGAGGTTGTTTGATAGTTGAGCATGATGTCATCAGAGCCCGGGATGCCCATGATGAAGTTGCATCCTGCCACACCCAGCAGTGTTAGCAGGTTATCCATATCGTTCTGGTCGGCCTCAGCATGATTGGTGTAGCAGATATCGCACCCCATCGGCAGGCCAAGCAGCTTGCCACAGAAATGGTCTTCCAAACCCGCTCTGGCAATCTCTTTACCATCGAATAGGTATTCGGGACCAATAAAACCAACCACAGTGTTGACCAGCAAGGGATCAAACGCCCTAGCGACTGCATACGCCCTCGCTTCACAGGTTTGCTGATCAATGCCATGATGCGCATTCGCCGATAGCGCACTGCCTTGGCCGGTTTCAAAATACATCAGATTGGCTCCGACACTTCCCCTCTTTAATTCCAACGCGGCCTGCTGCGCTTCGGCCAACATAGATAGCGAGACGCCAAAACTGCTATTGGTGTTTTCTGTTCCACCGATAGACTGAAATACAAGATCGACCGGCGCACCCAGCTCAATCGCTTCCAATGTATTAGTAACGTGAGTAAGCACACAGGATTGTGTTGGGATCTGGTAACGCTGGATCACCTGATCCATCATCTCCAACAGCTTTATCGTTTGTTGAACACTGTCAGTTGCCGGATTAATCCCAATAACTGCATCACCATTGCCGTACAGCAGACCATCAAGAATACTTGCTGCAATTCCATTTATATCGTCTGTAGGATGATTCGGTTGTAGCCGGGTAGAAAATCGTCCAGGCAGGCCAATGGTGTTACGAAAAGCAGTTACGACCTCGCATTTCTGAGCCACGAGGATCAAGTCCTGATTGCGCATTATCTTGCTTACCGCAGCCGCCATTTCTGGTGTAATGCCAGTGGCAACCTTGGTTAAGGTTTCACTGTCTGCTTCATCACTCAATAGCCAATTCCGGAAATCACCGACGGTCAGATGAGCAATGGGCGAGAATGCCTCTTTATCGTGGCTGTCTATGATAAGACGTGTCACTTCGTCTTTCTCATAAGGCACCAAGGCCTCACTAAGGAAACTGTTCAGCGGGAGTTCGGCCAGCGCCATTTGTGCAAAAACCCTATGCTCTTCGCTTTCTGCGATCACACCCGCCAGTTTATCGCCGGATCGACTGGGGGTAGCTTTTGCCATCAAATCAGCCAGGTTTTTGAACTTATATACCTGGCTACCCAGGGTGTATCTGTAGCCATGATGCATCGCAATTTGCCTATTTGTAGTCCTGTTTGGCGCTGGAACTTGGTCACAACCTTAATGGTAGTTTGATAAGCGAAACCCGTTCCAATAGTCTTCAAATTCTAAAAGCTCAGGTAATAACCATATTTTTCAGTAGGATAGAGTTTTAACCTAATTTGGAAAGTGCTCCAACCCCGGCACCATTACCAGACTTTTAGCAACAAAATCCAATGAATAAGCACCACTTGCGCGCAAACACTCAGTCCCCGACCAAGCTAGCAAGTAAAGTTGGGTTGGCATCATTGACCAATCAAGTTAGCTTATCTATTTCATTCTCTGAATCAGCTGATTAGCCTGTGAATCTTCAACACCACTTTAGATTCCCTTATTTACAGGGTTTGCAGACGCCGCTGTATCTGGGGACATTCGCTCTAATGCTGTTGGCTACCTTAGCAGGCGGGCTCGACGCATTTGGTCTTGGTTTTTCATTACTATTTCTCACGCTGGCGCACATATGTTTTCAGCCAAACATCAAGCATCAACCACTCTTGCTTTGGGGGTTGATGTTGTTCTCTGCGATTCTGATGCTGCATCTGCTGCCGGGATTTAATAATCAATCGGTGTGGGAGGCCCGGCAGATATCGGTCAATGCCGTTCCGCATTCTTTGAACCTGAATTTTGACAAACTCCTTGTCGGCGTTGTGCTGTTACCTTTGCTGCTAAGCAGAGACAAACAAGGGGCCTCGGCCTCACATCGCCAACTTTCCCTGCTAACGATATTTGCGATTGTATTTGTTCTTAGCGTCGTGACTACGTTGGCCGTAGGTATGATGCTGTTTGACGTTATTGGTTGGGACCCCAAGCTTCCAAGGGGATGGTATTGGTTTGTCGCACTGAATATCGGCATTACTGTCGTCGCTGAGGAATCACTGTTCAGAGGGCTGCTACAACAGTTCTTTACCAAACGTTTTGGCATTGTCGGTGTGTTAATCACAACCCTGTTGTTTGGTCTGGTTCATTTGCCAGGTGGTTTGCAATGGCTGGTGTTGAGCACCATTGCGGGCGCGGGCTATGGCCTGGCTTATTATTATGGACGGTCAATTTTGGCGCCTATCGCCGTCCATGCAGCGCTCAACCTGACGCACTTCTTCTTGTTTACTTACCCAATGAAAGCCTAGTCACAACCCATCTATCAATGACAAAAAGAGGGGAATTTCTCTTGACCTTCGGTTGCTGTAAAGGCTTTTTGTCGGTTTATCTAAAACATAAACCCAGCATTTTCGTCAGATTTAGCCATTTCCGCTGGCAGTCAGCCGCCGTAATCAGTATTTTACCCGCTGCTGTATTTTCGAACTGAACTAAAACATGACCGAACAAAGCCAACTTCCAGACAGTCATGCCCAACGGAGAGGGCTTTTTAGTCGTTTTTTGAGTGGTGTGGAGTTTTTAGGAAACCTACTGCCACACCCCATTACCCTATTTGCGATCCTGACGCTCACCGTCATTGTTGCATCAGGTATCGCATCCTACCTGGGCCTGAGTGTCGCCGATCCTCGTACCGAGGGTGCCACGATCGAAGTATTCAGCCTATTGAGCGCCGAAGGGCTGGCGATTATTGTCACCGGTCTGGTACCCAACTTCACCGGTTTTGCCCCCTTAGGTACAGTACTGGTAGCGCTACTTGGCGTCGGTATTGCGGAACGTGCTGGGCTGTTGTCTGCGGCGATGCGCGGCATGGTGATGAGCGCATCACCACGCATGGTCACCGTCATTATTGTTTTCTCCGGCATCATTTCAAATACAGCGTCAGAACTTGGCTACGTCGTAATGATCCCGCTGGCGGCCATGATCTTCAAATCCTTGGGGCGCCATCCGCTCGCCGGATTAGCCGCCGCCTTCGCGGGTGTTTCCGGCGGCTACAGCGCAAACCTGCTTATTGGTACCGTTGATCCATTGCTGTCCGGCATTACCGAATCTGCAGCGCAAATGATCGATCCAGACTACGTTGTCGGACCGGAAGTTAACTGGTTCTTTATGATGGCCAGTACTTTCCTTATCACTATCTTGGGCACCGTTGTTACTGAACGTGTGGTTGAACCACAACTTGGCAAGTGGGATCCAAGCGAGGGTGAGGAATCGGTACAGGACGATGACACTGCAAAGTATCAATTGACCGAAGATGAGAAAAAGGGACTCAAAAACGCGGGTATTTCCGTTCTGGTGTTAAGCGTCATTCTCGCGCTGACTATTGTCCCGGAAGGTGGCATTTTAAGACACCCAGAAACGGGAGCCGTTGCCGGCTCTCCTTTCCTGAAGGGTATCGTTGCGTTCATCTTTATCTGCTTTGCTATTCCGGGGTATGTGTTTGGTCGTACCGTAGGCAAGATGAGAACCGACCGCGATGTGATTCATGCTATGAGCGAATCCATGAGCACCATGGGTATGTACATTGTGCTGGTATTCTTCGCTGCACAGTTTGTTGCATTCTTTAAAGTGACAAACTTCGGTACGGTTACGGCGGTGATGGGGGCTGAGATGCTTCAGTCGATTGGCATGACGGGGCCCATGCTGTTTTTTTCCTTTATCCTCGTTTGTGGTTTTATCAACCTGATGCTGGGGTCGGCGTCAGCGCAATGGGCCGTTACCGCCCCAATATTTGTGCCGATGCTGATGCTGGTTGGTTATGCGCCAGAAACGATTCAGGCGGCTTACCGTATTGGTGATTCGACTACCAACCTGATCACACCGATGATGAGTTATTTTGGTCTGATCCTGGCGACAGCATCGAGATACAAGAAGGATCTCGGCATTGGCACCCTGGTGGCGACCATGCTGCCCTACTCCATCGTATTTATTATTGGCTGGAGTCTGTTCTTCTTCCTGTGGGTATTTGTTGCAGGCCTTCCGGTTGGCCCAGGCGCAGCCACCTATTACACGCCATAAAGAACAGCAAGAAGTAGACGAAAAAAGGGAGCAGTTTTCTGCTCCTTTTTTTGCTGACCACAGACGTCTGTAGCCAGTGAGAATCTTGTTTTTACTGACGGTTGGTCCGCTTACGCTGGAGTAGATTAGCAATGACAGCTTGACGCTGCTCCTCGCCACGCTGCAGACAGTTGGTCAGGTGATGGTTCAATATGCGAAATGACGATCGTTTGGCCTTGCTCATGAGTCTCTCCCCGTATCTATTCCAATTGTCTAAGCAGTACATCGCTGCCCAGTACATTTAGTTTTATGGGAACGGTAACAGCCTTGATACACCAACGGGGCGCTACTTTGGTGCTTGCGAAGCGAATAAGCAAGCCCCGTACCGTGAATATTTGATGAAGCTCTTAATTTGATTTAAATCAAACTACAGAAATTACTGAACAACCGCAACAAGCACTTATGGGGAACCCCGCCAAAAGTGGTATAGTTCTACGAGAGTTACCCTCTGATAGTTCCCGCACCCGGTAAGGCACAAACGTCGTAATGAAACAAAACACCATTCTCTGGCACGATTACGAAACATTCGGCGCAGATCCTAAACGCGATCGCCCAGCTCAGTTTGCAGCGATAAGAACCGATGAAGATCTCAATGAAATCGGTACACCAATCAACATCCACTGTTCGCCAGCAGATGATTTTCTGCCTGCGCCGATGGCGTGTTTAGTTACCGGGATAACGCCTCAGGAGGCTAAAGCGAAAGGCGTTCCTGAGGTAGAGTTTATTAAACGGGTAAATGAAGCTTTTTCCGTACCTGGCACCTGTGGCGCCGGATACAACACGATTCGCTTTGATGATGAGGTCACTCGCAACACCTTATATCGCAACCTGATGGACCCCTACGAGCGCGAGTGGCGTAACGGCAACAGCCGCTGGGACATCATTGATATGGCCCGCACTTGTTATGCTTTGAGACCAGAAGGTATTAACTGGCCGGAACGTGAAGATGGCGCCCCCAGCTTCAAACTTGAGCATCTTACGGCAGCTAATGGCCTGAGCCATGAAAGCGCGCATGATGCGTTGTCTGATGTACGTGCCACTATCGCATTTGCCAAGCTTATAAAAGAGAAACAACCCAGGCTTTACGACTATCTGTATACCCACAGATTTAAGAACAAAGTTAGATCTCTGGTCGATGTGGTTGGCATGACACCGCTACTGCATGTCTCATCTAAGATCTCTGCTTTTCAGGGCTGTTGTACCTGGGTGCTGCCACTACTTGAGCACCCAACCAACAAAAACGCCATTGTAGTCGTCGATCTGAACTGCGATCCAACGCCTCTATTGGATATGAGTTCAGAGCAGATAATCGAGGCGCTCTATAGCCGTGGCACTGATACCGAATATCGCCCTCCTCTCAAACTGATACACCTGAACAAATGTCCGGTACTGGCGCCAGCAAAAATGTTAACGCCTGACAATGCTGAGCGTTTGGGTATCGATAGAGAAGGATGTTTGGCACACCTAGCCTGGTGGAAACAGAATTCGCAGTTAAAACACACTATTGCCGAGGTTTATGAACAACCATTTTCAGGTGGTGTAGATGACCCTGATTTCGGACTCTATGGCGGTTTTTTCAGTGATCATGACAAACACTGCATGCAGGTGATTCATCAGGCAAATCCAAGTGACCTACCCGCACTGCAGCCAAATTTCGAGAATCCGCAACTGCACGAAATGTTTTTCCGATTCAAGGCGAGAAACTACCCTGAACTTCTTTCAGAACAGGAACAGGTACGTTGGCGGGTGTTTCGAGAAAGCCGACTGGCCAGCCCCAATCCCTATGCCATCGATATTGAGACATTCTCTATAGAGTTGGAAAACCTGGCACACGAACACGAAAATGACGCGGCCAAAATGGCGATACTAAGATCCCTCTACCAATATGCTCAGTCTTTGTAAGCAGGAAGAACGATAGGGTCAAAGAACTTAGTTGGCACTGAATCAAACTCGCTTACGATTGGGTTTGTTAACTCAAAAACTTGTCTGTTTGAATAATTATAGAGTGCGAGAACGGAGCCAAAATACTGGGTAAACAACTGCTGATAACTGCCATTACCATGCATTTGATTGAGGCCATCATTAATGCAGTGATTTAATGCCTGATCTTGTTTGCTGGTAAAAAAATAACCCGGTGCTGGATAAAGTAACGCAATCCCTTCAACCACTGAAAACTCCCCCGTATTCAGTAGAGCCAACTCTCTTTCAATCTCAATCAATGCCCGGGGGAAATAGTCAACAAACCCCTCACGAAGGAGGCGGTACATCTCTTCAGTAGTGCCATACCCATCAACATCAAGCCCGTTTGCTCGCAAAATCTCAATGTCAGGCCAGTCATACCCCTGCACTCCCTTCAATTTACCTAAATCTGAAAGATTTTTTACGTGGCTAAAACGACTAAGGTCTTGTGTGCGAACCACTAACAATCGGTAACCCAAGAGTCCTTTATAGATGGGGAACTTTACAGGCAGCAACTCCATTTCACGCTGTTGAGAGGTCATGGTCCAAACCACGTGAAGATTATTACTTTCCCCCTCAGAGATTTCGAGCGTAGCTCTGCCTTGAAGCATAGGTTGGTCGAGAACCTGCAGCGAAAAGTTAGCGCTGCGGCAAAGTGACATAGCCTTACCAAGCAACTCTCTTGGAAAGACAGCAGGCATTCTTTTTTCATCGGGACTCAGCACATAACGCACTGCGGTTGGCTCTTCAGCAATCGCCAAAAAACTAAAAATAAATGGAAGGATACAAAGAGATAAAAAAGATTTACCAGCCAACGTGAACACCTCCGCCTAGTGCACTTTTGAGCATAGCAAAAGGCGGAGAAAACGTTTTCTATACGTTTAACGCTTTGGGTTTTGCGCACACTAACTGCACAGTACTTATCGCCCGTTCGAGGAATGCGCCTTCACAGTAACAAAGATAGTATTGCCATAAACGAACAAACTGCTCAGAGAACCCCATCTCGCGCACCTGCTCAACCTGTTTGAAGAAACGGTCTCTCCAATCAGCGAGGGTGCGGGCGTAATCCAAACCTATGTCGTCAATATTCCTAATAACCATGTCACTATGGGCTGACATACCGTTTGCCAAGCGACTGATTGATGGTAGACACCCTCCCGGGAAGATGTAGGTTTGGATAAAATCTACATTTCTGACGTAAGCGTCGTACCGCTGATCAGCAATGGTAATTGCCTGTATTACAGCGTGCCCATCATCTTTAAGCAGGCTAGATACTTTTTCCAAATAGTTAGATAGATATTGATGGCCAACCGCCTCGATCATTTCGATCGAAACCAGCTTGTCATATTTGCCCTCAAGCTCACGATAATCTTTCAAAAGCACCGTTACCTGCTCGTTCAACCTCGCTTCATCAACACGCTTCCTGGCGTATTCATATTGCTGTTGAGATATGGTTGTTGTCGTCACTTTGCAGCCATAATTTTTAGCTGCGTATATCGCCATGCCGCCCCACCCCGTGCCTATCTCGATCAAGTGGTCGCTGGGCTTGAGCTTGAGTTTTTCGCAGGTGACTTTCAATTTGTTTGCGGCAGCGTCATCCAACGCCTGCGCCTGCTCTGAATAGATGGCACTTGAGTACATCATTTTGCTATCTAAAAAAAGCTGATAGAAGTCGTTACTCAGATCGTAGTGCGCGCCAATATTCTTCTTGGCTTGGTCTTTCGTATTTCTACGTGTCCAGTGGTTAAGGACTCTGAAAGGTGCCTTCAGCCAACTAAACTTAGCTTCCATTGCTTCAAGGCGCGGTAGATTTTTTGCAAAAATCTGGATCAGGTGAGTCAGATTGTCACACTGCCACTCACCTCTAACATAGGCCTCAGCGGCACCAATACTGCCGCCAAACATAAAGTGCCTGTATGCGATAGCCTTTTTAACCTCAATGGTAACTTCCAATTCGCCATCGCCGAACTTACGGCTGCTGTCACCATCAAGCATTACGATCTTGCCACCTTCCAGACGTTCAAGAAGGGAAAAAACCATTTTTTTCGCCATCCGTTCGCGAAATCCTATCTTCGCGTCATCTTCAGACTGATAAAGTTTCTGCGAAAGTAATTGACGTTCTCTCATGGCTAAGACTGCTCCTTTCTACGCGCTGTGTACCCAAGAAATGGCACCCCTTTAAGCCAGATTTTCAGGGCCTGCCAGTAGATACCGGAAAAAATTTTCCAAGTTATTATAGGTGTACGTAAGATCCTGCTTTTTAGATTAGTCGAAGTAAGAGGAAGAAACTTAAGTTGAAGGGATGCATTAAAAATTGCTTTATCCGACTCATAACTGGTGATGCCAAACAACAGAGAGTCTGCCGGAGAAGTGATATTCCAGCGATAAAACTGATCAGGTCCCATAAATGGCGAGACCTGAAAATCCTTTGGTGTATCTTCAGGTGATTTGGCGTCAATCAAGTAGCGGTGCCGCTCATTCCATGGCGTGTTACTCACCTCTGCAAGCAAGTAAACCAACTCTTCTCCCTGATAACAGTAATAGATGTTTAGCGGACTAAAGTGAAAACCCAAGTAGGTGGGATGACACAAAACGAATATACGGTCGATCTTAACAGTCGCACCAAGTTCCTTAAGTTCGGCTTGTGCTCTGTCGTACCAGGAGCCCTCTGGCCGATGACTTAAATGTCGTTCCGAACAGATCCTGGCAACTTTGTGGCCTGACTCGCCAAACCACAAACCATGGGAGGGCCAATGCCCTTCATTACTCAGGTTGAGAAACAACATTGAGATCTCATAGGCAAACTTGTGATGCGCAGGCGCTCGCCTGGCATGCATTACATTGCCAAAGTAAATCCCTTCTGCCGTCACAACCTTTCTCCAAACGCCTCTGCAACCCTCAAGGCACTACTTACACCATCTTCATGAAAACCATTAAACCAATACGCCCCACAGAAGTGAGTATGGCCTACCCCACTGATTTCGTTCCACCTTTGTTGCGCTGCTGCAGCACTCGTGGTGTATTGGGGATGCGCATAATTGAAACTGCGAAGTATCTTTTCTGGTGCAATCTTGTCTTTGGCATTCAGGCTCACACAGAAGGTATGCTTGCTGCTGAGTCCCTGGAGTATGTTCATGTTGTATGTCAGTTGAGGCAGTGCATCATCCCCAGCACCCAATAGGTAATTCCAGCTTGCCCACGCTCGTTTGTTTTCTGGCAATAAGCGTGTATCGGTATGCAAAATGACTTCATTGTCCTTGTACTTCAGATCAGACAGGATTGCCTTCTCAGCCGCAGTGGCATCCTCCAGAAGGGCAAGAGTTTCATCACTATGACACGCAAATACCACCTCATCATAAGCCTCTTCTGCGCCATCGACATACGTTAAGGTCGCATCACTGGTACCTCTGGTGACTTTTGCTATTTTGACACCCGTTCTTACTTCGGCATTTGAAGCATTCAGAAGTGGCTCAACGTAACTACGGGAACCGCCTTTGATCACATACCACTGGGGACGGTTAGCTACATCCAACAAACCATGGTTTAGAAAAAATTTAAGGAAAAACTCTAGTGGAAAATCACGCATACCCGCGATGCTGGTAGACCAAATTGCAGCGCCCATCGGCAATATGTAGTGCTGTTGGAAGTATTCAGAAAAACCGTGATGGGCAAGAAAATCGCCCAGGGTCACAACTGGCATTTGCTTTGTAACCGCCCCCTTACACAAGCGATTAAATCGCATAATTTCATACAGAAACTTATAAAACTTCGGACTTAACAAATTGCTTCGCTGAGCGAACAATGTATTTAAGTCGTGACCGTTGTATTCCAAGCCTGTCGCCTGGTTGCTGACACTAAAACTCATCTCTGTTGGTTTAGATTCAACTCCAAGCTGAGATATCAGCTTGATGAAATTTGGATAAGTTCGGTCGTTAAACACGATAAATCCAGTATCAACCGCGTATTCAGTCCCCTCCAAGGTTACATCGACAGTGGCAGTGTGGCCGCCTATGTAGTCATTCTTCTCTAGCAATACCACGTTGTGGCGCCTGCTAAGGAGGTAAGCCGATACCAAGCCAGATATCCCTGCTCCAATTATCGCGATATTCTTCTTATCCACTAGTTAGTTTCCTTTGTATAAACAGCTGCCAGGCCTCTGGCATTATTCCTAGTAATTTCAATGAATAAATCAGACGCCTTGGAAAGCGAATCAACAATCTTTTCGCTCGTATCCCTCGGCGGATCCTTTCGCTCGCTTCTTCAACGGAAATGAGGAAAGGCATATCAAAATCGTTCTTTTGCGTTAGTGGTGTATCAACAAAACCTGGCTCGATAAGGCCGAGTTTTATCCCTTTTCCTGCGAGAAAGGCGCGGTAAACACGGCATATGTAATTAAGCGCAGCTTTTGTGCCGCCATAAGCTTCAGCCCGAGGAAATGGAAATAGATGTGCAGAGGAGCCAACACAATAGACAGAAGCACCTTCAATTCTTGCCGCATGCTTTTTGAAGCAATCCAATAAGGTCAATTGGCCAACCACATTTACCTGCCACATCTGCTCGAATGTAGACAGATCTAGCTCACCATCATCTATGTACTTGCAATCACCCGCTGACAAGATGGCCAAATCGATTGATTTGGTTTCAACCAAGGATTCAAAGGCATTTGCCACCTTTTCCGCGTCGGTAACGTCTACACAATCAATACTGGCGCCGCAAGATGCCAGTTCTTGCAATCGCACCTCGTTTCTTCCCCAAACAATTACCTTATGGCCGTCTCGCAGATAATCGAGAGCTATTTGCTTACCAATGCCTGAGGTCCCACCGGTTATTAGGATGTTCACGCTGCCAACCTGTTCTTCAGATAGCTAACAACGCTGCCGAGCATCGGCAGTTTTTCATAAAGCATCGCTCCCATATCAAAATAATCGCGATGGGAACATATTCCGTTGTCGCTGAGCTTTAGCACGCTGACACCTGGTACTACGATGCACTTACCGGACGACAGTTTTGGATGTGCAAAACTCATTTCCCACTCAAGGAAAACTGAGTCACCATCGTTTGCCCTTCGGCTGATATCAAATCGGCAATAGAGCAACGAGCCGCAAAGCTCTTCAAAATAGCGCGTCAGATTCTCGCGGCCGACAATTTGATGAGCAGGATCTTGAAAAACCACCTCTGGATCGTAAATAGAGGCCATTGCTTCGAATGAGTCTGGCTTCAGATCCCTGAACATCTCTGTAAATCTATCGATGTAATCGGACATCAATCATCCCTCTTGAAAAATTTTAGTGCCTTCTCTCGAGCCTGAGCATGATCCACTATGGGGGCTGGATAGCTGGGATTGTTAAATTGAGGTGTTTTACCGCTGGTTGCCAGCTTCACCTCTTCATCGCTGAGTTCTGGGATCCAGCGTCGAATATAACTACCATCTGGGTCAAACCGCTTGGCCTGAAGATGTGGATTAAAAATCCGAAAATAGGGAACGGCATCAGCGCCGGTGCTCGCAGCCCACTGCCAGCCACCATTATTGGCAGCGAAATCACCATCAATCAGTTTTCGCATAAAATACTGCTCTCCTTTGCGCCAATCTATTAGAAGATGCTTGGTGAGGAAGCTCGCTACGACCATACGAACACGGTTGTGCATCCAGCCGGTACTATTTAGTTGTCGCATTCCGGCATCAACTAACGGATATCCTGTTTGCCCGTTTTTCCACGCCTCGAACATATTTTCATCGTCATTCCATTCAAGGCTTGCTAACCCTTCCTTGAAATTGTAATGCATTGATAATTTTGGGTAGGCGACCATCAGGTGCCGGTAAAAGTCTCGCCAAATCAATTCACTCAACCAAGTTTGTGCACCGGGTGACAGTGCATGAAAATCACCTTGTGCGTTAAAAAGTAGCCGACTGATACATTGGCGCGCACTTATCGCACCAATCGTCAGATAGGGGCTGAGATGACTAGTACCGTCAATTGCAGGAAAATCTCTATCTTCCCCGTAGTCATGAAGAGACTTCTCAGCGAATTCTCTAAGTTTGTCTAAAATTGAGCGCTCATCTACAGGCCAATGCGAACTGTCACTGGTGCTATTGGGCCAGGCTGCTTGTGGAAACTCTTGAGTTGGCTGAGATACCGCTTGCGGTTGTGGCCTCCCCAAACATTCCAATCCCTCCAACTGAAATTTTCGCAGCCAGGCTTTTTTGAACGGCGTAAAGACAGTAAAAGGTAGCCCTTTACCGGTGAGAATTGAGCCTGGGGGATATATTGCTCGGTTTTCAAATACTCTCGCAGCTATTTCCTCGTCTCTAAGAGTGTCTTCAACTAGCGAGTCGCGTCGATGTTCGTTAACACCGACTTCAGAATTGAAGTAAACATCCGATACATCCAGTTCTTTGCAAACTTGTACAAGTAGATGGGGCACGTCTTCGAACGAGGCAGCGTCTAGCACTAAAAGCTGAATATTGAGACTCGCTAGCTCTTCAGACAGCCGTTTGATTCGGCGCTTTATCAGGTCGATCTTTATATCGGCCCAGTCATGCTTTTTCCATTGTGTGCCAGATACGAGAAATACAGCGTAAACAGACTCTCCACTGTTATTGCACGCGGCGTACAGAGCAGGGTTATCCAGTACACGGAGGTCATCTCGGAACCAAACGAGTTTTGCCAACTAAAACACCAACTTTATGAATAAGTTATCTAATACAAAAAGTTAACGTATTTTCGCGGCGCTTGGATCAGCAAAAAGAGAAGTGTGAGGAATTTCAGGCAAAAAAAAGCGGGAGTCTAGACTCCCGCACTAAATCTCAACAGAAGCAAAATGCTTCTCAAGGCTAATAAATCTTACGAAACACGCTCTGCGACTGAGCCATCCAAACAGGCTTGTCACTGGTTTTCAGCCACATGCGATGCAGGTAACTGAAAAGTTGAGCACGCTTCGTAGTAAACACAAAAGGAAAAGCTATGAAGCCTAACAACAACGCCGTAACTCGACGCGCAACCACTTTATAAGTGCTATAAGGTGAATACATATCTCATTCCCCTGCGTTATTGTTAACTTGGTCACATAATATCTCTCATGGATTTTTATTACAAGCTTTAATTTCATATGTGTTCAAAATCACACTAAAGCAAACTTTTATGTAGTTTTATTACATATAAAAATAGCTCACTCTATGTTTCGCGGCTTTTGCAGAATAACATCCAAAAAAAAACCGCCTCTACGGCGGTTTTTTAGTTGTGTAAGCCCTACTCGTCTGAGCCAGCTTGTTCAACTCGACTCTTCAGTTTTTGGCCTGGACGGAACGTGACGACCCGCCTGGCGGAAATAGGTATATCTTCGCCGGTTTTTGGGTTTCGACCGGGCCGCTGATTCTTATCGCGCAGCTCGAAGTTACCAAACCCAGATAGCTTAACCTGCTCACCGCTCTCGAGAGACGAGCGGATCTCCTCAAAAAAAGACTCTACCATCTCTTTTGAATCCCGCTTGTTAAGGCCGAGCTTATCAAACAGGTGTTCAGCGATGTCAGCTTTGGTCAACGCCATTATCTAGTCCCTCAAACTTGCACCAAACTCAGAGGCCAGGGTTTCGATAATACGATTCATAATGTCAGCCATCTCTTGTTCTTCCAGTGTGCGTTCCACATCTTGAAGCGTCAGAGCAATCGCCAGACTCTTATGTCCGTCTTCAATCCCTTGCCCTCTGTATACATCGAACAAGTCTATGCCAACTAACTGATTTCCGCCAACTTTCCGTGCTGAATTTAATAATTCTTCGGCTGTCACTGACTCTTTAACGACGATCGCGATGTCTCGACGGTTGGCAGGGAATTTAGAAACAGGTGCGGCTTCTGGTACAGATCGCTGCAACAACGCGGTCAGATCAAGCTCAAACAGGAACAATTTAGATGTAACATCAAGTTTGTCAGCCAATGCCGGATGGATTGCACCGATCCAACCGATCGCTTTATCACCACGATAAATACGTGCAGATTGACCTGGGTGTAAAGCATCATTGCTTTCCGCTTTAAAGCTAAATTCCGACGCAGCAGCGGTTAAATTCAGCAGGGCTTCAACATCCCCTTTGAGATCAAAGAAATCAACGTGCTTTAAGTCGCCGCTCCATTGCTCAAGTTGAGTTGAGCCAGTGATCACGCCACCTAAGTTGAGCGCTTGTTCTGGCAGTCCCTTCTCAGAAGGAATAAAGGTTAAACCCGTTTCAAACAGGCGTACTCGCGACTGCTGACGATTCGCGTTGTAGCGAACAGCTTGTAGAAGTCCAGGCCACATGCTTAATCGCATCACAGACATATCTGCCGAAATAGGATGCGGTAAAACAATTCCCTCTTCATTAGGGTGAAGTAGCTGCTGTACCTTCGGATCAACAAAGCTATAGGTGATAGCTTCCTGATAATCCCTTGCGACAAGCACTGACTTAACATCAGCCAAAGGCAGGTTTGCCTCTTTATGCTCACCCATAGTCAGATTTGCTCTGGGGGACACATTCGGAATGTTGTTGTAGCCGTATACCCGCGCAACTTCTTCGATTAGGTCTTCTTCAATTTCTATATCGAAACGGAAGCTGGGTGCAGTAGCCAACCAGCCCTCATCAGTCGATTCAGTATCTAACCCCAACCGAACCAGAATATCAGTAACGCGCGTAGGATCGATCTCGTGACCTAACAAACGATCCAGCTTTTGCTTACGCAGCAAAACTTTTTCTCTGACAGGAAGTTCTGCATCGTTGGTAACATCAATGACGGGTCCAGCTTCACCACCACAAATTTCCAGAACAAGCGCGGTTGCGCGCTCCAGAGCTTTGTATTGCAGCGCCGGATCTACGCCACGTTCAAAACGATGAGAAGAGTCGGTATGCAATCCATAGGTACGTGCTTTGCCCATGATGGCGAGACGTGCAAAGAACGCACATTCAAGAAGAATATCCTGAGTCTGGTTATTAACACCTGTGCGCTCACCACCAAAGATACCCGCCATGGCAATGGGACCTGCATTATCTGCAATCACCAAAGTGTCATCACGAAGTTCCGCTTCGCTACCGTCTAACAGTGTTAGTTTTTCGCCATTTTGCGCCATTCTGACATCAACGCCACCTTCAAGCAGGTTGAGGTCAAAGGCGTGCATGGGCTGACCCAACTCGAGCAGTACATAGTTAGTAATGTCTACCACGGGATCAATTGAGCGAATACCGCAACGGCGCAATTTCTCCACCATCCACAAAGGTGTAGTCGCTGATAGGTCAATGCCTTTGACGACACGGCCCAGATAGCGCGGACAGGCTGCCGGCGCATTCACTGTGATCGGGAAGGTATCGTCAATTGAAGGAGCAACGTCACTGATCTCAGGCCAGCAAACGTCCTGTTGATTAAGCACACCAACTTCACGTGCAAGGCCTGCAATACTTAGGCAGTCTGCGCGGTTAGCTGTAAGGTCAACATCAATGACGGCATCATCGAGCTTCAAATACTCTCTTACCGACTGACCAATAGGTGCATCTGCGGGCAGCTCCATAATGCCATCAGCACTGTCAGCCATACCCAGCTCTTCTTCGCTGCAAAGCATGCCAAACGACGGCTGGCCGCGAAGCTTGGCCTTCTTAATCTTAAAGTTACCAGGCAAGACCGCACCTACAGTCGCTACCATAACTTTCAGTCCCTGACGGCAATTAGCTGCGCCACAGACAATATCAAGCAGCTCTTCACCGCCAACGTTTACTTTGGTGACTTGCAACTTATCGGCTTCTGGGTGTTTGCCGCATTCGACGACTTCACCGACGACAACACCAGAAAATTCGCCCGCTACCGGGGCAACTTCGTCAACTTCAAGCCCGGCCATGGTGATCTGTTCGGCCAATTGTTCAGTGCTGATCTCAGGAGACACCCATTCTCGGAGCCACTGTTCGCTGAATTTCATTCCTATCTACCTCTTACTCTGATCAGCTGAACTGCTTAAGGAAACGCAGGTCGTTTTCGAAGAATGCGCGTAAATCGTTTACGCCATAACGAAGCATGGTTAGACGCTCAACGCCTATACCAAACGCCAGGCCGCTGTACTTTTCAGGGTCAATGCCAACTGAGCGAAGTACATTAGGGTGAACCATGCCGCAACCCAATATTTCCAGCCAACCGTTTTTACCTTTCACGTCTACTTCCGCAGAAGGCTCAGTAAAAGGGAAGAATGACGGACGGAAACGCACTTCTAAATCTTCCTCGAAAAATGCACGCAGGAAATCGTGAAGGATCCCCTTTAACTCTGTAAAGCTGACATTTTCGTCAACCATCAAACCCTCAACCTGATGGAACATTGGCGTGTGGGTTTGATCGTAATCGTTTCGATAGACACGACCCGGGGAAATGATCCGCAACGGTGGCTTTTCAGCTTCCATGGTACGGATCTGTACACCCGATGTTTGGGTACGCAGCATCATGTCCGGGTTGAAGTAGAAAGTGTCATGATCGGCACGGGCCGGATGGTGCTCAGGGATATTCAGTGCATCGAAGTTATGGAATCCATCTTCGATTTCAGGCCCCTGCTTCACTTCAAAGCCAAGTTGTCCGAAGAAACTCTCGATTCGNTCGTGCGGTTAACGGGATGCAGGCCGCCCATAGAGGCGTCTTTACCTGGGAGCGTGACATCAATCGTCTCGGAAGCCAGCTTTTTGTTTAACGCTTCTGCTTTCATAAGCTCGCGGCGTTCATTCAACGCTTGCGTTAACGCTTGTTTAGCTTTGTTTATCGCTTGGCCTGCTTTTGGCTTCTCTTCAGGAGGCAGTTTTCCCAAGCCTTTCATCAGATCGGTAAACTTACCTTTTTTACCGAGGTATTCCACACGCAGGCTTTCAAGCGCTTCGTTGTCCGCCGCGCCAGCGATTGCCGAGAGCGCCTCGGCGGATAATGCTTCCAGGTTTTCCATGACTTGTTGTCCGAATAGACGCCATTTGCGCCGTTTCTGGTTAAATCGAATGTAAAGGCGGAATTCTAACTGATAGTAGGCCCTACTGACCAGTTTTCTGGGCGGTTAGATAAGAGGTTCTGACCGATATATCAGCAAGTTGGTGACTATTTCGGCAATTGGATACGACTGACAAAAAATTCCTTGCTTAGACGATTCGATTTGCTACTATACGCCCCGCTTTTCAACAAGCCTTCTATATGCGTCCTTAGCTCAGTTGGTTAGAGCGCTACCTTGACATGGTAGAGGTCGGTGGTTCGAATCCACTAGGACGCACCAAATTTTCTCAATCCCACACTCGAACTAAGATCACTCGACGCAAGTCACAGTTTTGTTACTCCATTAGTTTAGCTACGATTTACATTTCATAGGCTTACGTAGCTTGGCCTGATCTAGCTTAAAATTTGTCCAATTTTTATTTGTTTCATTTGTTAAATTTGTTTACATTTAACGTCAGTAATTTTGACAAGGCAGATTTGAGCATGGCAGTGGTTAGGCAGTCCCTGAAAGCTCTGACATCGTTGTTTCTGGTATCTCAAGCTAGCAGTGCCGCTGCTGTTGACGGTCCGTTGCTGGACGGTTCCCAGCTTCTTTTAGGCAATACAGAGTTTCAAGTTGCCCCCCTAACCGGTGTTGATCCTCAACAGGATTCATGGGCGACACTTCCAACCCAAGCATACACTGCCGTTGCACAGTCCTTCCGCGAAGTTTACGACAACGCTAAGTTCGCTCCATCTGCAAAAGAATCATATTTTCCAGATTCCAAACTATACAAGATGGTTGCTCTGCCCGTCGTCGCAGTTCCTTATCTTGAGGACGGCTATCAGGTAGAAGTTTTTGGTCAATTTTACAATAAAGAGCGCCATGACTTGCTCAACATGGGCAGCGATGATCCTCTATACCACTACTATGCGGGCGAAGAAGCAGGCAATTTGAATAACGACTTTGCCGTTGGTTTTGGCACCAGCTACCTGATTAATGAAGACATGACGCTGCAGACAATGTTTAGCACTGGCGCTATTCCAAATCACGGTGACAGTAACATCGCCGTTGGATTAGACGTTAGCTTCTAACCAACTCTATTAAAGCACCATCATACCCACTTAAGTTAACTTCAACGGTATCATCCGTTTTTCTATAGTTCCCAGCCAAGATCATATTTACCTGCTCTCCAGGCCTAAGGGTAATTTTCCTTCTGTGCGGCTCTGATGCTGCGTTCGTCAGACAGATTAAACGGCCGAGTTTATTCTCAGATATGCCCATTTGCGTATCAAAAGTCTGGAAACGTGCAGCGCCATAGTCGCTATCCAATAGTCGGCTGACGGTATGGACGCTTTCACGTTGTTTATCTGTAAGAGCGTTGAGGCGATCGCCCAACATCAGAATGCCTGCACTTCCAACAATCGCGGCTAAATGCAGCCTGAAATGTTCCTCTTCAGCATGCTGCCCTTCGATACAATTAAGCACCAGACAATCAGGATCATTTAGCCATAACCTGCCGTGTTGCCAGTTCCGCATAAAAGTTTCTTCTCGAATCTGATTAAAGCGATGCCAATGACGCTCCACGTCATCAGAAACTCTCATCCCGTCAACCAACCCAAGACTGGGCCACATGGGTGCATTGCATCCGAGAATAAAGGCACCATCCGCAGCTTCGTTAATCGCTGCCATGCCTTCACGATAGGCTTCGATACGAGTGGCGTTTGGACGATGGAAAACGCCCCCGTGGATCGCACCCCAGAAGTTTGCGTCAAGCTTGAAGTAATCTACCCCCCATTCATGACGCATAGTTCCAATCACGTGTTTGAGGTAATTGATAACACCAGGGTGGGTACCATCCAGAATGTACCACGGTGTGCAGCGCCAGCCACCATACGTAACATTCTCAGCTGCTAGCGGATAGCCATTAGTGTCCTTAACAAACCAGTCTGGATGCGCCTGGAATATATGTGACTCTCTTTGTGCGATAAATGGTGCAACCCAAATTCCAGCCCGTTTTCCTCCTGCACGGATCTGGTCTACTAACGATCTGACACCACCTTGAAACTTGTCACTCGGCGTTAACCAATCTCCCATAAAAGCCTGGTAACCATCATCGATTTGAATAAATTCAAGTTGTGGGTAATCTTTCAGTGCTTCAAGGTTCTCCAACACATCCTGCGCAGATACATTTTCATAGTAGTGGTACCAAGAACACCAGCCTCTGGGCAGTCTCTCATATGGTTCGCGGGGATGATTTTGCATAAGGTGACGAGCGAAGTCGTCCAACACAGCTGGTAGGTCAGTACCCTGTAAATAGACGAAACCTTCTAATACTGTCGCTTCGTAAGGTTCCAGTGTTATGTTTTCAAGGTCTAGACAGACTTTGATTCTATCGCCAGCAATCACAAAATAACCACTGAAGTGCGATGATGAGTCAAATCCCAACAGATGAAACTGGCCGGCATCTTCTACCAGCAGCATGCTGTATACGCGCGTTTCTGCCTGCCGGTCATAAAGTCGATACACCTCACCATCGTCACATCGACCTATCGGCTCAGCATTATTGAGCCACCCTCCCGTTTGAGAAAGCATCTGAAACCCTTCACCGTAAATCCTGGCTTCTTCAGAAAATGCACAACGCCAATCATATAATGTGACAGTCGAGACGCGCGCAGGTGCATGCGCAATATTGGTAATTTCAGCCCGCATTTCGTTATCATGCCACGGCCTTAGCAGATGGAAGTCGCTTTCAGCTGAGTCAGGCGATGTAACGTAGCCGGGCGCAGAAACCAAAGATGAGACCGTCATAGCATTTCCTCGAATAACATTAAGCAACAGGCTTCTAAATCCAACAAACACATTGAATTAACACTATATTCATAGAGTTAAATACTTTAGCCAAAAACGAGAGGCAAGGAATGTTTTCACCGACGTCTTATAAACTATTTTCCCTTATCGGTGGACTGTTTTTTTGTGTTTGCGCCCTCGCGGACTCAACCAAACAGGTGGTCTATTTCCAAGATGACGCGCGATTCGAATATGACATTGCCCTGCTTCAAATGGCATTGGACAAGACCGCAGAACGGTACGGTGAAGCACGTGCTGTCCCTTATGAACAACAAGTAAATGAAGCTCGAGGCCTGCGGCTACTTGAGCAAAGTAAAGTAGATGTCGCTTTTGTGCCTACCAACAGGGAAAGAGAACTGCGTTTTCAGTCAGTAAAGTTTCCTGTTCTTGCCGGCTTGCTTGGCTATCGCGTTTTAATCATACATCAGCAGTCTGCTGGACGATTTTCGGCCATAGATACCACGGGTGAATTGAGAGCCAATATGATTGCGGGCTTTGGACTCCACTGGGCTGACATGCAGATTTTATACGCAAATCAATTACCTGTAATCGGCCATCCAGAATATACAGAGCTGTTTGCCATGGTAAATGACAAGCGCGTTGACTATTTCCCTCGCGGATTAAACGAAGCATGGCAAGAGGTCGAACGATTTAAAGACGAACACCCGGATATTACTGTAGAGAACCACTTGGCCCTTTATTACCCTTTCCCCCGCTACTTCTTCGTCAACAAAGACAATGACGCATTGGCAAAGCGTCTGTTAAAAGGGTTGCAGATAGCTAAGCAAGATGGCTCTTTTAAAGCACATTTTCTTGCCGCTTTTGGAAAATGGATTGAACTGGCCCAAATCGAGAAGCGCCAAGTCCTCTTTCTCAATAATCCGTTTCTAAGTGAAGGAACGCCACTACCTGATACCAGTATCTGGTTGCCAGCACCGCTGACAGAAGGTAAAAATGAATAGTAGGCTTATTCGGCTTTAATCAGGGTCTGAACTACGTCAATCTCTACTTTCTAACACCGATTAGTAACGTAGCTCAGATCTTGCTCAAATCATGTTTCATTCGAACAAAATCTACACACAAAAGGTCAACTGGCCTTAAATGTTTATTATTAAGAAATTTGCGGCTAGCTGGCTGGCCCCCCTCCCCCTTGCATTCCTATTAATGATACTGAGCATGGCTCATTTTTGGTTATTCAAGAAAACTAGCCACAGCTTTGCTGGCTGTCGCTATTGGCATCATTGCGATATGTTCAATTCCCCCGATGGGAGAGATACAGATCGCGTCTCGTGAACAGCAAATCGAAGCAGTAGACGTATTACCCGAAGAGACTAAGTACATTGTAGTTTTGGGCTGTGGTCATCATGGCTTACCTGCTTCAAAGCTCAGCTCGCAGTTATATGAGTGTGGCCTCAAGCGACTAACCGAAGCGATGCGACACTATCACCAAGATACCAAACGAATTCTTGTTTTTACTGGATGGGGTGGTAATAACTATGTGGCCAGCGCACTAGTGATGAGAGATACAGCCATCATGCTTGGGTTAGATCCCAATAACGCATTAGCCCTGACCACTCCTAAAGATACCTATGAAGAAGCGGTTGTCACAGCCGGAATTGTCAAAGATTCAACCTTTGCCTTGGTCACTTCTGCCAGTCACCTGCCAAGAGCTGTGAGCCTGTTTGATCAAGTTGGACTCCAACCTATCCCTGTTCCCGCAGATATCCGAGGAAATCCAGATTTCGATTACGACTGGTGGAGCTATCGCCCCGACAGTAACCAACTGGATAAATCAACCAAAGCTTGGTACGCCTATATTGGCGAGCTTTGGGTGAAAATTGGGGGTAAGTAGATTGGAATTGAGTGCACCTTATTAGGTCTTATTGCCATGTCCACTCAATTAACAGCGTCGGAGCCTAAGCGGGATTGTCGATATCTACAAAATTGACTTCGATACCGAAGTTCCCTGCGATGTATTCACCCAGCGCTTTGATACCATAACGTTCAGTGGCGTGGTGCCCGGCTGCAAAATAGTCGATACCAAGCTCTCTGGACAACAATATAGTCCGCTCTGACACTTCACCGGATATAAATGCGTCACACCCTGCTTCAGCCGCCTGCTCGATGAAATCCTGGCCGCCACCGGTACACCAAGCAACTTTGCTGATTTCATCAACAACGCTGCTGTGCAGAGGCTTTCGATTTAACTTCTCTTTCAAACAAGACGCCAAAGCTGCTCCGCTCACAGGCTTATTGAATTGCCCCCAAGCTAAAACGCTGGTGTCAGGATCTCCAAGTACGCCTTGTTGCTCGATACCAAGCAGGCTTGCAAGCTGGGCATTGTTACCTAATTCCGGATGCGCATCGAGCGGCAAGTGGTAAGCGATTAAATTGATATCACTTTTTATTAGTGCTTTTATGCGATTTGCCTTGATACCAGTTATTGGCTCAGGCTCTCCTTTCCAAAAGTAACCATGGTGGACTAAAAGCGCATCAGCTTTCATCTCTATCGCACGTTCAATAAGCTCAGCGCTTGCAGTGACGCCAGTGACAATTCGAGAAACCTCAGTGGGCCCCTCTACCTGCAAACCATTTGGACAGTAATCTTTGAACTTAGATGCTGATAGCAACTCGTCCAACCGACTTACCAATTCATTCCTATTCATAAGAGCACTTAATCTTTACTTTCAGATGTCTTGGTAGGCATTTTACCGGTTTTCAATAGCTGCACCATCACCTCACGGTTCATGGCTAAATGGTGACCTATCACTTCAGCCTGCTCTTCAGCGAGTTCCAGCTCACTACTCACCAAATAATCAGACACGGCGTCTGCGATATCCAATAGACGGTCATAAGCATCCGCTTCCTTCTTGCTGGTAAACGTCATCTTTTCCTCACCGTCTCTTACTACTACGTATTTAACTACGACTGCCATAACACGCCCTTAGCACTGTTTTTATATACAGTATAAATTTAGCTAAGTGAAATCAAGTCTTAGCCAAATATCCAATAACAAACCATAATCGCCGCAGTAATGCCTGCTGCGTCGGCAATTAAGCCACATGCAACCGCATGTCGTGCTCGCTGTATCCCTACAGCACCAAAATATACAGCCAAAACATAAAAAGTCGTTTCCGTTGAACCCTGCATTATTGAACTTAGCCGACCCGCAAAGCTATCTGCACCATGGGTTTCCATAGTTTCAATCATCAAAGCCCTGGCTCCACTGCCAGAAAATGGCTTCATCAGCCCGGTTGGCAGTGCATCAACAAACCGGCCGTCTAACCCCAGGTATTCAACGAAAGTGCGGACTAAACTCATAAAACTTTCGAGTGCGCCGGATGCACGGAGAAAACTAATAGCGCACAACATGGCGACAAGGTACGGCACAATTTTAAATGCTTGAGAGACGCCCTCTTTTGCTCCTTCAACAAACTCCTCATACACGTCTACACCTTTTTTCCAGGCGACAAACATCAATGAGCAAATAAGCAGAACCAACAAAATATTGGCGATAAAACCAGATCCTGCAGCCATATCTGACGCGGGTAGAGACAGTAAATACAACATGGGCAACGCCATCAGCAACGCCAAAGCCAAGCCGTAGCCAACCAGTACCGCGTCATAAAGTTTGATTTTTTGCACCCAGGCTACTGCGAGCAGTCCTGCAACACTTGATGCGGTAGTGGCAAGTAACAAGGGCAAAAATACATCGGTAGGCACTTCTGCTCCCAGTTGCGCCCGATAGAGAAAAACGGTGACAGGGAAAATAGTGACCGAAGAAGTATTCAATACCAAAAACAATATCTGTGCATTGCTGGCCGTATCCTTTAACGGATTGAGTGTTTGCAACTGCTGCATCGCCTTAATTCCCAATGGCGTAGCGGCATTATCCAGCCCTAGAATATTCGCAGCCAGGTTCATGGTTACACCACCGATGGCCGGGTGACCTTTTGGAACCTCAGGCATAAGCCTACTAAACAGCGGTGACAACAGTGAGGCTAAACGCTCAACAGCGCCAGTACGCTCAGCGAGGCGCATAATTCCCATCCAGAAACAAAGCAGCCCCGCCAGTCCAATGCCAATCGACATGGAAAGAGAGGCGGCGTCGAAAATAGCCTGCATCAACCTGGCAAACACTTCTTGGTCATCTTGGAAAAGCCAGCGGTAGCAAGCTGACAACAGCCCCAACAGAAACATTCCAAGCCAAAGGAGATTTAACATGACAATCCAAACAGCGGGTGACAGCTCTATCCGCACTGAGCTGTGTTAAGATCCAATTATTGTAATAAAAAGCATGACATAGACTTGTGAATACGCCTACGACGCTGCCCACAGAATTTATTGAAAAAGTTAAACAAATCCTGCCTTCTGACGAACTCGAACGATTTCTTCAAGTGAGCACACAGCCGCTTAAGCGCAGCATTCGGTTCAACAGCTTAAAATCAACACAGCAAGATATGCGGCTTGTTTCCAATCGCCACAATTGGAAACTGGAGCAGATCCCCTGGTGCCCGCAAGGCGCATGGATCGAATACCAACACCAGGCACCATTGGGCAATTTTGCCGAGCACTTAACCGGCCAATTCTACATTCAGGAAGCCAGCTCTATGATGCCCCCGATTGCGCTTAAGTATGCAATGGGAGCGGCAAAGCTGGGCAGTGTTCTTGATATGGCTGCAGCACCAGGCTCAAAAACCACACAATTGGCGGCCCTGATGAATAATGAGGGCGCATTAGTCGCTAATGAGTTTTCAGCCAGCCGCATTAAAGGTTTGTACGCCAACCTTGTGCGCTGCGGCGTTACCAATACCGCACTTACCCATTACGATGGACGCGTATTTGGGGAATACCTGCCTGAAGCATTTGATGCGATATTGCTGGATGCCCCTTGTTCCGGCGAAGGCACCTTCAGAAAAGATCCTGATGCATTTAAGAATTGGTCACAACGCGCTGTTGACGAGCTTTCTCAAACACAGCGGGATTTAATCGATAGCGCCTACAAAGCGCTGAAACCGGGTGGCAAATTGGTGTATTCAACTTGCACCCTTAACCTAGAAGAAAATCAGCACGTCTGTGCCTACCTGCTTCAAAAATACCCAGATATGGCTGTAGTAAATCTTTCTGAACTGTTCGTAGGCGCGGAGCGTTCTGCAACCAACGAAGGGTATTTGCATATATGGCCACATCACTACGACAGTGAAGGCTTTTTCGTCGCAGCTTTTTCTAAAGCAGAAAAAGAAATGACCGAGAAAAATAGCTTCTCTAAGCCGATGCCCGCCAAATTCCCCTTCACAAAAGCCAGTAAAAAACAGCAGCAAGAGATCTTGCAGTATCTCGCCTACTTTGGCGAATTAGATATTTCTGATAGTTCTTTTTGGTTGAGAGAACGGGAAGTTTGGCTGTTTCCAAACAAACTGACTGAGTTGGTGCCACTAATGAAATTTGATCGCATTGGTGTAAAAGTTGGTGAGCAGCATAAAAAAGAGCTAAGAGTAACCCACGAATTTGCCATAGCTTACGGTCATCAGGCGGCGCAAAAGCTGGATCTGACGGCAGAACAAGCGGAAGCATTTTTCATGGGTAAAGATCTGTCGAACAGTTCCAACTATAAAAAAGGCGATTTGGTCTGCTGTTATGCCGGCGTCGCTCTGGGGTTGGCCCGAATTACAGGCAACAAGCTAAAAAACAAGCTGCCCAGAGAGTTGGTACGTGACCAGGGTCTGACTTTCAACTAGAGCTGAGGGGGCAAAATTTGCCCCTATTAAATTTCTCTGACTACACTTTGCCTCAACAAGTCAGACAATGCAGTCCCCGCCTGGCGAACCGTTTTAGTTAGCGCACGGCTCTTCCATAGAGCCATTCCCCTAGGCTCGGGACCCGGAATAGTCCCGAGCATTTTTTCTGCCCACGACATCACAATTTTTTTCTATCTTTAACAGTAACATGTTACGAATGTGGAAGTGATTAACAGCCCTGTTTAACACTTCTAATCAGAGCCCTGACATAGATGGAATCGTAATAGAGTTATGGCCGAGCAATCGAACGCTGATAAAAGTAGTCAACTCCGCGCTGTCGTTGAAGTGATGGCAAACGCGTTAAACCAATGCAAACCTGCAACACTCAATCGAATTAATGAACAAGCGGGTTTCCAACCTGGCACTGTTGCTGACGTTATCCATCAGGCTCACGCTCTGATAGAGGAAAGCGCTCCACAATCGGAACCACCGGCAGAGCTCCATTTGTTGGTAAGTAAAATATGGGAGCAGTCAATTGCCCTAGCCTCAGCCACTGGTTCAGGTAAAGCCGCTGAACAAGAGCCTGTTCCGGATGAAGACGTAGCCAAACTTACCGATATAGAAGCACTTAAAAAGCAGTACGCCTCACTGAAGAAGCAGCTGACAGCAACCGAAACGCAACTTAAAAACAAAACCCACTCAGAACAACTACTACAAAAGAATCTGGGCAAAGCCAGAATTGAAGTTGCTACTCTGAAATCTTCTCAATTGAACACAAAAATGCTGCAGGAGAGTGCCGAGAAAGAAAAGTTGCACGCCGACCAGTATCACAAGCAGTTCGAAGCCGCCAAGACAGAGATTTACCACCTCTGTAAACAACTCGAGCAGTTGAAAGCCGACCATAAAGCGGAAGTTGCAGAATCAGCAGAAGAGCTCAATGTGCTAAAAGCTTCTTTAGAAGAAGCAACAGAAGCTTCCGGGCAGGCAGAAACGACGCAGCAAGCATTAGTTACCAAACTGGAAACTGAACTATCTGAGGCCAAACAAGAGATAACGAATCTCAGCTCACAGCTGCAGGACGAGACAACACGTGCAGATAAAGCGGTTGAATCCTTGTCGGAACAAAGCGACCAAGGCGAAAAGTCACTTGTTGAAAAAGCAACATTGAAGAAGCAGCTGGAAGAGGTAACAGGGCACCTTGAAGAACAAAAACGGATAAACCAGAGCAGTGAGGAAGAAACTTCTACTGCTAAAGCTCAATTAGAAAAAACAGAAAAGGATTTGGAAACTCTGAAAGCGAAATTTTCAGAGCTTCAAGCGCTCAGTAAACAACAAAAAACTAAGATTGAGCAGCAGGTATCTAAAATTGAAGATGTTAGTAAAGCTGCAAATAATGTTGCTGATTTAGAAGAAGAGCTCGCCAAAGCCAAGCAAGCGCTGAGCGAAAATGCTGACTACCAAGATAGACATCGGGCAGCAGAAGAGTCCTTGAAATCGTTGCAAGCTAAAGCCGATGAGGCTGAAAGCGCGAAACAAGCGCTCGAGCAAAAGATTTCTGACCTCTCTGCTTCACTCGAGAAAGCAAATGAGCAATCTTCTGCGAGCGAAAGCGAGGTAGCAAAACTTAATGATGAAGTTGCTTCTCTGACCAAACGATTAGAATCTATCGACGCCGACCATGAAGATGAGCGTAAGCAGCTCAGTGCAAAACTACGTGATTATCACGCCATATCCTCAGATAAAGAGGAACTGACCCAACAACTTTCTGACGCTGAAGAAAGGTTTGCAAAGGCAATGGTCGCCAAGGAGTCAGCAGTTCGCGAGCGCGATCGGATCCTAACCGATATAGAGGTGATGAGCATGAAAATGAGCTCACCCGAAGACAAAGGGCAACTTGCTGGTTTGTTAGAAAAATATCAAGGAGATGGTGCTTAATAGCAGCATCATTAAAAAAGGGCCCTTCAGGGCCTTTTTTTAGTTTCGAGCGATACGGTTAAAAAGTTTGTAAAAATTGTCAGTCGTCACTTTTGCCAGGGATTCATAGTTTTCTCCCTTCAGATCGGCCACAAATCTTGCGACATCAGCCACATAGGCTGGCTGGTTCTGTTTGCCTCTATGGGGCACAGGGGCGAGGTACGGCGAGTCGGTTTCGACTAGCAGGCGTTCCATTGGGATCTTTTTGACCACGTCCCGTAATGCTGACGCGTTTCTGAACGTCACAATGCCAGATATAGAGATATAGAAACCCAAGTCCAATGCAGCTTTAGCCATTTCCCAGGTCTCGGTAAAGCAGTGCAACACGCCACCTACCCGCTCAGCATTTCCTTCTCTTAAAATCGCCAAAGTATCTTCTTTGGCATCTCGGGTATGAATGATGACTGGCTTGTTAAGTTGATTGGCGACTTCCAGATGACCAACAAAGGCTTGTTGCTGCTTTTTCCTGGTGTCGGCAGCATAGTAGTAATCGAGTCCGGTCTCGCCAATGGCAACAACCTGCTCACCGGATGCCAATTGTAGTAGCTTGTCCTGATCCCAAATAGAATCCTGGTCCAGAGGGTGAACACCGCAGGAAACAGAAACATTTTTAAAAGGAGTCACTTGCTCCAACATGCTCGGGAAAGCTTCAAGCGTTACGCCGACGCAGAGCATGTGCTCAACGGAGTTCTTTGTTGCCTGTGCGACAACATTATCCAACTTACCGTCAAACTCATCTAACTTAAGTTTATCAAGATGGCAGTGTGAATCGACCAGCATCTGGTTCTCCTTAATCTGCAGATACAAAAAACGGGAAGTGAAACACTTCCCGTTTTAACTTGCGACTGTCGCTTTAAATTAAAGCGCAGCTTTCGCCTTTTCTACCAGGGCAGCAAAACCTGCCTGATCGAATACTGCGATGTCTGCAAGGATCTTACGATCGATCTCGATAGATGCTTTCTTCAGACCGTTGATGAAACGGCTGTAAGACAAACCATTCTGACGAGATGCAGCGTTAATACGTGCAATCCACAGTTGACGGAACTGACGCTTACGCTGACGACGGTCACGGTAAGCATACTGACCTGCTTTGGTGATAGCCTGGAAAGCTACGCGGTAAACACGTGAACGTGCACCGTAGTAACCTTTAGCCTGGTCCATTACCTTCTTGTGACGCGCGCGCGCGATAACACCACGTTTTACTCGTGCCATAAGTCAGTCTCCTTATGCGTAAGGCAGCATACGCTGCACAGATTTAACATCACACTTCTCAACCAAGTGCTTACCACGCAGCTGACGCTTACGCTTAGTGCTCTTCTTGGTCAAAATGTGACGCAGGTGAGACTGCTTATGTTTAAAACCGCCAGAGCCGGTTTTTTTGAAGCGCTTAGCAGCGCCCTTGTTACTTTTCATCTTTGGCATGATTGCCACTCCGCATTGAGCGTTAAACAACTAGCAATACAGGCGGACCCGAAAGTCACTTGTAAGCCTGAATTACTTCTTAGTTGGCGCGAGTACCATCACCATTTGGCGACCTTCCACACGACTGGGGAAAGACTCCACTTGGGCCAGGTCTACCAAGTCTTCTTTAATTCGGTTCAACAAGTTGATACCGAGATCTTGGTGAGCCATTTCACGACCACGGAAACGCAGTGTGACTTTGGCTTTATCTCCCGCCTCAAGAAAACGAACCAGGTTGCGCAGTTTTACCTGGTAGTCGCCTTCATCTGTGCCAGGTCGGAATTTAACTTCCTTAACCTGAATCTGTTTGGTTTTTTTCCGCTGCTCTTTTTGTTCCTTGCTCTTCTCGTAGAGGAACTTACCGTAATCCATCACGCGACAGACCGGGGGCTCGGCATTTGGACTGATCTCAACCAGATCCATACCAGCCGACTGTGCGGCGTCTAATGCTTCGTTAATGCTTACAACGCCGACAGCTTCACCATCAGCGCCAATAAGGCGAACTTCTGGTACGCGAATATCTTCGTTTAAACGGTTTGCGGGCTTCTGCTGCAGCGGGCCCTTTCTTCCACCCTTGCCTTTAATGGCTATTCCTCCACGATGTCTAATCTTTTCTCATCAACGCTAGCTTTCAACAGCTTGATGAAATCTTCTACAGGCATGACGCCTAGGTCTTTACCGCGACGAGTTCTGACTGCCACGTGACCCGATTCCACCTCTTTGTCCCCTGCTACTAGCAAATATGGGACGCGTTTTAGAGTGTGCTCGCGGATTTTAAAGCCAATTTTCTCGTTTCTCAAGTCCGCATTTACTCGGAAACCCTCTTGTCTCAGCTTTTTCACCACATCATTGACATAATCACCCTGCTTATCGGTGATATTCATCACCACAGCCTGGGTCGGTGCCAACCAATCTGGGAAGTAACCCGCATAGTTTTCTGTCAGGATGCCGATGAAGCGTTCAAGTGAGCCAAGAATCGCTCTGTGGATCATCACCGGCTCGTGACGCTCGCCATCTTCACCGATGTAAGTCGCACCTAAGCGGCCCGGCATAGAGAAGTCGAGCTGAATAGTGCCACATTGCCATGCGCGATCGAGGCAGTCGTACAAGGTAAATTCGATCTTAGGTCCGTAGAAGGCACCCTCGCCTTCCTGGATCTCATAGTTCAGATCATTGGCAACCAACGCATCTGCCAATGCTTTTTCTGACTTATCCCACACCTCGTCAGATCCTACTCGCTGTTCTGGGCGAGTAGAAAGTTTGACGTCGATATTGTCGAAGCCAAATGTCTTATAGGTGTCGAACACCATTTCAATACAGGCTGATACTTCCTGCTGGATCTGCTCTTCGGTACAGAAAACGTGGGCGTCATCCTGTGTAAACGAACGTACACGCATCAAACCGTGCAGTGAACCTGAAGGCTCATTACGGTGAACAAGACCGAACTCTGCCATTCTATAAGGCAGATCTCGGTAAGACTTCAGACCTTGATTGAAAATCTGCAGGTGGCCTGGGCAGTTCATTGGCTTAACTGCGTAATCACGCTTCTCAGATTCAGTTGAGAAGATCATGTCACCGTACTTGTCCCAGTGACCGGATTTTTCCCAGAGCGTGACATCCAGAATAAGTGGAGCTCGGATCTCTTCGTAGCCAAACTTCACTAGTTGGCCACGCATAAAGTTTTCCAGCTCTTTAAAGATGGTCCAGCCACCCGCGTGCCAGAACACCATACCCGGTGCTTCTTCCTGCCAGTGAAACAGGTCCAATGCTTTACCGATTTTACGGTGATCACGCTTCTCTGCTTCTTCGAGGCGCTTCAAATAAGCTTTAAGCTGTTTTTTATCGCCCCACGCTGTACCGTAGATACGCTGAAGCATCTTGTTGTCAGAGTTGCCACGCCAATATGCACCAGCGACTTTCTGCACTTTAAAGTGTTGGCAGAACTTCATGTTTGGTACGTGTGGACCACGGCACATATCGACATATTCTTCGTGGTGGTAGAGACCTGGTTTGGAATCTTTTGGTACGTTCTCGTCCAGAATCTCAATTTTGTAGCTCTCACCACGCGCTTCAAATGTGTCACGCGCTTCCTGCCAGGAGACGTTCTTCTTAACGACGTCATAGTTGGTTTTAGCCAATTGAAGCATACGCTTTTCCAGCGCATCCAGATCCTCCTGAGACAGAGAACGGTCAAGGTCAACGTCGTAGTAAAAGCCGTTATCAATAACCGGTCCGATGGCCATTTTACAATCAGGCCAAAGTTGCTTGATGGCATGGCCTAAAAGGTGCGCACAAGAGTGACGGATGATCTCAAGACCTTCGTCATCACGAGCAGTAATAATGCTCAGCTCAGCATCTTCAGAAATCAGGTCACAGGCGTCGACTAGCTCACCATTCACTCGACCCGCAATGGTTGCTTTGGCCAAACCAGGGCCAATATCTTGAGCAACTTGCAGAGTGGTTACCGGCGATTCGAATTCACGTTTGCTGCCGTCAGGAAGTGTAATTACAGGCATTTTATATCCTTTATATACAGTGGTGACCCACACCAAGGGCCACTTGCATCAAAAAAGAAAAAACATCCAGCTCATGGATGTTTTTTGCGTTAAAACAGGGCGTCTTTCTAAGCGAGACACTATAAGAAATGGCGCGTACAAATGCAATTGAACCTCACTGGATTAAAGGCGTCAGAGGCAATTAGTGACTTAATTTCCCTTTCAAGGACTAATTCGTGAACGAGATTAAAGCTGTAATTTTCGATATGGATGGTGTCATCGTCGATTCTGAGCCGTTATGGCGAATGGCTGAAAGCAAGGTTTTCAATGACTTTGGCATTCCCATTACCGAAGAGATGTGCTTTCAAACTACAGGACTCAGAATCGATGAAGTGGTTAACTACTGGCGCCAACGGTATGAGTTTTCGGCTCCTAACGCTGATGTTGAAAACGCAATCATGGATCAAGTAATCACCGAAATCCAAACCCAGAGTGAGCCTATGCCAGGCGCTGTCGAACTGATAACCGCTTTAAATCAAAGTGAGATCCCGCTTGCAGTATGCAGTTCTTCCCCCTCAATACTGATTGAAACTGTGTTGGAACGTTTTTCCATATCGGAGAAATTTCAAACCTTCGCTTCTGCAGAGCACCTGAATTTTGGAAAGCCTCACCCAGAGGTTTATCTCAAGGGGGCTCAACAACTTGGCCTCAAACCACAGCACTGTTTGGCTATCGAAGACTCGGTCAATGGCGTTATCGCTGCAAAAGCAGCACGAATGACAGCTGTCGCCATCCCGGAATCGTCAGAGTATGAGCGCAAGGCCTTTGGTGTAGCTGACGGAAAATACCGTTCCTTGGTTGAGTTGCATCATCATATGACAACTTGGTTACCCCAGCTGAAAGCAGAATAATGGATAAGGCACCATAATTATCAGTGGACGTTCTGATGACTTGGTGCCGACATGAACCCCATTCAAGAAAAAACCATCGAGTGCCCCCATTGCGGCTATCGCTTTAAAGTCGAGGTCGATTTCTCAGAGGGCGATCAAGAGATGTATGAGGACTGCCCGCAGTGTTGCAGTGAAGTCCATATTCACGCCGGGCACTCAGCTGTGGACGGCTCGCCCGCGGTCAGTGTCGACGGTGACGATGAGCAGTTGTATTAGATTTGAACGAAAACTCAGCCTATCTGCTCGCGAGCACGCGCTCAACGGTATCGACAATGGCTTGCGTCTGTGTATCTATTTCAATATTCACTAGCTCGCCAACTTTACGAGCGCCCAAGGTGGTGACTCTTAGCGTTTCGGGAATAAGGTGCAGCCAGAAGCTCTGTTCTTCAACCTTGCCGATGGTAAGACTGATGCCATCGATAGATACGTAACCTTTTTCCATGACGTACTTGCGCCAAGCAGCATCTATGTGGATCTGGATATCCACTTCATTGCCTCTGGTTTCGAAGGCCTCTACGTTGCCCTGAGTTTGGATATGTCCCGAAAGCATGTGACCACCAATCTCATCGCCCCACTTGGCGGCACGCTCAAAGTTGACTTGTTCGCCTTTTTTAAGCGCACCTATATTGGTGCGCCTCAGGGTCTCGGCAATAACATCGAAATCAACCACTGTCTTGTCAAAGTCGACAACCGTCAGGCAAACACCATTGATCGCAATGCTCGCCCCCACTTCCACACGTTCGAGATAGCTCGCCGCAGGCACTTCAATACGAAGTCTGGCAATGTCATTTTCACTATCTAACCAAATAACTGTTGCGCTACACTGCACGATTCCGGTAAACATGCCGCTCTTCTCTCTTATCACAGGTTGCTAATGGCCATATTCAGCGCTCAGTTTACGCGCGAAATCAGGCAGATACTACGTCTTTGCCTGCCGATCTTTGCGGCAAACCTGTCGCAGACGCTGATGACCTTTGTCGATACGACAATGGCCGGCACTGTATCGCCTACAGACCTTGCCGCTGTTGCGGTAGCTACCAGTATCTGGCTGCCAGTCATTCTTCTGATCCAGGGGCTGATAATGGCGCTATCTCCAATTACAGCTCATTTTTATGGCGCCAACGACAAAGCCAGCATTCCCAATGCATGTTGGCAGGCTGGCTACATAGGTGCAGCAAGTGTCGTCCTGTTAGTAGCTCTATCGCCGCTGGCTAAAGTCATTATTGACGGCATGGTAGACGATCCTAAGTTAGCGGCCTTAACCCTCGGCTATCTCGAAGGCATCATCTGGTCAGCGCCTGCGTTTGTTGTATTCCAGGTCCTCAGAAATATGTCAGAGGGCATGGACTATACACGCCCGATCATGGTGATAGGCCTGATAGGCCTGATGCTGAACGTGCCTGCAAACTATGTCTTTATCTATGGCAAATTTGGGGTACCCGCGTTGGGCGGCGCTGGCTGTGGCTGGGCCACCAGTTTGGTAACCTGGTGCATGATGATTGCGATGATGATCTACGTGAAACATCACAAGCACTATCAGCAAATATCACTCTGGCAAAATATTCCCGGCATACACTGGCGACAGGTGAAAAGCCTGTTGCGCCTTGGGGTGCCTATTTCACTCAGCCTGTTTTTTGAAGTCTCTTTGTTCGCTGCGGTAGCACTGCTGATATCACCATTAGGCGCGGGTCATGTAGCGGGACACCAGGTCGCCATTAACTTTAGTTCGATGGTATTTATGGTGCCGCTATCTATCGGCATGGCGATTACCATCCGTGTAGGCCTTAATTTGGGCGCAAAGAATGAACACGCAGCGCTATATTCAGTGAAGTGTGGGATCGGTTTTGGGCTATTTATTGCGATCTTTACTGCTGTTTTGACCGTTTTGTTAAGGACACAGATTGCAAATATTTATACCGATGATAGCTACGTGATTGAGCTTGCAGCTTCCCTCTTACTGCTGGCAGCTCTTTATCAATTCCCGGATACCGTTCAGGCAATTGGTGCTGGTGCATTGAGAGGCATGAAAGACAGCAAAGCGATTTTTGTAATCACACTGTTTTCATACTGGGGAGTAGGTTTGCCAATCGGTTACCTGTTGGGACTGACAGATATTTTCACCCCTGCCATGGGAGCAAAAGGGTTTTGGATTGGATTTATCTCTGGCTTATCAACCGCTGCCGTGCTGTTTGGCATACGCCTGTTACAGCACAGGGGAAGCTTGGTTACCCCGCTTCCAAAACATGGTGGTTAATCAGCCTTGCACTACTAAGCCTGATTATCACAGGGTGTTCACGTTTTGACGCTGCAGACAAAGCACTCATTGAGCACCACAATCGTTTAGCAAGGTTGCTAAACAGCGACTCGAAAATAGACGTCGACTCACTGCCGGCATCACTCGCTGTACCATCAGTGAGCTCGACTAAAACAATCCTTGAGAGCCCAACATACGATCTGTCAGACCTTTGGCAATATCGTTCATGTGGTTTGATGGATATGGTTGGTGAACGAAATAGCTCTTTGGGCAAAGTGATGACGGCATCGCAGCAGTTGATCTACGAGACTCGCCTGCTAGCGACACTCAATCGTTGTCTTTCGGCAGAGCTCGCTCAGGAACAAATTAACTGGCTCACTTCCGTCGCAGAAATGAAGCAAAAACAACTTGCGGCAAGATGGAATAATTTGATGTGGTCGGAACCAACACTGAGGAAGTTGCAGTCCGTACCGGCACAAAGAACGCTGCCTCGTCCTTTCCGGCAACAAACAGCTATAACACTCGCAGCCCTGGCCTCACTCAAGCTTGAAACCTTGAATCAATCCGCCGTTTTGGACCAATCCTTTGAACAAATGTTGTCTGAAGTACGCGGCAGTCAGTATCTTGGTCAACTGACACAGGATGGGCGCATTGCTCTACACATCATCAATGAAACCAATGCCTTACTTGACAGAGTATTGCCACAGGTGACTTGTATAGACAACAAAGCATCAAGCCAGGCCAAACAACTAAAGGGTTATTTGCTTGGCTACTACGGAAGTGAAGTTCAACCTTCCGTAAGCAACTTGATGCGTGAATTAGAAGCTGTGTCACCAGCCATCAATCAACTGTTTCCATCACCACCCAAAGGCAGTGCAATAGGTCTACTGAAGAGTGGAGAGGCAAGCCTACGTGCAGAGTTACTTTCCGCAATCGCTGAACACCGCCTGCACTGGCAGACGATGTTCGATAGGTGCGGCCTTAGCCTGCAATCATAGATTGTTGTAACTGCTTTACCTTGTCACGGAGCTTGGCTGCTGCCTCGAACTCTAGGTTTTTGGCATGTTCATACATCTGCTGCTCAAGTTCGGCAATCTGCTTGGCAATAGCCGCTGGGTCAACGGGCTGGTAACTCGCCTTACGTTCAGCGATAGCCGCTGCCTTGTTTTTCTTAGCCCCAGGTTTCTGTCCCAGGTCCATAATGTCAGCAATAGCTTTATTCAGCCCTTTCGGAGTGATGCCGTTGGCTTTGTTGAAGGCTTCCTGCTTCTCTCGGCGGCGTACGGTTTCATCTATCGCTCGTTTCATTGAACCGGTGATCTTATCCCCATACAAGATGGCTTTGCCCTTAACGTTCCGGGCGGCTCGACCTATGGTCTGGATCAACGAGCGGTCTGAACGTAAGAACCCCTCTTTATCCGCATCCAGAATGGCTACCAGCGACACCTCTGGCATATCCAAACCTTCTCGTAACAGATTAATGCCAACCAGAACATCAAATTCACCCAATCGCAGGTCGCGGATAATCTCCACTCGCTCAACCGTATCGATATCAGAGTGAAGGTAACGCACCCTTACGCCGTGCTCATCAAGATACTCTGTCAGATCTTCTGCCATGCGTTTGGTCAGTGTCGTCACCAATACACGCTCGTTCACTTCTACCCGCTCGCGAATCTCTGACAGCAAGTCATCCACCTGCGTAGCCACCGGTCGAACTTCGATCTCCGGATCCAGCAGGCCTGTAGGACGAACCACCTGCTCAATCACTTCACCATCTGACTTCTCTAGTTCATATTTACCCGGTGTTGCCGACACATAGATGGTTTGAGGCGAAATAGATTCGAACTCCTCAAACTTCAACGGTCGGTTATCCAGCGCAGAAGGCAAACGGAAACCAAATTCGACCAAGGTTTCTTTACGTGATCGGTCACCTTTATACATGGCGCCTATTTGAGGCACGGTAACATGGCTTTCATCGAGGATAAGTAATCCGTCAGGCGGCAGATAATCAATCAGCGTAGGGGGGGGCTCGCCGGGCGCCCTGCCCGACAAATACCTGGAGTAGTTCTCGATGCCGGAGCAGTATCCCAATTCATTCATCATCTCGATGTCGAACATAGTGCGCTGGGCAATGCGCTGCTCTTCAAGTAACTTGTTTACCGACAGAAGCTGTTCTCGACGGTCTTTTAGTTCAAGCTTGATTGACTCGGCGGCTTCCAAAATACGCTCACGAGGAGTCACATAGTGAGATTTTGGGTAAATGGTATAACGTTGAAGTACTCGCTCCTGCGCCCCAGTTAACGGATCAAACTCTACCAAGCGTTCAATTTCATCATCGAACAACTCAACGCGAATCGCGTTACGGTCTGACTCAGCAGGAAATATGTCGATCACGTCGCCGCGGACGCGATAGTTGGCGCGCTGGAACTCAACATCATTACGTGTATATTGCAGTTCAGCGAGGCGCCTGAGAATAGCCCGCTGGTCTATCATGTCTCCGACTCGAAGGTGCAATAGCATCTTCAGGTAAGCGTCAGGATCGCCCAAGCCATAGATGGCTGAAACAGACGCTACCAATACAACATCTCGCCGTTCCATCAACGCCTTGGTAGCTGAAAGGCGCATCTGCTCAATATGGGCGTTGACCGCTGCATCCTTCTCAATAAAGGTATCAGTGGTTGGTACGTAGGCCTCTGGCTGATAATAGTCGTAATAGGAGACAAAATATTCCACCGCATTGTTGGGAAAGAACTCTTTCATCTCACCATATAGCTGAGCCGCCAGGGTCTTGTTGTGGGCCATGATTAAAGTAGGACGATTCAGCTTTGCAATGACATTGGCCATCGTAAACGTCTTACCCGAGCCTGTTACACCAAGCAGCGTCTGATGTGCCAGACCAGCATCTAAACCGTCAATCAAGCGATCTATTGCCTGCGGCTGATCTCCGCCTGGTGCAAACTGCGAACATAGCTTGAAAGGTTTACTCATACGCAACCCTCAGGTGATAACCCAAATGCTTTCTAAACCATACGAAGGCAACGCTGCCAGTGATTATCACTCCCAGCAAACCACCGTAGAACAGTCCTTCAAAACCAAACCAGACACTGCCTAAATACGCGAAGGGAATATAGAACACAAAGAACCTGGCTATGCTCAGAATAAGCGCGCTATGGGGTTGGTGCACAGCATTGAAGCTTGAATTGCTGAGGATGGTGATACCTTGCAGACCGTACCCAAGCGGCAAAATAAACAACAGCAAAACAATCGTCTCTTTCACTTCTTGTTCTTGAGAAAACGCTGCTGCAATAAAAGGCGCAGAGACCAGCAAAACCAAATAGATAGCCGCCTGCCATATCATTACGAATTTCACCGCCACCATGTACGCCTCTCTCACGCGATGCCAGTTGCCCGCGCCATGGTTTTGGCTAATTAGAGGAGGCAATGACATCGACAAAGAAAGCACCACCAGGCAAGCAATCGACTCTATTCGCGTCATGACACCAAATGCGGCAACTGCAGCCGAGCCATAAGGCGCGACCATAGCCGTCATCACGGCCATCGCCAATGGCGTAAGCATGTTTGCGCCAGCGGCAGGCATAGCAATGGTAAGAATCCGCTTAAAAGCTTTTGGTAAGTTCGAGCCAGGAAACCAGTGAATGAGACGGTACTTGTTGGCCAGCATTGCAATAATCACAAGTGAGCCAATAAAAAACGACACAACACTTGCAACAGCCGCACCACGAATACCTAATTCGGGAAACGGACCCAAGCCAAAAATCAACAGAGGATCCAACACCGCATTGATTGCACCACCAATGCCCATAAATATGCTCGGTAATTTGGTTTCACCATTAGCGCGGAAAACTGCATTTCCAACCATGGGTAGAGCCAGGAAGACGCTGCCCAACAGCCAAACTTCCATATACGCCATAATCAACGGCATATGGATATCTTTCGCACCTAGCAATGCAAATAGAGGTTCTGCAACCAGGTATGTAACTAACGACAACGCAGCCACTAGTAGCACCGTCAGATAAAGTGCCGCGGTTCCATGGTGGCGGGATGCCTCTTTATCCCCTTGCCCAATAAACCGTGCCAGAACTGCGGATGTTCCAATGCTGATCCCAATAACCATACTGATGATTGAAAAGGTTACTGGAAAGGTAAACCCCACAGCGGCAAGAGGCTCAGTTCCCAACATACTGATAAAAAAGGTATCTACCAGATTGAAGCTCATAAGCAGCACCATGCCGAGGCAAACCGGTATAGTCATACTTTTCAATGTGGCGGGTATGGGGGCTGTGAGCAGATCTCTCATCAACTAGGCCTAAAAAATGAGGGCTTTCAAATATACAGCTTTTAACTGCTCTGATCACCCCAATGGCGTGGCTTTCAGATGTAAAAGAGTGTTTCCGAGCAACTAATAAACTTAAAAAAAGCAGGTGTTAAACATAAAAGTCGTAGCAAAAGCTAAATTTAATACATCTAACTACCCGCTTCTATCACCAGCAGCATTCCATTGGTGCCAGAGTAGGTTTACATGGCCTGCATTCTCAAGATCATAAATCGGGCCAATTTCAATTAAAAAACATGACAATTATACGAATTTTCCACTTGACAAAAATTCCGACTGTTCAGTCGTTTTTCTGGTGCATGCCAATAGCTTCAGACGTCAAAATTCCAACATCGATAACAATTAATACACAGGGCCGCTGTAACAAAACTTTGTTGGTTATTTTTTGTTCAGTACGAGTAAGATTTGTTCCGATAAAGATTTATTTCTCTTTATATCAACACCTTAAAGTGTTACCCGCATTTTTAGCTCATTAGCATCAACGACGAAAAAACGTGGGCTACAGGCCAGTGTAACAATCCTATCAACACAGTTATCCACAGAATTGGTGGATAACTGCAGCAAAGCCTGATTTAGCGGGGCTTTCAGAGCATTTGCCCTAATCTTGTGCAAAAAGGCGAGTATGGCTGAAACAGCGGTCTGGTAAGGGATTGCTGACAATCGCACTAAATCTAAGCACTAAAAGTGACATATTTATGATCAGAATCATATTCGGCATGTTAAGGGGTGTTTAGCACGATTAAAGTAGTGATTGTCATGCATTGATAGTCATATCAACTGTAAATAAAACTGTCACCCACCTACCTGGCCAACCAGGTTCGTAACCACAACCCAACTCTCGTTGATACCCCCATATCCTTTGCGACGATTCGCCCTTCATTGTCTATCGTGTAATAGGTAGGGAATGCAGAAACTCTAAAATTCATAGCAGTGTCCCTATTCCCAAGTAAAACGGGGATCGTTAACTCATGGTCTGACACGAACTCTTCAATCTCTTTAACCTCTTCAAAGTCCAATGCAATAGCGATTACATTGAGTTGTTCGTGCTCTTGTTTGATTGATTCAACGCTATCGATACTGAAGTGGCATACCCCACACCATGGAGCAAAAAAGTAGATGAGTGTTGGTTTACCGCGTAAGTCTGAGTCTGAAATCGATTCACCAGCCATTGAGTGTAAAGTGAACTCAGGTAAATACTCTCCTGTATCCAATAGTTTCTGAGTATAGAGCCATTGAACGAAGCCCCATATCGCAACAAAAAACACAATCTGCAGTATCCAAGGCTTTATCTTGTCCCAAATAGCCACGGCCATTCTCCGTAATTCTTATCTGCTCTTTACAGACCGTCAGTCGTTAAGAAAGATTTCAATCAAGTTTGATAATGTGGTTTGCAGGCCCAAGCATTCCCGAGACTCACTTAGAGTTCGCTTCTGAGCATCGGCATGCGCCACGCAATGTATTGGTACCTTGTGCCCGAGGCGAAGCTCACCCCGTGAAGCGCTGTGGATGTACGACCGCCATAGATGGCGGAAATGTCGAAAATGCATGGAGCAATTTTCGACCGTACTTCCTGTACACAGCGTGCCCCGCGAAGCGTAGTGGGTATCGCCGCTCCTGCACATTAGCATGCCCCACGCAGTGTTTTGGGTACCTTGTGCCCGCGCTGGGCATACGACCGCCAAGGATGGCGGAAATGTCTAAAATGCAGGAGCAATTTTAGACCGTACTTCCTGTACACAGCGTGCCCCTTGGGTATAAAAAAGCCGCCTCGGGGGCGGCTTAATAGCTATTACGCAGGAGATATTACCAACCGGTAATTTCGCGTAATGCTTTGCCAATATCAGCCAGGCTACGCACGGTTTTCACGCCCGCATCTTCAAGCGCTGCAAATTTCTCGTCTGCAGTACCTTTACCACCCGCGATAATGGCGCCTGCGTGGCCCATACGCTTCCCTGGAGGCGCAGTAACACCCGCGATATAGGAGACTACGGGTTTGGTTACATTGGCCTTAATATAGGCTGCTGCTTCCTCTTCAGCGGTACCACCGATCTCACCAATCATTACGATTGCTTCGGTTTGTGGGTCCTTTTCGAACATCTCAAGCACGTCAATGAAATTAGTGCCTGGGATTGGGTCACCACCGATACCAACACAGGTCGACTGGCCAAAGCCTTCATCAGTGGTCTGCTTAACCGCTTCGTAGGTCAACGTACCTGAACGAGAGACAATGCCAACCTTACCTGGTTTATGAATATGACCAGGCATGATGCCAATCTTACATTCGCCCGGCGTGATAACACCTGGGCAGTTTGGACCGATCATCCGAACACCAGCTTGATCGAGCTTGATCTTAACGTCCAGCATATCCAGCGTTGGAATGCCTTCAGTAATGGTCACAATGATTTCAATACCGGCATCAATTGCTTCAAGGATTGCATCTTTACAGAACGGAGCTGGCACGTAGATAACTGAAGCTGTTGCGCCAGTGGCTTCTACCGCTTCACGAACAGTATTAAACACAGGTAAACCAAGATGAGTCTGGCCGCCCTTACCCGGGCTTACACCACCAACCATCTGCGTACCGTATTCGATAGCTTGCTCTGAGTGGAAAGTGCCTTGACCACCAGTAAAGCCTTGGCAAATTACCTTGGTGTCTTTATTGATTAAAACGCTCATTAGTTTGCCCCCGCTGCTTTAACTACCTGTTGGGCTGCGTCGGTCAAACTGGTAGCAGCAATAATATTCAGCCCTGAATCTGCAAGTTTCTTAGCCCCCAGATCGGCGTTGTTACCTTCAAGGCGAACAACAACGGGTACTTCAACACCCACCTCTTCAACAGCGCCGATAACGCCATCAGCAATCAGGTCACAGCGAACAATACCGCCGAAGATGTTTACGAGAACCGCTTTTACATTGTCATCTGACAAAATGATTTTGAACGCTTCGGTTACGCGCTCTTTTGTTGCGCCACCGCCCACGTCGAGGAAGTTAGCAGGCTGACCACCGTGAAGATTAACAATATCCATGGTACCCATAGCCAGGCCAGCACCATTGACCATACAGCCAATGTTTCCGTCTAGCGCAACATAGTTGAGTTCCCACTTAGCCGCATGCGCTTCACGGGAATCTTCCTGTGAAGGATCGTGCATTTCCTGCAGCTTAGGCTGACGGTAAAGCGCGTTGCCATCAATGTTGATCTTTCCATCCAGGCAGTGCAGATCGCCCTGCGAAGTGATTACCAGTGGGTTAATCTCCAGCAGTGCAAAATCGTAATCGGTGAACATTTTGCCAAGACCCAGGAAGATCTTGGTGAACTGGCGGATCTGAGCGCCTTCCAGGCCTAATTTGAATGCCAACTCGCGCGCTTGGTAAGGTTGAGGGCCTACCAAAGGATCGATCATCGCTTTGTGAATCAGTTCTGGGGTCTCTTCAGCGACTTTCTCAATCTCTACACCACCTTCAGTTGATGCCATAAAGACGACGCGCTGAGTTGCACGATCTACGACAGCGCCTAAATACAGCTCCTGACCGATATCAGTGCATGACTCAACCAGAATTTTGGTCACTGGCTGACCTTTTTCGTCAGTCTGATAAGTAACCAGGTTTTTGCCCAACCACTCTTGCGCAAATGCCTTGATTTCATCTTTGCTTTTAGCCAGCTTAACACCGCCCGCTTTACCGCGGCCACCAGCGTGTACCTGACACTTAACTACCCACATGTCACCACCGATGCGGTCAGCTGCTTCTACAGCCGCCTGCGGTGTTTCTACCGCGAAACCTTCGGAGACAGGCAGTCCATATTCGGCAAACAATTGTTTTGCCTGATACTCATGCAAGTTCATTGGACATTATCCATTTAGAATTATAGGAACATAGCTTGGGCTTAATTGCCCTACCTTTTGGGAAAGCCCCGCCGACGCGGGGCAAACTCTTTATAGATCCAGCAGCAGTCGCGTTGGATCCTCCAGCAACTCCTTGATAGTCACAAGGAAGCCGACTGATTCTTTACCATCAATAATGCGATGGTCATATGACAGTGCCAAGTACATCATTGGCAGGATCTCTACCTGACCATTGACAGCCATTGGGCGCTCTTGAATCTTATGCATGCCCAGAATAGCGCTTTGTGGTGGGTTGATGATTGGCGTAGACATCAGTGAGCCAAACACACCACCGTTGGTGATGGTGAAGTTACCACCCGTCAACTCATCTACTGTCAACTTACCATCGCGACCTTTAATCGCCAGCTCTCGGATACCCTCTTCCGTTTTGGCCAGAGAAAGTGAATCCGCATCGCGCAATACAGGCGTAACCAATCCGCGAGGCGTCGATACTGCGATGCTGATATCAAAGTAGTTGTGGTAAACCAAGTCATCACCGTCCAGTGACGCGTTCACCTCTGGATAGCGTTTGAGCGCTTCTGTCACCGCTTTCACATAAAACGACATAAAACCAAGACGAATGCCGTGTTTTTTCTCGAACTGTTCTTGATACTGCTTACGAATGCTCATAATCGGCTTCATGTTGACTTCATTAAAGGTCGTCAACATGGCGGTCGATTGCTTCGCATCAAGCAGTCGCTCAGCAATACGCTTGCGCAGACGTGTCATAGGTACACGCTTTTCGCTGCGGCCAACTGGCGCAGCCACGGCTTCAGATGTGGCGCTGGCAGCCGCCTTCTTAGCGAACGCCTCCACATCTTCTTTTGTGATTCGGCCGTCTTTACCTGTGCCTTTAATTTCTGCGATTGCATGAGCCTCAGTGATACCCTTTTCACCCAACACACGACGCACAGAAGGACTTAAAACATCGTTTGTAGCAGGAGTGGTTTCACCGCCTTTTTCTTCCGCTGCTGGCTCGGAAGGTTTAGGTGCCACTTCTTGTCCGGCAACCGCGCCCGCTTTGAACTTAGCAATAACCTGCTCAGCAAGTACCGTATCGCCCTCACCGTGGATAATCTCTTCCAAGGTACCGTCTTCAGGCGCAACAACCTCAAGAACCACTTTGTCTGTTTCGATATCTACCAGGTTTTCATCACGAGATACAGGCTCACCTGGTTGCTTGTGCCAGGTAGCAACAGTAGCGTCCGCGACCGATTCAGGTAATACCGGGACTTTAATCTCAATTGTCATTTTTATTCGTTCCTTCCTAGCTATTGCTATCAATCGTCAGCGCATCATTAACAAGCGCTTGCTGTTGAGCTATGTGTACAGAGGCATACCCGACGGCTGGCGCGGCAGACGCTTCGCGGCCAGCGTAACGCAATGTTGCACCTTTAGGTATGACAGTCCAGAAATGATGCTGACTACAGTACCAAGCGCCCTGATTCTGGGGCTCTTCCTGACACCACACAAAGTCTTTGACGTGCTGGTAGTCTTTAAAGATCTCCTGAACACAGTCGTGTGGGAAAGGATAAAGCTGCTCGATACGAATAATGGCAACATTTTTGATTTCAGATTTACGGCGTTGCTCTGCAAGGTCGTAGTAAACCTTACCAGAACACATCACGACCCTTTCGACCTCGGCCGGATTGATCTCCTCGTCAACTTCCCTAATCGCGTTATGGAAACGACCATTGGAAAGTTCATCCATAGAGGACACAGCCGCTGGCAGTCTCAATAGTGACTTAGGCGACATGACGATCAGTGGGCGGCGCATTGGGCGCAACACCTGCCGGCGTAGCATGTGGAACACCTGGGAAGGTGTAGAAGGCACGCACACCTGCATGTTGTGGTCAGCACATAGCTGCAGAAAACGCTCCAATCTCGCTGAAGAGTGTTCAGGGCCTTGTCCTTCGTAACCGTGAGGAAGCAGCAAGGTCAAGCCACACAGGCGCCCCCATTTCTGCTCACCAGAACTGAGGAATTGGTCAATAACCACCTGGGCGCCATTAGCAAAATCGCCGAACTGCGCTTCCCAAATGGTTAATCCACGAGGCTCTGCGGTGGTGTAACCATACTCGTAGGCCAACACTGCTTCTTCAGACAAAACCGAGTCGTATATCTCGAAACGTCCCTGCTGTTCATTAATGTGCTTAAGCGGTATGTAGGTAGTGGCATCAGCCTGATTATGGAGCACGACGTGACGGTGGAAGAAGGTGCCCCGGCCACTATCCTGACCGGTAATACGGATATCGTATCCCTCGTCTACCAATGTCGCGTAAGCGAGCGTCTCAGCTGCACCCCAGTCCAGCTTGCGCTCACCCTTGACCATGCTCATGCGATCGTTATAGATCTTAGAAACTCGAGATTGGAGTTTATGCCCTTCAGGGAACTCACACATCTTTTCGCCGAGGTACTGCAAACGCTCAATTGAGGCTGTGGAGTCGTAACTGGTATCCCAGTCATGGCCAAGATATGGCGTCCAGTCAACAGAGTGGGCTTCCATTGGACGCCACTCTTTGACTACGCACTCGCCCTGATCCAGCTGTTCACGGTACTCGTTATTGATCAGCGACACTTCCGACTGTTCTATTTCACCAAGCGCCATCAGCTTATCTGCATAGTGCTTGCGTGGCGTTGGATGTTTGCGGATCTTCTGATACATCAAAGGCTGAGTCGCATTCGGCTCATCAGCTTCGTTATGGCCATGGCGGCGGTAACAGATCAGATCGATAAGTACGTCACGCTTAAAGGTATTACGGAAGTCCAACGCCAATTGTGTCACTCGCACAACCGCTTCTACGTCATCTGCATTCACATGAAAGATGGGCGCCTGTACCATTTTACCGATATCAGTACAGTACTGGGTTGAGCGGGTATCTTCCTGGTTCGAGGTAGTGAAACCAACCTGGTTATTTACAACGATACGAACAGTACCGCCAACCTTAAACGCGCGAGCCTGAGACATGTTAAACGTCTCTTGCACAACACCCTGCCCAGCGATAGCTGAATCACCATGAATGGTAATAGGAAGCACAGTATTGGTATCAGGCTTACCGCGTCGGTCCAAACGCGCTCTTACTGACCCCAGAACTACCGGGTTTACAATTTCCAGGTGGGACGGGTTGAACGCTAACGCAAGGTGAACATTGCCACCTGCTGTTTCGAAATCAGAAGAGAAGCCTTGGTGGTACTTAACATCACCAGAGCCCCAGCTGGATGAGTGTTTACCCGCGAACTCATCGAACAGCTCACCCGTCTTTTTACCCAACACATTAATCAATACGTTAAGGCGACCACGGTGCGCCATGCCCACCACTACCTCTTTAGCACCTTTCTCACCAGCACGATGAATTAGCGCTTTAAGCATCGGGATTAGGGCATCACCACCTTCAAGAGAAAAGCGTTTTGCGCCAGGAAATTTAGCGCCCAGGTATTTTTCCAACCCTTCGGCTGCAGTTAACCCTTCCAGAAACTCAAGCTTCTGCTCTTTGCTGAATGGCAATGCAGCTTGCGAAGACTCTAAACGAGACTGGATCCAACGCTTCTCTTCGGTCGAAGTGATGTGCATGTATTCAGCACCAATCGACTCGCAATACGTTGCTTTAAGGGATTGAACCAGCTCTCCAAGACGCATTGTCTCAGGGCCAGCCTGATAAGAACCGATATTGAACTCTCGGTCGAAGTCATCGCCCTCAAGGCCATGAAACGAAGGATCAAGTTCAGGCACACGCTCTTGCTGCCAAAGCCCAAGCGGATCCAACGACGCATGCTGGTGCCCGCGGAAACGGTAGGCATTGATTAGCTGGAGTACTTTTACCTGCTTGGCGTCAAGCTCAGGATCAGATACCTGGCCCCCACCTCGCTTAGTCTCTTGCGCTAGGGTCTTAAAGTATTCTCGGATTTTTGTATGAGATTGTTCCGAGATTTCGGGTTTAACGACTGGCAATTTATCAAAGATAACTCGCCATTCTGGGTCCACAGAGTTGGGATCTTCTAGGTAGGCTTCATACAGCGGCTCAACATACGCTGCATTGGCTCCAGCCAAATGACTGGATTCCCACCAAGCCTGCATCGCGACTTCTTCCATTCTTTGTTTTCTCACCCCTGGCCGGTGGTGTATCACTCAAAAAAATAGCCATCCGATGACCGAATGGCTATTTAGTTGTACCAATAACGTCACTCTCTAGGAGAGTTTGGTTAAAACGACTAAACAGCCCGTTGTAACAGCATCGACTTGATATGGCCGATCGCTTTTGTTGGATTCAATCCTTTAGGGCAAACACTGACACAATTCATAATGCCGTGGCAACGGAATACGCTAAATGCATCATCTAATTCTGATAGTCGTTCATCTGTTGCAGTGTCACGACTATCGGCAAGAAAACGATACGCTTGCAGCAAACCTGCCGGACCCACAAATTTATCCGGGTTCCACCAGAACGATGGGCATGACGTCGAACAACATGCACACAGGATACATTCGTACAGACCATCCAGTTTTTCACGTTCTTCAGGCGACTGCAGATGCTCTCGCGCTGGCTGTTCTTTTCCGTCGTTAATCAAATAAGGCTTGATGCGCTCATAGTTCTCATAGAACTGGCCCATATCAACCACTAAGTCACGAATAACCGGTAATCCTGGCAGAGGCCTTAAAACAACTTTACCGTCACTCAACAAATCAGACAGCGGTGTAATGCACGCCAGACCATTTTTACCGTTCATGTTCAGGCCGTCAGAACCACAAACGCCTTCTCGACAGCTGCGACGAAATGCCAATGACGCATCCTGCTCCTTTAGAAGGATAAGGGCGTCCAACACCATCATGTCCGAGCCTTCGGGAATATCTAATTGATAATCCTGCATGCTGGGAGCGTTGTCGGTATCTGGGTTGTATCGATACAGAGAAAATGTAACTTTCATTATTCAATACCCCCTTCTTAATAAGTACGCGCTTTGGGCGGGAATGCTTCACGAAGCTTAGGTGTCATATTCACCTCTCGCTTAACCATGCTTTCCGACTCAGGGCTATAAATGGTGTGACACAGCCAGTTCTCATCATCACGCTCGAGATAGTCTTCACGGCTATGAGCTCCACGGCTCTCAGTTCGGTAGTTGGCAGCCATTGCTGATGCGTAAGCAGTTTCCATCAGGTTATCGAGCTCCATACACTCGATTCGCTGGGTATTAAACTGCTGGCTATCATCATCCAGGCGCGCAGTCTTGAGGCGTTCGCGGATCTCGCCAAGCTCTTTAAGACCCTCCGCCATCGCCTTACCTTCTCGGAATACAGAGAAGTTCAGCTGCATACATTGCTGCAGATCTTTTCTGATCTGAACAGGATCTTCACCCTGCTTGGTGTTATTCCAGCGGTTCATGCGAGACAGACTTTCTTCAAGATCTGACTCACTCGCATCGCGACTCTCAGTCATTGCATCTAGTGCTTCACCAAGGTGCTGACCTGCCGCTCGACCAAATACCACTAGGTCAAGCAGTGAATTACCACCCAGGCGGTTAGCGCCGTGAACAGATACACATGCGATCTCACCTACTGCAAACAGGCCAACAACTGGCTTCTCGTTGCCCTGCGCGTCGATAGTAATTGCCTGACCACTGACTTGTGTTGGAATACCACCCATCATGTAGTGGCAGGTAGGAATCACAGGGATAGGCTCTTTTACTGGATCGACGTGGGCAAACGTTCTGGAAAGTTCACAGATACCTGGCAGTCGTGACTCAAGTACTTCAGCACCCAGGTGGTCCAGCTTGAGTTTAATGTGGGTACCCCAGGGGCCGTCGCAACCACGACCTTCGCGGATCTCGGTCATCATAGAGCGTGCAACAACGTCTCGACCTGCAAGGTCTTTTGCGTTTGGCGCGTAACGCTCCATAAAGCGTTCACCATCTTTATTAAGTAGGTAACCGCCCTCGCCTCGACACCCCTCTGTCACCAGAACACCAGCACCGGCAATACCTGTGGGGTGGAACTGCCACATTTCCATATCTTGAACCGGCACGCCTGCGCGCAGCGCCATGCCTACACCATCACCGGTATTAATGTGAGCGTTAGTGGTAGATGCGAAGATACGCCCTGCACCACCGGTCGCCAGTACGGTCGCTTTACTCTTAAAGTAAACAACCTGGCCTGTTTCGATATCGATAGCTGTACAGCCAACAATATGTCCGTCCTGGTTTTTAACCAGATCCAGTGCATACCATTCGCTGAAAACTTTGGTCTTGTTTTTTACATTCTGCTGATAGAGCAGATGGAGCAGCGCGTGTCCGGTACGGTCAGCAGCTGCTGCGGTTCGAGCTGCCTGTTCGCCGCCAAACTCTTTTGATTGGCCACCAAAAGGACGCTGGTAAATGCGGCCATTTTCAAATCGAGAAAATGGCAGGCCCATGTTTTCGAGCTCAATAATGGCTTCAGGGCCGGTCTTGCACATATATTCGATAGCGTCCTGATCACCAATGTAGTCGGACCCTTTCACCGTATCGTACATGTGCCACTGCCAGTCATCATCGTGGGCATTACCCAGTGCAACGGTAATACCACCCTGCGCTGATACTGTATGAGAACGAGTAGGAAATACTTTTGATAGCAACGCGCAAGACTTGCCTTCCTGGCTGATTTGAAGGGCAGCGCGCATACCTGCACCACCCGCGCCGATTACTACGGCATCGAATTCAAACGTTGGAATACTCACTTAACACCCCACAGAATAAACAAGCCAGCAGCTACGTAGCCAACCGCGGTAAGATTGATCAGAAATTGAAGTAGTGCTCTTAATGCTGCGCTCTTTACGTAGTCAGTCAGCACCTGCCACATGCCAATCCAGCAGTGAACCAGCAACCCGATCAAGGCAAGAAAAGTGAATATCTTCATGGCCAGCGAAGAAAACAGCCCCTTCCAAACATCGAAGGTAAGCTCAGGCGCAAACAGCGCGTAGCCAACAATAAACAGTGAATAAAGTGCCAGGACGATGGCTGAAGCACGTATCAGTACAAACTCATGGACACCGCTTCTACCAAACATTGATGCATTAGTTACCATACCCATACCCCCGCTAAAACGGAAAGAACAACAGTAATGGCGAAAACTACATGAGCAGAACGCTTACCACTGTCTAACTCTTCGAAAAAACCAATATCCTGCATCAAGTGGCGAACACCACCTGCAAAGTGATAAGCCAGTGCCGTCAGGATCCCCCAAAGGATAAAACTGACGAACCAACCATCAAGCAGTGCTTTCACTTGGTCAAAATGGGTCTGGGACGTTAAAGATTGATTTAGTAGCCAAAGCAAAATTGCTATCGCGAAAAACATTATCACACCACTTACGCGGTGAAGGATTGACGCGATTGCTGTCGCTGGAAAGCGTATTGTCGTGAGATCTAGGTTAACAGGTCTTTGTTTTTTCACTTCCGACTCACTCAGCTCCAAAGAGCCTCTATTTATTTTTTTAATGTCGTAATTATTTACGTTACAACCACCATATTACTTTCGAGATAATTGATTATTACCCCAAATTTGATAAGTGGATCACATTTCAAGCAAACAGTTGTTTGAATTGCACCATCTAGGAGCGTGAAACCCGCTTGCCATATGGGTTTGCGGCGGTAACGGCAGCCAGTATATCGGTGAGTTTTTTTTATTACAATTCTTTAAATTTTGATTTGTATCAGGGAGAATTCTACTCCCGTCTGAAATAAATCTCTGATACAAGAGGTGATGTACAGTCACTCGGATGCTCGAATGACTTAATATGCATCCAAGATGGGATTTGATGCGTAGTGAATTTGACAGTTGCTACAAACAACGGTTAATAATACTGCGCTTTATTTTGGGAGCATTATTACGATTCCAACAAGGAGAATCCTGAAATGACGGAGAAGAAAGCTGTTCTTCACGTCGGTGGCCAGGAGATAGAACTCCCCGTGCTTTCCGGTACCGCGGGTCATGACGTCATCGACATTCGAGCCCTCGGCAAACATGGTTATTTCACGTTTGACCCAGGTTTTCTGTCTACCGCATCTTGCGAGTCGACTATAACCTTCATCAACGGTAGCCAAGGTATCCTACAGCACCGAGGCTATGCCATTGACGACCTTGCCAAAAACGCAAGCTACTTAGAGGTATGTTACCTCCTGCTTTATGGCGAGTTGCCAAACAAGGCCCAATACGCTGAATTCAGTCGCATCGTGTCTGAACACACAATGCTCAATGAGCAGTTAACACGTTGCCTGCAAGGCTTCCGCCGTGACGCCCACCCTATGGCGATCATGTGCGGCATGGTTGGAACCATGTCAGCCTTCTACCACGACTCACTGGACATCGCTAATGAGCGTCATCGTGAAATAGCGGCTTATCGCCTTATTTCTAAGATGCCGACCATTGCCGCAATGTGCTTTAAGTACAACGTGGGTCAGCCCTTTATGTACCCACGAAACGACCTGTCTTATGCAGAGAACTTCCTGCATATGATGTTCGCAACACCATGCGCTGAGTACACACCAAATCCGGTGGTTGCTAAAGCGATGGACCGAATCTTCACCCTGCACGCCGACCACGAGCAAAATGCCTCTACGTCAACCGTACGCCTGGCAGGCTCATCTGGCGCTAACCCGTTCGCGTGTATCGCTGCTGGTATCGCGTCTCTTTGGGGACCTGCGCATGGTGGTGCAAACGAAGCATGCTTGAAGATGCTTGAAGAGATAGGCTCTGTTGAGCGTATTCCTGAGTTCATCGACCGCGCGAAAGATAAAGACGATCCGTTCCGCCTGATGGGCTTCGGTCACCGTGTTTATAAAAACCACGATCCTCGTGCAACAGTGATGCGCGAAACATGTCACGAAGTTCTGGACAGCCTTAACATTAAGGATCCACTGCTGGACGTTGCAATGGAACTGGAGCGCATTGCGCTGGAAGACAGCTACTTCGTTGAGAAGAAGCTCTACCCCAACGTAGATTTCTACTCGGGTATTATCCTGAAAGCAGTTGGTATCCCAACCAATATGTTTACTGTGATTTTTGCTCTGTCACGTACCGTGGGCTGGATAGCACACTGGAATGAGATGATGAGTGATGAAGGCCAGAAGATCGGTCGTCCTCGTCAGCTTTACGTTGGTGAAATCGACAAGTCGTTTAATGGCATTGAAGACAGATAACCTGTCTCGCTATTAAAAAACAATAAAGGCAGCTATTAAGCTGCCTTTTTCTTTTCCTTAAACCGACTAGCCGATCCAGCTCAAATAGATACCAGCAACAACCGCCGTTGCCGCAACCGTAGAGCGGCCCCAACACCAGTGAGAGCATTGAATCAGATGTTGTTGTGCGCGAAAACAGTTAGCCAGTAGTAATGCAGGTAGCGACATCGCTATCAGAATAAACGTCCGCAGAGCAAACAACGACACGGTAAGCAGCCCCGACAGGTAGAAAGCCAACATAAATCGGTTGGGATCTTCTATGCCAAACAGGGAAAGATCGCGGGAAAATCCAAACAACACCCCGGGGTGAAGTTCAACCATCCAGTCCATCAATAAGATGGGCCAGGGTAAGAACAAGCAGACAACCAATAATGATTTGCCTGTTAACAGCTCTTTTTTAAATTCGCCGGGAAATTGGAGCGATGCCCAGAGCGTGGTTACGCCTATGGTCAACCAAACGAAAGAGGCAGAGGGAACAACGTGTGCTGAGATCGAGCCTAATACGGTGCATACAAGTACAAAAGACAATGCGCCAATGAAGTACTTACCAAAAGATAAGCTGCGCCTGACTCGCATCAGATCTTCTGCTTTCCAACTAAACATTTTGCCTCGGTTGAGCGAATCAAAATAACGCTTGCCGGAGTGATTCAATAGTGTCAATTGCTTAGATAACACAACTATACCTGCCGCTGTTAACAGCAGTCCGGCCATCGCTTCAACCATTCTCTACCCCTGCCTTTTCCCTTGCCCACATATAAGCTGGCATTTTGGACATCATTAACGAGTGCGCACTGATCTAGCGCACATTAAGTGTGATCTACGTCACTATGCCCTTAAAAGGCGTGTGGGTCCAGCATTGGTTAATGATTAGCCAACAGGTTGGAGTTGTTAGGCTGGCCAAAGGAGCTTAAAGCATGTGTTTAATTGCTGCACGATACTCGTGCTCGGGCCAATTAACTATTTGGCCCGTATCAATTTGTTCATTTAGTTAGAACAGTTACGCCATCTCTTCTTCGGTAGCAGCCCTCGCTTCATTCTCCAGCAAAACGGGGATGCCTTCATCGATAGGGAAAACAAGCTTATCAAAGCGACAAAGCAGGCCTTGGTTATCCTTTGTTAAAACTAGCTTGCCCTTACAACAGGGGCAGGCGATGATTTCCAGTAGTTTTTTGTCATTTAACATCTTGTTTAACCTAGCTTTTCAATTGCTTTATCACGGCTTGTGATAGATCTGAAGACAATACGCCATTAACAGGCAGGTACCAAAACTCTTTTTGTGCCGGTTCCGCTGTTAACTTGACCGCATCTTTTTCGGTCATCAGTAGTTTGGTTTCCGATTGTTTAAGGCCTTCAAGCATCGCCAAATCCAAACCGCAATGATCTGGCAGCGGTACCTCTTTTCTAACATCACCACCTAGTTTCGCCACAGCAGCAAAAAACCGACTGGGATTGCCTATACCTGCGGTCAAAGTTAAAGGACCCAACTCACTGACCTTGGCACTATCGCTGTTTCCTATAGCAATGGCATCAGCGGATTCAAGCGTCATTATAAAATCGGTTTCAATCCCATGGCCATCGCCGTTTTGAACTATAAAATTTACCGATCTAAGCCGGGATTTAAGCTCTCTTAGTGGTCCCACAGGCAACAGGCAGCCATTACCCAACTGGCGCTGGCCGTCTACAACCGCTATTTCGATCTGTCGGCCCATTTTGTAATGCTGTAAACCATCGTCACTAATTATCACATCAACGTCATAGTTATTCGTAAGTGACTGAATAGCAGCGACCCGATCAGGCCCTACAACAACAGGAACGCCGGTACGCCGGTGAATCAAAAGTGGCTCGTCCCCTACTTCTGATGCTTTGGAATCGCCACTAACAGGCCACGGATAAGAGGGGGCAGTTGCGCCATATCCTCTGGATACAACACCAGGTCGATAGCCTGCGGCGGCAAGTTGTTCGCACAAGTAAACCACCAAGGGGGTTTTGCCCGTTCCACCGACAGAAATGTTGCCAACCACAATAACGGGCAATTCAGCCGTCACTTGTTTAAAGCGGCATATATACCAACGCCTGATTGAGCTAATCAGCCAGAACAGCAAAGAAAATGGCAGTAAGATGTACGGCCAAACACTTTTGTCATACCAGGCATTAGGAAGTGGCGTGAACATCAATCACCAAACTGAAGTTTATGCAGCTGTGCGTATGCCCCATCTTTGGACAACAACTCAGTATGTGTCCCCTGCTCCTTTATCTCACCCCCATCAAGCACAACGATCTTATCTGCATTCTCAATGGTGGACAGGCGATGAGCTATAACCAAACAGGTACGATTCTTTTGCAGTTCTTCCAGCGCCCCTTGAATATGGCGCTCACTTTCGGTGTCGAGTGCCGATGTCGCCTCGTCGAGGATCAGTATTGGCGCATTTCGCAGCAGCGCTCTGGCAATTGCGATACGCTGGCGTTGTCCCCCTGACAGCATCACGCCATTTTCTCCAACCTGAGTATCCAAACCGTCTGGCATTTGATCCGTGAACTCAATTACATGTGCGCTTTTCGCTGCTTCGATAATTTGTTCTCGGGTAACACTTTCATCACAGGCATAGGCAATATTGTTGGCGATAGTGTCGTCGAACAGCGTGACATGCTGTGACACGATAGCGAAGTGAGAACGCAAATTGGCCAGGGTAAAGTCATGGAGTTCAATACCATCGACCCTGATGCTACCGTTCTCATAGTCGTAAAAGCGTGTGAGCAAACTGGTGATTGTGGACTTACCACTACCCGAACGGCCCACCAAGGCCACCGTTTTCCCGGGTTCAACGTGCAGGTCCAATTCCTTGAGAGCTGGCGCCTCTTTGCCCTGATAGGTAAAGGTTAATCCTTCGATTTTTATATCTCCGGATACACGATCAACCGTTTTCTCACCGGTATCTTTTTCAATCTCCTCATCCAACACTGAGAAGATGCTGGCGCTGGCAGCCATACCTTTCTGAAACTGGCTATTTACAGAGGTCAGCTGTTTAAGTGGACGCAGCAGCATAATCATTGAGGTGATCACGATAGTGAATGTGCCGGGCGTCAGCGTCTCAAGCATGCTATCCATGCTGGCCACCAGCAATACCGTCGCCAAAGCAAAAGATGCGATGATTTGAATCACTGGCACACTGATGGCGCTGGCAGCGACCATTTTCATATTCTGGCGCCGCGTCTGGTTATTCACTTTATAAAACCGCTCCGCTTCCAGCTTTTGGCCACCGAAGGTAAGCACCACTTTATGACCATTCAGCATCTGCTCAGCAGAAGTCGTGATTGTGCCCATGGCATTTTGGATTTGACGACTAATCTTGCGAAAACGTTTACTCACAAAACTAACGACGACACCGATAATCGGACCTATCACCAAAAAGATCGCCGATAACTGCCAGCTTTGATAGAACATCAGCGCCAGCATTCCAATCACAAATGCGCCCTCTTTCACAATGATAATCAGAGTCTTACTGGCGGCATTTGCGACCTGCTCAGTATCATAAGTGATCTTGGATATCAGTTGTCCCGTGGTCTGGTTGTCAAAGTACGGCACGGGCATCTTAATCATGTGTTCAAACAGCGCCTGACGCATCGTCATAACCACGTTACTACCCACCCATGCCAGGCAATAGGTAGACACGAAATTACAGATCCCGCGAACAACAAATGCTGCTAATACAAACAGTGGCGCGTAGGTAAGTACTTCGGGATTTTTGTTTGTCAGGCCTTCATCAATCAGCGGCTTGATCGAGTAGATAAAAAGTGAGTCGACACCGGCATAGCCAATCATGGCGATAATGGAGGCGATAAACGCCGCTTTGTACGGCTTAATGTAAGAAAGCAGGCGCTTAAAATGATGCGTATTGGCAGTGTCGCTTTGCATTCGAAACTCTTAATTTAAAATCAGCGGGTTATTCTACATCGCTCGCCGACATCCCGACAAACTCTGATACCAAAATGGCCAAAACAATGATGCGCCATCCACCCTGGTGCTAGTCACCTCTATCTCGGTTTTGGCCATTTTGAGAGTAATTTGGCCAAGGCATGCAGTATCAAGTAACCGGCTTCCGCTGTTCCGGTAACGATTTACCACACCAGAGTGAGGCATTCCGTATCGATTATAGGCGCCGCGGCTAAATACCACGTAATCCGGTTCTACTGCCTCTATAAAGGCGGCCGAAGAGGAACTTTTACTACCGTGATGAGGCGCAACAACCAGATCTGCTTTAAGTTGGAGCCGCTTTTCTACTAAAGCCTTTTCGATCGACGCTTCGATATCTCCGGTTAAGAGGATACTGCGATGGCCGTCTGAAATATGTAAAACACAGCTATGGTTGTTCTTGTTTCTGGTTAGAGGGTTAGCAGGATGAAGAACCTTAACTTCCAAATCACCCAGCCGAAAGCTCTGTCCCCGGCGGCAATAATGGTAATTACCTAAACGCGCACTCTGCCTATCTGGTTTGGGTTGCATAATGTTCTCCACGTCAAATTTACTTAACGTGGATTGGGCGCCTCCGACATGGTCAATGTCGTTATGACTCAAAACCAACCAGTCAATCTTTCGTATTCCCTTCGCCTTCAATACCTGATGCAGGCTGTGTTCAGCGACGACAAACCCAGAGCGAAACCTGTTTCCAACATCGTATACCAATACGTCGTTTTCAGATTGCACGACCACCGACAGCCCCTGCCCCACATCAATCACATCCACCTGCCACGACTGATCATCGATCTGCCTAAACGCCATCACCAACGGAATAGATGCGATACATACAGCCATAGGCCATAGCCTGCGGTTGCTTAATGTAATTAACAGCGCGGCAAATAAGCACACAAGTAGGGTTGAAGGCCACTCAATAACACCAAGATCAAGCTGCGTGATTAAAGTAAGCCAATAAACAAAAAGCGAGAACAACTCATCGATAGGTATCGCCAACCAGGAAGCAAACGTGGGCGAAATAGGTAGGATAACAAGTAGCAACATCATCAATGGCAGGGTTAACAGCGTAATCAGCGGCACAACCACCATATTTGCCAAAGGGGATAAGGGAGCAAAAAAACCTAAAAGAAGTGAAGACACAGGCACCAGCAAAACAGAAAGTACCAGTTGGAAAGTCAGCACATAAATGAGCCGGCCTACAAAATTGGTTCTCGAACGTTTGCGCCAAAGCCAATTCAGTAAGGCAATATTGGCGACGGCACCAAAACTCAACCAAAGACTTATGCCATAAAGCGCATATGGGGAAACGATAATAACCCCTGCCAACAAGGCCAAAAGCAATTCGGTTCTGGAAAGTCGTATTTGCAGCGCTTGCAACGCACACCAAACGGTAATGGCCAACAACGCTCTTTGTGCTGGCAACGCCATACCTGAAATTTGGGCGTAAACCGCACAACAGCCCAACGCGAACAATGAACAAATAATCATTCGCGCTCTGGGATATTGGCTTGTGACGTTCAAACGAGTGTTAAAAACCCTACAAAGCCCGTTCACTAACCAATAAACGAAACCTATGTGTAGCCCAGAGATCGCAATAAGGTGGGCAGTCCCTGTCTCCCTGAGCAATTCCCACCTATCCGAGTTTAATAGGCTACGATCTCCCATCGCCAGGGCAAGTATCAGATCTTGATGATTAGAGTCTTCAGTAACAACCAATAGTTTTTGCCGCAGCAACGCCCTGGCGGTTTGTTTTTGATTAAGTAGCTCAGGCGCTTTGCTGCGCACATAACCCGTGCCGTGTAGCCCTTGGCTAAGTAGGAATCTTTCGTAGTCACGGCCTGACTGATTTGCGAAGCCGACGGGAGGTTTCAAACGCACATCAAAGCGCCATATTTCGCCCATCTTTGGAATTTCGTCAGTACGGTACCAGCTCAGCCTTAAGGTACCATGCCACGCCTCTTCACCCTCTTGCTTTGTTTCCGCAACGAATCGCCAACCATCATCTATGCGCTGTGGTAATGAAATTATCTTATTAGTTGTGGTAATGTCTCGCCCCGCAAATGCATCCGGCACCAGTTGAGCTTCGTATTGCTGGTTATGGAAACTAATCCAACCCAGCCCTAAAAGCACGCCCAGAACAAAGGGAGCAAGCCTTTTGGGAAGGCAAAGCGCTATCGCACTGGTAGCAATAGCAATCCAGGGCGAAGGAACGATTGGTAGATTGGCGGCTATAATTGCGCCAGCGATAAAGCCAAAAAGAGCGGTTTGCAAATGCCAGACGTAAACGATTGAGATCAGGTCTATTCACTATATGCCAAAAAAGATGTTAAAGCGGGTGATGCCCAGCCATGAAACCGTGAAGTCGCATAAATATCTACAAATTTTCGGCAACCTTCTGCATGATCCCAACCTGTTTCACTTAAACAGACGCTCTGCAGCTGGCGCATTTGCTGTTGGGCTGTTTTGTGCGTTTATGCCTATCCCGTTTCAGATGCTACTCGCTGCATCTATCGCTATTCTGGTAAGAACCAACCTGCCTCTCTCCGTGGCGCTGGTCTGGATCAGCAATCCCATCACCATGCCCCCTATCTTTTATGGCGCGTATCTGGTGGGTGTTTGGGTTACTGGGAATAGTGAAAAGCAGTTTAGTTTCGAACTCAGCTGGCAAGGCGTGGTAGACAGCTTCACTCACCTTGGCTATCCATTTCTGGTAGGTTGCGGGATCAGCGGGATTATTGCTGGCGCCTTGGGCTACTTCATTATCCGCATGTTTTGGCGCTACTCGATAGTCCGCCACTGGCGTCAACGCCAGCAGCGAACTAACGAAACATCAAAATAATCTGAGGTTAAATCGTTTGTCCCAATACGCTGGCGGGCTGCACTTTGCTCGCCGTCCAGGCGGGATATAGTGTTGCCAGCAAAGACAGAACTACAGCGACTATGGCTGTCGCCAACACATCGGATGGTTGCAGCAACGACGGTAGAAAGTCGATAAAGTAAATCTCTGGATCCAGCAATTTTTGGCCTGTCAGTGATTCAACAAACTTAGCGATATCTCCAAGAGACCCCGCCAGCAACACGCCCAATACTGAACCTATGACGCTACCCAGTAAGCCATTAAACAATCCTTGGAACATAAATACGCGCATAATCATGCCATTGCTTGAGCCCATGGTTTTTAGGATGGCGATCTCCGACTGTTTATCCTGCACAGCCAGCACTAAGGTCGAAACAATATTAAAACTGGCCACGGCGATCACCAGTGTTAAAACCAGATAGACAATGCCACGGACCAATTGGATATCACTGTACAAATGTCCCTGAGTACGGGTCCAATCACTGATGTAAAGGTAATGTGGCATCTCATAGGCTGCGGCACGAATTAAAGCAGGGCTTTGCATCACATCCGCAAACTTAAATCGGATCCCCTGCACGCCGCGATCCCAACCTCCCAACTCTGACGCTGTTTTAATGGAGATCAATGCAGCTCGGGCATCCATTTCACCACCCATGCTGATAAGACGTTTAACAGTGAACAACTTGCGTTCAGGGGGGCGCATTTTCATTTCAGGATCCAGCGTTGGAATAAGCATCATCACCTTATCCCCTACATCCACACCCAAATGCTCTGCAATCCCCACGCCCAGCCATAGCTCATCTTCCACCAAGGTAGATGCAGGCTCCGGCAGCAGGTACTGATCAATACCAGACACACCAAACTCATAATCAAGGTCAACGCCACGCGCTTCGATAGCGCGCATCTTACCCCCACGCTCCAGCATGGCATTGAACTTAACGAACGGTGCAGCAGCAACATAGGCAGGGTCTGATAACAACGGGCCAGCATAGCTGTACCAGTCTGTAATCGGGTCGCGTACGGCAGTCACCTCACCATGAGGCACCACCGATAGCAACTTATCTTTAAGCGCCTGCTCAAAACCGTTCATGGCTGACAGCAAGGTGATCAATACCATCACACCAAGGGCTATGCCCATGGTTGAAGATGCAGAAATAAACGATATAAAACGATTTCGTTGTCTGGCCCGGCTGAACCTGAAAGCCACCCAAAGTGCTAACTGCCGCATTAGCTGCTTTGCTCCTCTAGCTGACCGTTAACCAGAGAAACCTTACGGTGTAATCGCTCAGCAAGCGCTAAATCATGTGTCACCACAACAAAACTGGTACCCAGGCGCTGATTCAAATCCAACATCAATTGATACACCGCATCGCCGGTTTTGGCATCCAGATTTCCCGTTGGCTCGTCAGCCAGCACCAATCGGGGCTCTGTCACCAAAGCACGGGCAATGGCAACGCGCTGACGCTCCCCCCCGGAAAGCTCAGATGGGCGATGTTTCTGGCGATGGGACAAACCAACCTGCTCCAACATATCCGCCGCTTTTTTTCTCGCTTCTTTGCCATTGGTACCGCCAATAAGCAATGGCATCGCAACGTTTTCTAGCGCATTAAACTCTGGCAGCAGGTGGTGAAACTGGTAGACGAACCCTAACTTGGCGTTACGCAAGCGACATTGCTGGGTCGCGTTTAAGGAGTAGATATCATCGCCATCAAGCTCAACTTTACCGCTGGAGGGCGAGTCCAATGCGCCCATAAGATGCAGGAGCGTACTTTTGCCCGATCCTGATGAACCCACAATCGCAAGCATCTCCCCCTCATTCACCGACAAACTGACGCCTTTGAGCACCTCGGTAGTCAGACTTCCTTCCTGATAGGTTTTGGTGACATCGTCACACACCAATAAAGGTTTACTCATAACGTAATGTTTCCGCTGGTTGAATCTTAGATGCGCGACGCGCGGGATAATAGGCTGCTAATACACAAAGACAAACTGCCGTCAGGGTCAGCAAAGCCACCTGGCCAGTTTGATAATCCACCGGCATAGGCCGCATACCTATGCCCGGTGCCGGAACGAGGGGCAACCCTAAGATGGGAGTCAGCACGTCTAAATTGAGCACAACCGCACTGCCAATGGCCAACCCTAACAAGGTGCCAAGCACACCGTTGTATATGCCTTGGAGTAAAAACACCATCTGCACACCTGCTGGGGTAAGTCCCAGAGTTTTCAGAATCGCTATTTCGGCGCGTTTTTCACCCACCAACATGACCAAGGCTGACACAATATTAAATGCCGCTACTGCAATGATCAGAGAAAGCAGTAGCCACATCATGTTCTTTTCCATTTTCACAGCAGCAAACAGTTTGCCCTGACTTTTGCTCCAGGTATCCAGGTGCCATTGTTCTCCAAGGCTTTGGGCCAATTCACTGGCGACCCTGTCGGCATCAAATGCATCATCCAGGTAAAGGCGAACACCCTCAGCACTTTGCTTGGGTTTACGGGTTAACTTGGCGGCATCTTCGCCGTGGATCAGAACCACCAAGCTGTCGATATCAGCACCGATTTCATACATGCCGACAACATTAAATCTGCGCTGACTGGGCATTCTTCCCATTGGGGTGTAGACACTGCCCTCCGCCACCATCAAGCGAACAGTATCTCCAACATTTACACCAAGTTTGGCCGCCATACCCCGCCCAAACACAACGCCATATTTGCCACTTTCCAAATTACGCAACTCACCGGCAATCATGTGATTGCCGATCGTCGAAAGCTGACGTTCGTATTCGGGCCATACACCATAAATCATGGCACCGCGAAGCGTTTTATAGCTTTGCGCCATACCCTCAGCAGCGATGAAAGGTGTTGCTCCCTGAACCTTGGGGTGTGTTGATGCCCGGTCAACTAACGATGGCCACTCTTTAGTGGACGGCGCATCGGCAGCTTCAATAGTCACCTGCGGCACGATGCCCAAAATGCGACGCTTTAGCTCGCCTTCGAAGCCATTCATCACAGAGGTGACAATAATCAACGCAGCAACCCCGAGGGTAACGCCGGTGATGGAGAAGAAGTTAATAAACGAGATAAATCCATGCCCTTTTCGGGCGCGGCTGTATCTAAGACCGATAAACAGGCTGGCAGGATGAAACATCACTTCCTTTGCGGATTAACGCTTTAGTTGTATGTATGCGTAAACAGGGGGGATAATAAAAGGTTATGACGCCGGATAACAAGCAAGTGGTTGAAATAGCCTATGAGTGATCAATATTTTTCAGTGCCTCACCGTTTACCGCTCAACGTCACCCCCCTCGTTGACGACTCAGAGCTCCCGACTCTCGAGCAACTGGACGACGAGATACCCGACGCGTTTAAGCTGGCATCAGAAGTATCGACGGTTGATTCAGGGACCGCGCGCGCGCTCAGAAATATGGGTGATACTGGCGACGAAATCGCAGCGTTTCTGGAACAACAGGCACGAAAAATTAATGTCATAATGGGCTACATTCTTTCGATGCAAGACGATCCAGAGCTCAGGCACCATACCGTCAGCTTTGGTGCCAGCGAGTTTATCTATGAATCTGACAAGGCAGTCACCGAAGGCAGTTATCTGCAGGTAAAGCTGTTCCTTCACGATGAAGCCAGCGCAGTTTATGCCTACGCCCAGGTAACAGGTTGCGAATCGGTGGAAGAGCAATTCCATGTCTCAGCAAAATTCTGTCGACTCAGGGAGTCAGATCATGAATTGCTGATACGCGCCACTTTGCATGTGCAATCAAAGCTGTTAAAAAAGCGCGCCGAAAAACGAAAAGGAGAAGATGCGTGATCCAGCGCTCTGCCCACTTGCCTTCAGAATGGGCCCCACAAGATGCCGTCATGCTAACCTGGCCACATAAAGGAACGGATTGGGCCGATAACTTAGCCTCAACAGAAGCCGTTTTTATCGAATTAGCCAAAGCGGTAACTCGATTCGAAAGGTTAATCATCGTTGCCAATGACCTGGCATTGCGTGCACATATCGCTACCTTGTTAAACAAGGCGGGCGTCGAGATGGGACGCGTCAGGATCCTTATCGCCGAGAGCAATGACACCTGGGCACGCGATCATGGTCCAATCACTGTGTTCAATGGCCATGAGATGCAGCCGCTTTCATTCACCTTTAATGGTTGGGGCGGCAAGTACGAAAGCGACAAAGACAACCTGATCAATGACGCTTTACAAGAACAAGGCGTATTCAAAACACCACTAAAAACCATCCCTTTAGTATTGGAAGGTGGCGGCATCGAAAGTGATGGCTTAGGTACCCTGTTAGTGACGGCGCAGTGCCTGCTTAACCCAAACCGTAATCCATCGCTCGATAAGGCATCAACCGAAACCGCACTGTCAGAGCACCTGTTTGCAGATCATTTCCTCTGGTTAACCAAGGGCGCTATGGAGGGTGACGATACGGATAGCCACATAGATACGCTGGTTAGGTTTGCGCCGAACGACACACTGGTTTATGTGGCGTGTGATGATGAGAATGATGCCCATTTTGACGAACTTAAAGCGATGGAGCAGGAGCTCAAGCAACTGAAGAACCGCCAGCAACAAGCATACTCGTTACTTCCGTTGCCCTGGCCAAAGGCTAAGTACGATGAAAAGGGAAATCGATTACCCGCTACTTACGCCAACTACCTGATCATCGATGGTGCCGTGCTCGTACCTACTTACCAGGATGACGCAGATGCCCTGGCGCTAGATGTCATCGCAAAAGCGTACCCGGGTAGAGAAGTGATAGGCGTAGATTGCCTGTCAATCATCGCGCAATTTGGTAGTCTTCACTGCCTGACGATGCAGCTGCCCAAAGGCACGCTTGCCTATCCGCAACCACAATCGGAGCACTAATCATGTCCCGGCAACTTAACGTCGCCCTACTCCAGCATGCCTGCGGCGACAATGTAACTGATAATCTGGCCCACACCTGTGACCTTATTCGACAAGCGGCAGCGGACGGAGCTGAGCTTGTGGTGCTGCAGGAGTTGCACAGGAGCCGTTACTTCTGCCAGCAAGAGGACGTGGATACGTTTGACCTGGCGGAGCCGATCCCAGGCCCCAGTACCGATACCCTGGGAAAACTAGCCAAAGAGTTGAATGTGGTTATTGTCTCTTCACTTTTTGAGCGCCGTACCGCCGGGTTGTATCACAACACAGCGGTGGTGTTAGAGCGAGACGGCACCATCGCGGGTAAATATCGCAAGATGCACATCCCTGATGACCCTGGGTTTTACGAAAAATTCTACTTCACGCCCGGCGATTTGGGTTTTGAACCCATCGAAACCTCAGTAGGCAAACTCGGAGTGCTGGTATGTTGGGACCAGTGGTTCCCAGAGGGCGCCAGACTGATGGCGATGGCGGGCGCTGAAGTACTCATATATCCCACGGCCATTGGTTGGGATCCAAGAGATGATGACGCTGAAAAATCACGTCAAACTGACGCATGGATCACCATTCAGCGAGCACATGCCATCGCCAACGGTCTGCCCGTGTTGAGCTGCAACCGCGTTGGGCATGAACCAGATCCTGCGGATACGACCCCGGGTATTCAGTTTTGGGGCAATAGTTTCATCACAGGCCCACAAGGGGAATTTCTTGCCCATGCTGGTGAAGAAGCCACTATATTAACCGCCACTATTGATATAGATCGCTGCGAGGATGTACGTCGCATTTGGCCCTATCTGCGCGACCGCCGCATTGATGATTACCAGGACCTAACCAAACGTTTCAGGGACTAATGAGCCAATCTAGCCGTAACACTCTTTTCAAAGCCCAGCTGCCCAAGGCAGCTGGTGATATCCAGCAATGGGGACAAGCGCTTCCTACCGCAGAGTCTCTTGCCATCGCCGAAGCGATCATGGCGCAAGCTGGTGTAACCGTCGTTGTCACATCAGATACACCGAATGCGATAAGGCTCGAGTCTGAGCTATCACATCTGCTGCAAGGCACAGAGATCGATGCCCAGCTGTTTCCGGACTGGGAAACGCTGCCCTACGATACGTTTTCACCCCATCAGGATATCGTCTCTCAACGGCTTTTAACGCTGTACCGCTTGCAACAGGCAAAAGCGAGCAAAGCTAAATTCGCGCTGATTGTTCCAATATCGACCTTGTCGCTGGTTACCGCGCCACCAGAATATCTCGCAGGCCATTCACTTGTCGTGAAAAATGGTCAGCAACTGGCGTTGGACCAGCTCAAAGAGCAGCTCAGCAGAACCGGCTACCATCATGTTCAACAGGTGCTGGAGCATGGTGAATTCAGTGTTCGCGGCTCGATCCTTGACCTGTTCCCTATGGGAAGCCAGACGCCGTTTCGTATCGATTTTTTTGACGACGAAGTAGATTCAATTCGTCCTTTTGATCCTGAAACACAACGCTCAGAGTCTCCGATTGAAAAGATTGAACTGCTGCCTGGACACGAGTTTCCAACTGATGATGACGCGATCGAACGTTTCCGCAGTCAGTTCCGCGAACAGTTCAGTGTTAGCAACGCCAAAGAGTCGCTCTACCAACAAGTAAGCAAGAAGCTACTCCCTGCGGGTATCGAATACTATCTGCCGCTATTTTATGAAAACGTTGGCTCACTGTTTGATTACCTTCCAGAAGATAGCTTGATATTGCAGGTTGGCGATCTGGTCGCCTCTGCAGAGCATTTTTTCAAAGATGTTGAACAGCGCTATCATGACCGCTCAGTCGATCCTTTAAGGCCGATACTCAAACCCGCTTCCCTGTTTATCGAGCCCAACAAGCTGTTTGGCCAGCTGAAAGCATGGCCCAGAGCACAGCTATCTAAAGAGGTTCAGCCAACTAAGGTGGGGCGTTCTAACTTAGGCGCCAAGCACGTTGAAGATATCGCGGTAAACCATAAGTTTGCTCAGCCCCTGACTCACCTAATCGAGTACCTGAAGCAACAGGTTGGGCGTACGCTGTTTGTGGTTGAATCAGAAGGCCGCCAAGAAGCGCTGTTAGAACTCTTGGGTAAAGCCTCAATAAAGCCTGAAAAACAGGTTTCGATTTACGACTTTATAGATACTGACGCCCCTTACGGCATTCTCATTGCGCCGTTTGAGCACTCGGTTTATCTGAGCTCTCTGCCTCTCAATATCATCACTGAGACCGAGCTGTTTGGAAATCGCGTAAAACAGCGCAGACGTCAGAAAAGCAGCCGTAGCCTCAGCCCTGACCAGTTGATACGAAACCTGGCTGAGCTTCAGGAAGGTCAGCCGGTGGTCCACCTTGATCACGGTGTCGGACGTTACGCGGGACTGCAAACGCTCGAAGCAGGTGGCATCAAGACCGAGTTCTTAACTCTGGAGTACGCCGGAAGCGACAAACTGTATGTCCCGGTTTCCTCGCTGCATCTTATTGGCCGCTACTCCGGTGCCGAACCAGAACACGCTCCACTGCATAAATTGGGAAGCGAAACCTGGGGCCGACTTAAGAAAAAAGCGGCAGAAAAAGTACGCGATGTCGCCGCAGAGCTGCTCAATATCTACGCCAACCGCGCGGCGAAAACTGGCGTCAGCTTCAAGCTGGACAACGAGTATGAAGCCTTTGCTGAAAGCTTCCCATTTGAAGAGACGATAGACCAGAAGCAGGCGATCAACGCAGTCATCAAAGACATGGCCGCTGAGAAGTCGATGGATCGTTTGGTCTGTGGTGATGTTGGATTTGGTAAAACTGAAGTAGCAATGCGGGCAGCCTACGTTGCGGTGAGCAATGGTAAACAGGTGGCCGTACTGGTCCCCACTACCCTGTTGGCTCAACAGCACTATGATAACTTCCGTGATCGTTTCGCGGGCCAGGCAGTTTCCATCGAAGTACTTTCACGTTTCCGCACGGCGAAACAAACGCAGCAAGTGTTAGATCAACTGGCTGAAGGCAAGGTAGACATTGTTATCGGCACCCATAAGCTGATCCAACAACAGATCGACTTTAACGATCTGGGACTGCTCATCGTCGACGAAGAGCACCGCTTTGGCGTTCGCCAGAAGGAAAAAATCAAAGCGCTGCGCGCCGATGTCGATATTCTCACGCTTACCGCAACTCCGATCCCACGGACATTAAACATGGCGTTGGGAGGGATGCGTGATCTCTCCATCATTGCGACACCACCTGCCAGACGTCTGGCGGTTAAAACCTTCGTCAGGCAAAGAGATGAACACCTGATCCGTGAAGCGATCATGCGTGAGTTGCTCCGTGGTGGACAGGTGTATTTCCTGCACAATAGCGTAGATACCATAGAGCGCACTTTCGAAGAGTTGAGTACCATTGTTCCTGAAGCGCGTATCGCCATCGCCCACGGTCAGATGCGAGAGCGCGAATTGGAACAGGTGATGTCAGACTTTTATCACCAACGCTACAACGTGCTGCTATGTACCACCATTATTGAAACAGGTATCGATGTTGCCTCTGCCAACACTATTATCATGGACCGGGCCGACCATTTAGGTCTGGCACAGTTGCATCAGCTTCGTGGTCGTGTTGGTAGATCTCATCACCAGGCCTACGCCTACTTGCTCACCCCTCCACCTAAGCGCCTGACCAAAGATGCTGAAAAACGGTTAGAAGCGATTGCGCAGTTGGAGGATTTAGGCGCAGGTTTTGCCCTGGCGACACACGATCTTGAGATCCGTGGTGCAGGCGAATTACTCGGAGACGAGCAAAGTGGCCAGATCAACGCCATCGGTTTCAGTCTCTACATGGATATGTTGGAGAAAGCGGTTGAAGCCCTTCAGCGTGGCGAAGAGATAAACCTCGAGCAGGATATGGGCAAACAGACCGAGATCGAGTTAAAGATCCCAGCTCTGCTGCCTGATGACTACATCTTTGAGGTCAACCTGAGGCTCTCTTTCTACAAACGGATTGCCAGTGCAACCGACCAGTCATCTCTTGATGAGCTGCAGGTTGAACTGATTGACCGCTTTGGTTTGCTTCCTGAGCCAGCCAAGAACCTTTTCCGTGTCAACGAACTCAGGTTACACGCGCAGAAATTGGGCATTGCTCGCATTGATGCCCATGCCAAAGGCGGCACAGTAGAGTTCAATGCCAAAACCACGGTAGATCCGGCATTTATCATTAAACTGATTCAAACCCAGCCTGCACAATACCGTTTGGAAGGTGCTGATAAGCTGAGGTTTGTCATACCGTCACAAAGCTATGAACAACGACTGGCATTAATAGAGCAAATGCTGGCAGAATTCAGAAAACATAGCAGTGAATTAACAGATAAGGACAGAGGTTGATGACGCGACGTCCCCTCCTCAACAAGTTGTTGGTGCCTACCTTGCTGGCATCAAGTATCACAGCTGCGCCGAGTGTACAGGCAGAACAGATGGAACCTCGCTGGTTCGAAGTTGAAGTGATTCTTTTTACTCGAAATGTGCCTGCAAGCAGCGTAAACGAACATTGGCCGTCAGAATCTCAACGTATCGTGACAAAAGATGCGCCTGATCTATTGGCGCCGCTGCTCTTTCCTCCTGAACCGGAAGCGTCAGAACAATCCCATTGTATCCCGGCAGATGCGATTGTGGGCGATGACCAGGCCACTAACGCACCCATCGATGATACAGGGGGCGTCGAACCCGGCCCGGAAGCGCCTGGTTCAGATGCAAGTGGTGATGACGTCTTGGCCGAAGCAGTTGCTGGTGAAGAGCAAACGACCCTGCCACCAGTGTGCGATGACACAGCTGAAACTGCTTTGACAGAGCCGCAACCACATAAGGCTTTGGCCAATGTACCCCAGGTCGTCACAGCGCCGTCCATGCCCTCAGAGGACAAAGCGCCTTATCTGATTGATGAGTCATCGCTGCAGTTGACCAAGCAGCGCCAGGTGATCTCTCAACGTCCAGAATTCAAATTAATGCTTCACACCGGTTGGCGCCAAGAGATGGTGCCACGCAGGGGCAGTCCGCGCTGGCACCTGTTTGCAGGCAGAGATTTTTCGGAGCAGTTCAATCCTGATGGCACAACAACATTAGAGATTGAGCCAACACCTAGCCTGCTTGATTGTCCCGAAGGTACTGTCACTTTCGAAGGTGAATGCCTTGCTGCGGACAACCCTGACGGTGAGTTGCAGGCTTCCGGTGCAGACACTTTAGGCCTGGACTCTTCCGGAATGGACACTCCCGTTTCAGACCAGCCTGAACAGCAAGCCCCGCTTTCAGAGCAGCAGGTGCAGGATAATATCGTTGCCCTGCTAGAGGCACAGGAGGGGCAAGGTGAACAGCCAGTTCAACCATCTAGCGATGAAATACTGTCAGAAGTCACTGATTCGCCAGAAGAGCCAGTGTTACCCGTTTGGGAACTTGATGGCTTGTTCCGCGTATATCTTGAACACTACCTCTACATCGATGCAGATTTCAGCTATCACATCGAAGGTGAGCGCATCGTTCCTGTCGCGGAAAACATCGAAGGTGCAACGTCGCTGGAAGATGATTCAGCAGTCGATGGAGAAGCATCACTGCTAGCGGCCCCCGAACCAACACTTTCTGCTGATGAACTGGTTACCGATGAATTCGCAGCCGAAACGCTGCCATTTGGCCAGCAGGAAGATCCGGAAGCCGGTGGAACGCTGGTTGCACAGCAGCAAATGGAACCTTACCTGTATAGCTATCGTCTGAATCAGACCAGACGACTTCGCAGTGGTGAGCTGCATTACATCGACCACCCATTGATGGGGATCCTGATCCAGATCCGCACACATGAGTATCGCGCCCCTGCGCCTGAAGTATCTCCTGACGAAGGTGCGTCTTCTGGAACACAAGCGGTTCCTGGCGATGGTTCTGGTGTAGCAAGCCCTGAAGCGCCGACCGCTTCATAAGAGCGCAGCTGTAAATAATCCACCTGCATAGCAGGTGGCTTTGCTTTTGGGCACCCTATAAGGGTGCTTTTCTGCTTTAACTAACTCCTAACT
>NZ_BAABLI010000013.1:0-130319 GCF_039544265.1 Corallincola platygyrae | reverse complement strand
TGTAGCATGGGCTCTCTACGGGCAGAGCCCCGAATTGCCGATCACCACCTCCATAGGAGGTGGTTTAGAGGTGACAACAAAAAGCCGCGATAATCGCGGCTTTTCTCATATTGGACTTAGTTGCAAACAGTTGCCTGTCCGTTAACTTGGTAAGAACTCAATCGACCAGCGGGTTTTGGTGGTTGCCACTTTGGCTTCACCAAAATCGAGCAGTTTAAGGCGAAGTACCAGCTTGCGTTCCAGCTTCTTATTGTCCAGATCCGAGCTCACCACCTTACAGGCGCTGACACTGCCATCCGGTTCAACCACCAGCTCAAACACCACCTTGCCTTCCAGCGTTGGGTCTTTACGAAGTGCGCTGTTGTAGAGGGTATATAAGCTGCCTTTGGCACGCTCTAACACCATACGCAATTGCTCTTCGCTGCGACTGGCCAACTGGCCGTCACGGTTCTTACGCTTTTTCTTCTGCTCATCTTCCAGCTCTGGCGGCGCATCCACAATCATGGTGTCACGACCAGCCAATGTGCCACCACCGGCATCGCTGCTGAGGCCGCCGGTGCTGATACCACCACTGCCTGCTTTCGCTTTGCCTGTGATCAGTGACCGCGATGTTTTCGCGGCATCACCTGAGCCTTTGTTGAGTTTGTCTTTCTTGAGTGCGCCCACGTCGAGAGATTCGCGCATGGCAGCGAGATCATCCTGCATCGCCAGTAAGCCAGCTTTTGATGCCTTTTTCCGCGCCTCAGCCACTGTTTTTGGCTTTGGCTTAGGTTTCGGCTCAGGCTTTTTTTCCTCCGGCTTTGGCTCTTCCGGTTTCTTCTCTTCCGGCTTGGGCTTCGGCGGTGGAGGCGGCGGTGTCTTCTTCTCTTCGATGATCACACGGGCCAATTGTGGCGGCAGCGCTTCTTTTTTCTCACGCTCAACTTCCGGCACATTGATGTACGGTATCGCGATACCAATACAGAGTAATAGCACCAAACCGATGATGAGAAAGCGGTTAAAGCGCTGGTCATCCCCTTCACGACGTTGCCATGCGATATCGAAGCTGGAGCGACTAACTACACTAATGGTCACCCTTCGCCCTCCTCCGCTGCAGCATCAGCGTCTTCTGAAGCGAACTTACGGTTTACCGCCAGCGAGATATTGCGGAAGTCAGTATCGGCACAGGTGGCCATCACTTTCTTCAGCAACTCATAGGGTATGGAAGCATCTCCCATAATCGTCACCGGGCGACCGAGCTGTTTTTCAGTGTCGCTGAGTTCCGGGCGTCGTTGCGCCTGATACTTAAGCTCTTCGTGCAGCGCTGGGATCAGGTTTTCAGTTCCTGCCATCACATCCGCCGTTTGCGCAATGGGTCGGCCCTGCACCACCAGACTTTCCTGGTTGACCATGATCACCAGCGTCTCTTCTGGTTTTTGCTCTGCGACCGAGTCCGGCAGTTTGATGGTCTTGTTAGACTGCAACACCTGCACTTCGGATGAGTTCACCATCAGGAAGAACACCAGAATGGTGAAGATATCCATCAGTGATACCAGATTCAGCTTGGACGCGCCGCCAAGTCGGCGGTGATGGCGTGCCAGCCGTCTGGCTCTCATTGATTTTTTCATCCCTTACCTCCTGCTTGCGCTGGTAAGGCGGGGGCATCCCCGAGCGAGATCTCCGGAAACAGTTCGGCGTCAACAGGACTGGCTACAACGACGGCGCGGAATGAACGCACCGTATCCATCGTGGTTACCAGAGTCTGATAGTCGGTGTCCGGCTCCATCAGGATCACGATGTCACGCTTCTCGATCCCTTTTTGCTGAAAGGCGCGCTTGAGGTCCTGCAGGTACAGAGACAGGCCATCAAAATCATAACCTTCCTCTTTGTTGGCGATGCGCTTTAACGGCACACCGGCAGGGTAGTTCAGCGCCATACCATCCTTACGGAGGATCAGCTCAAGGATCTTCGGCGGATCTTTCTGATCCGGATTGTCTGCACCGCCTTCAGGTAGCTGGATATCCAGCACTGAGATGTGGGAGAACACCATGCTGAGCAGCAGCACGGGCACCAACACGATCATCAGATTCATGAAGGAGGTGATATCGAGTTCTGCGTCCTTTTTTTGCGGACGTCTCAACCGCCTCATGGGTTAACCCCTGCTGCCAGCCGCTTCCGGTTCGGCTTTCCGTTTGTAGGAAAGCATGTTGAGCAACTTAATACCGGCTACTTCAAGGCTGTCGACGATTTCACTGGTTTTGGTTTGCAAAACGGCGTGGAAGATAGAGAGCGGGATCGCTGTCATCAAACCAAAGGCGGTGGTGTTCATTGCCACTGAAATACTCTGCGACAGCAGGTTGGCTTTCTCGGCTGGGTCAGCGTTTGCTACCGCGGTAAAGGCTGCGATCAGACCGATAATGGTACCCAGTAGGCCGAGCAGGGTAGCGATGTTGGCCAGGGTCGCGAGGTACTGGGTGCGTTTCTCCAGTCGTAGCATCACTTCCATGATGCTCTCTTCCATGGCGTATTCGACGTCTTCGCGGCGATGAGCATCTTTCAAGCGCATGATACCGGCAGAGAGTACGCGTAGCAGTGGCGCTTTGGAGCCTTCCGCCTGCTTGACCAGCCCCTGGTAATCACCAGAAGAAAGACTGCCCTGAACCTGTTTGGCAGCCTTGCGATTGGCACGTCCAGTCGCGCTGAGGAATAACCAGCGTTCAAGGGTGATCACCAATCCCAATACCAGCACAATAGCAATTGGGTACATAAAATGGCCGCCCTCTTGGAAGAAGCGGATCACCGTGTTGTATGCGTCCATAGTCTGTTCAACCTCAATAAAAACACTTTCAGACGAATGCGAGGCCTGGGGCCTGTTTTGCCTCGCTGGCAAATACACCAGCGGAGCGTGAGGGCCCCAGCATACCTCTCGTTAACATTTTTTTAACTATTTCTTGACCACTGTCATTTATTTTTGCGGCTTGGGGCTCACTTTGGTGTCAGATACCGCCGTTCGCTGTTCAAACTGTTGCAGCTGTCGCAGAAAAACTGGACGTTCCAGCAATTCAAGGGGTTGGCTATCCAGATAGCTGTTGATCTGCTGCGCCATCGCTTTCGGGTCTCCGGGTTGCTGCCAAGGCACGATGTAAATCACCTTTGGCTGCTCCTGAGAGCCGGTAATGGTACTTTCCAGTTCTACGATTTCTGGCTCATTAGCCATTGCGGCAGCCACAGGCAATAGTGCAAATAAACCTGCGGCTATCACGTTGTGGACTCTTAACCTCGGAAGCCTTTTACTCGAAAGTCTTGTACCAGAGAGCTTCTCACTCGAAAGTCTTCTACCAAAGAGCCTCATGCCCCCTCCCCGTCTTTCTGTTCTGCAGGCAGCCGGCGTTCAATCAACCTAATCCAACCTTTAACCCGGCGCTCGGGCTCATCCTGCAACGCTTGATAGGCCTGGTAATGACTTAACGCTTCAGCCAAGCGCCCCATATAGAGTTCGTACAGAATGCCGAGATTCAGGTGGGCAGGTGCATAATCATTCCAGCGGTCCAGTGCTTGTTGGTAACTTTTCTCTGCCGCGGCAAAGTCACCCTGCTCTCGCTGCAAAATGCCCAACAGGTTCCAACCAGCAAGATTATTGGGATTATCTTCTACGGCTTGCTCAAGCTGCTTTATCGCCGTTTCCGATTGGCCTTGCTGACGATACAACTGCGCTAAGTTGACCCGGGCACCCGACAGATTGGACTGCTCATTCAGCAATGCCTCAAACGCTTCTATGGCTTGCTGCCTGCTAGCTTCGTCTGTCGCCGACTTGGCCGTGGTCAGTGCCGCTTCAAATTGTGCCTGTACCTGTGCTGAAAGCACGGGCTCAGATGCCAGATAAGGGTTTGGCAGTTTTGCCGGAGGTGTCGGCTCGCCGTCAGTGGTTACTTGCTCTCCCTCTACAGGAACACCAGATTCGTCGGCCACGTCGATCACTTCATCCGCACTACCGGTCTCAGGCGCTTCATCCTCAACCTGCGCAGGACTGGTTGTCATCTCTTCTTCCGAAGATACTTCCTGCGATGCCTCCGGTGATGGTTCGGTTAACTGGGCGCAACCACTCAGTACCAATATGGCAATAAGGCTCAACCACAACGTTGAGCGTACTGGAAGCAACCTTGGTTTAATGTGCATAGTCACTGAAGGTCACCTCCTGCTCTGGTTTGTTGTACTGGGCGGGCATCAACTCGGCGAGCGCTTTAAAGCTTCTCTTGACCCAGTCGTCATAGGCACCCTGCCAGGCGTTTTCAGCGTTGGCCTGGTGTACCTCAATCGCTTGCTCTTCGAACGGATAAGCCTGCTCTTCCAGCAGCAATTCGTACTGCTCAAGCTCTAACTCGTCCAGCCCTTTGGGTCGGTCAGAATCCATCAAATCTCGACTTAAAGTGGCGTAGATCTCTGCGATGCGATAGGTCGCTTCCGTGGTGTATTCGGCCTGTTGATAGTTCGCTACCTGCTCCCACGCCGATAAGCTTTTATCCAACGCAGCACGTTTCTTTTTCAGGCTTTTGCGCAGTGGTAATTTGAGCTTAATCGCTTCAAAGCTGCGTTGCTGTTGTAGCGCCAGATCTCGCGATGCATACGCTGCCAGGTAACGCGAACGGTCAGTACGAGCATCGCCGGCATCGGCGTCCAGCTGCACCATCTTTTTCAGCCAGAAGTTGCGTTTAAGTGGCTCGTTTGTGCGCACGTAGAACTCAGCCATCTTGTTACGCACCTCCATCGCCATCGGGATTGGCTCTGGATAAGCATGGGCGTAACGACGATAGGTATTTATTGAGTTAGGTAGGTCATCCGCTTTTTCATACATTTCAGCAGCTGCCAGCAAGGATTGACGCTGGGCTTCCTGAGACTCAGGGTTATCACCTTCGCGGTTTGCCAACACCAGATACTGTTTCGCGGCCTGCTGCCACTGGCCTGACTGCTCATAGGCGTAAGCCAGCTTGGTAGGAATATCTTTTACCAGCGGTGATTTCGGATAGCGTTTGGCGTACTGGATGAGGTTAGCGATCGCCTCTGGCCACTGCTCCATCTCCATCAGCAAGGTCGCCGCATCATATTCCGCGTTTTCACGGAAGCGAGACTCTGGCACCACCTCTCCAAGACGCAGGTAGTGTTTTACTGCCAATGCTTTGTCATTTGCCGCGACAGCCTGCTCACCCTGACGATAGATAGCTGCCGCCAGTTTTTTAAGGGTATCTGAGCGTTGACCATCTTTCTTATCCATTCGTTGCAGTGCTTGCAGGTAGGCCTGCTCGGCTTCAACAAATGCTTGATGTTCAAACGCTGAATGACCAAGCACCAGATAGCCCACTTTCTGTTGTTGGCGATCGGGTGCTGGCTGCCATGCAAGTAAACGCTTAGCGACTTCCGCAGCCTCATCAAAATGCTTAAGGCGAAGCAGGGATTGTGCGGCCAGCGTTTGCGCTTGTATCGCACGACTATCCGATTTAAAGCGATCAGCAAAGCGCAGCTGCGATCTTACTTGCTTGAGCTGCAACAACTGCAACTCTTCACTTTCCAGCGCTTTGCTTTCTGGCAAAGCTAGCAGGGACTGATAGGCAACCAGTGCGGCGTAACCGGCTTCGGTTCGCATTTGTGGCGCAGCAACCGGTGCAGTGGCGTCGTACCCCACTAGCTGGTAGGCCAACAGCTCCTGATAGTCTTTCTCACTGCGCTCTAAATTGGTCAGCGGCTCACCATCAGCGGCGTAAGCAACCAGTTCATAGGCCGCAATCGCTTCGTTGTAGTCCTGAGCTTCATAGTGAGCTTCGGCCATCAGGAAGCGGATCTCTGGCGTCTTGGGATCCAGTGGGAAGGTTTCCAGAAATTGCAGATGCCAGTCGGCCGCCTGGCGGTAACCAGCATAAACTTTTTCAGCGGTCACTTGTTGTTCCTGCGCCGAAGCTGATGCTTGGCCAGTTCTAAGTGACTGCTTCTGGGTTTGAGCACGGGCATGATAGTACTGGCCCAACTCCAACAGGAACTGATGCAGGTGGGGAGAAAGCTGTTCGCGCACATCTGGATTTGACTGCTGCCAGAATTCACTGCGTTTACCCCACAGGATGACAAATCGCTCTTTCTCTGGCCGGATTAAAGTGATGAACCCCGCCTCGCGATAGATATCCAACACTCGAATATCGAACTGTGCGGCCCACAGCGTATTGCTGTGATTGTCGATATAAGTGAGATAAGTTTCGGCACTTTGCTGATAAAGCTCTTTACCAAACTGGTACTCCGCCAGATGCTGATAAAGCAGATGCTGCCAGGCGCGAGCGCCGGTAGTATCCAGCAACGTTTTCACACTTGGGCCACCGGCCTGATAGCTGAAGGTCAGGCTCATCACCCGCAACGTGTCGTTTGCGAGTGTGCGCTTGGTGCGCGGTAGACCTTCAAGGTCTGTATGTTCCTCAAGCAGGTTATCCAATACCAACAGGTAATCGCGCTGTGCGGCGTCGTAGCGATTTTGCTTAAATCGGCTCCAGCCACGCATATAGTGGGCATTCAGAAGATAACTGCTGGCCTCTGGCTGTTTTATCACGGCACTGAACGCCTGCTCAGCCTCGGCATATCGGCGCTGGCTGAACAGGATGTCGCCACGTCGGAACTGTGCTTCTGCGACATGGGGCGAGTCTGGGTACTGTTGGATAAGCTTGGTCAGAGTGGCAAATGCGGCTGTGAGGTCACCTTTGAGATCGTATGCCTTTGCTAACTGATACAAGACAGCATGGTTATCGGGCTGATCTGGATAGGTATCTAGCAGGTTCTGATAATCGGCGATCAGGCCATCCAGTGAGGCGGTATCGAAGTTGGCATCTTCGGCAAGTACTTGCTCCTGATGCAGCATACCCAGATCGACCAGGCGATAGCGGGCATAAAGCCGGATGTTTGGATCATCACTGACTGCCAGCAGTGCCTGATATTGGTTAATCAATCCTTCCGTAGAAACATCTACCTGAGGCCGCTGAAACGGCTTACGTTCGATATCAGGCAAATCTGCCAGGGTTTTCACCTGAGTAGGTTCGGTACTGGAGCAGGCGGATAACAAGAGCCCCAGCGCCAGTGGCGATACCAGCCCGGTTTTCAACAAGGCCATCAGTTTGGCAGGCGTTCGTTTCATGATGCGCCCTCCTCGCCAATCTCTTCAGGATTGGCTTTGTCGGCCTCGGTTGCAGGAGAAGGTGCAGGTGCAGCCTGCGGAAATGCCTGTTGCTGTTTAATTTTCAGGTAGTGTTCATAGAGGCGTGTGATCGCCAGTTGAGACTGCGCCAGGTGCTCTTTTACCAGGGCGTGTTGGCGTTTCAGATCGCCCAACACCAAATTAAATATCTCCTGACGCAACGCCACATAGGTGCTGTTAACTGCCAGCAGTTGCTGGGTCAAATCTTGCTGCGCCTGGGTCACTCGCTGCTGCAACGCGAGCTGTTCGCTTGGCGTATCCACAATCCGTTGTAATCGTGTCAAGCGCTGCTCTGATTCACGGAGCAGGTTATCCAATTCTTTTAGTGATTTAGTCTGTTGCCACTGCCTGGCCACCAGATCATCTCGTAACTGCCAATCCAGCGTGCCACGAACACGACGCAGACGCTCAGCGTACTGTGCGTATTTGGGGTGCTCCTTCAGCTGCGAAAGGGTTTGCTCGGCTCGCTTAAGGCGTTTGAGGATCGCCAGCTCTTCATCTGTCGCCAACGCTTCCGGGTCCTGCTCAGCTTGCGCAACCTGAGCTGCTATTTGATCCCGCGCCGCTTTTAACGTGTCGAATTCAGCTTGTGGTGGCGCCGCCTGGATCTCCGCCAATTGTGCTTCACGCGAGAGCTGACGCACTTCCAACATGTCATCAAATTGCTCCATGTTGCGTTGCCAGTTCAACAGATTGCGCTGCAGCAATCGCAGATCACGAGCATCGATCAATCTTGCCTGCATCTGCTGTGAGATCATCAACGGGTCAAGCCGTGGCAGTGAAGCAACCTTGATAATGCCCTGGTCACTGAGCCAGGTTTCATCGGTATCAGGCAATAGCTGAGACATCAAAGCTTCAGGTGCCAAGCTGTCAATTTGCGACTGCAGTTCAGCCAGGATCTGTTGGTAGGATTGAGCTGCCTGCTGATAACTATTGAGCGCCTGGCTTTGCATACCCCATTGTTCATAGCTCCATGCGATCGCAAGATGCACCTGTAACATCTCGGCGGTTAGGTCTTCTCGCTGTGCTAATGCACTCCAGGCTTTCAAAGATAGTGGCTGGTCTCCGGCATTAAAGGCGGTCCAGCCATAACTGAACATGGCTTCAGGTGCGGCCATGCCTTCAATAGATACCTGACGATAGGCATCCACCGCAGACGGATAGTCTTCCTGCTGCCGATACAGGCGTGCGCGGGTCAGGTGCACGCGGTCCTGCAGAGACTGCAATTCCTGCTCTGACAACGGCAGAGGTGTCGGTGGGAACCAGAAACTCCACGCCAACAGATCCAGCCAACTGTCATCTTCTACCGCACGGCCCTGGCTGATTAGCGTCAGCGCCTGCTCAAGGGTTTGCTGTGCCTTATCATTATCATCGCTCTGGGCATAACCGATGGCTTGGTTATAAAGCAGATATGGCTGCCAGGGACCTGCATCTTTGTTAGTGCTGACATCCGACCGGCCAGTTTTGACGGCAAGCAGTTGTTCCAGGTAGGCCGCCTGTTGTGCCTGCTCTTCGGGCAGAGAACTGCCTATATCCTTTAATACGCGCAGCGCGGCATCCGGTTGCTGATGCAGGTAGAGCCATTGAGCCAGGTAAAGTGTCGCCTCGGCATACCCCTGTTCTGACAGAGTAGGTGACGCAACGAGTTGACTGAGTAGCGCGCGTGCTGAGCGGTGTAATCCATATCCCAACCGAATTCCCGCTTCCAATAAGCGAGCATTTGCGATCTGATCATGATGCGCATCGGCCCGATCTTTAGCGTTTACTGTTTCAACCATGGCCGAACGTTCAGCGACACGAACTTTGTCGACTTCAAGGAAAGTCAGCGCGGCCAACGGATCACCTTGGTAATACTCATACAAGCCAACCCGGTATCCCAGCTCAGCCTGAAGATGATCTATCTGCTCAAGGTCAACTTCAGACGCCTGCCCATTCACTGCAGTAGAAAAAGAAGTGCCAAGTACACAAGTACTTACCAAGAGCACACGAACAAGGCTTGCTTTCGATAAGAAGTGGGTTCCGAAAATTGGCACACAACTGACGGCTTGCATCAGAGCCGCTCGCGCCGAAACCTGGCTAACACGAGCGACACGGCGCCAGCGCGCTATTGCCATTCAACCACCTTGAACTCTGGCTGATAGGTTTCAGTCGCGTCACGTACCTGCAGTTCCAGCACCTTGGCATCGGTGCCCTTCTCAAATGCCAGCGAAGCGCCGCGTCGATATTCGCGGCCGTCAGGGCCAAAACCAGTAAAGAATGCCGTCAGTTCATGCTTGCCCGCTTTCAGGTTGCCGATAAACAAACGTTGAATACCGCCACGATGAAGCGCACTGACCTGACGGTCGGTGTAGAGATATCCCGCCACTCGCTCGTTATCGAGCTTGAGTTCAACCGAATCCAATTTGAAGAATTCGCCGGTATCAACAGACAGGTAGACGGTTACTTGTGTGGTCGCCGGAAACAGCAGATCTTCTTCCAGAATGAACAGGTCTCGATTGAGCTTGACCACCTGCTCTTTCAATGCTTCGACTTTATCCGCTAGTGGCTGCTCTTCCGCAGTCACGTTTGCAGTGATAAAAAGCGCACCGCACAATGTCAGCAGTGTCGCCTGATAGATCCGTTTTATCATGGCTCTAAACATAAACTCTCCCCTTCCGCACTCATAAAAGTGAGCGATGTTCTACTCTGATGGCTCTTCTTGACTTCGGCCTAGTAGTAGAAGCTCACAAACGCCCGCACCACATCGGCTGAGAACGAGTACAAAGACTCCTCACCAGCAACGGCATCGGTTTCCCGGGCATCGCGAAAATTGTTGTAATCAAATTCGATATGGTCCCACTCGATAGTGGCCGAGCCGGTAAAGCGCTCGGTGTAATCATCCAATGGCAATTTATAGGTGGCACCTATACCGACGGTAATCGACGTAAAGTCACTCAATTCTTTGTCACGGGCCATAAAGTTCTGAGCATCCCGGTATGGGAACAGGTCGGAATAAAACTCAGCTTCACTCTGGCTGTAATATCGAACTCTTGTAGTTAGAACCCACTCATTTCCAATCGGGTGGGTGTAATCAACGCCCACGTTGTAGGCCTGAATATCCCAGTCATCATCAAAGTAACGGGCCTCAAAACCCAGCGCAGCTCGGTAAGGCAGGTAGTATTTTGAGGTAATGGAACCAGCAACACTGGTACGTGTTTCCGGATAAACCTCAGGCTGATAGCTGTAACCTGATGGCACAGTTGGATCGACAAAGCGCACTGAGCGGTAGGGGTTATTCAGGAAACCCTCATCAGTGATCGCCTGCAAGTTAAATGCTGCTATCCAGTTGGCGGTCAAAACCTGAGTCAAACCAAAGCTGTAGCTGTAGCGGTCAATCTCTTCATCAAACTCAGGCTCACCGTTTTTACCAACCTCATCCCAACCATACGCAAAGCCCAGCGCGACCGTAGTCAGATCGCCAAACATATCCTGGCTGACACCAAACGACAGCGTGTTGGCGGTGTAATCGCTTTCATCACTGTTGCTGTATGAAAGGCTCATGGTGGATTTACCGTGCAGGTAATCCACGCCAAAACGATACTCGTCGCGATCTTCGGTGTAGGGACTGGCCGTTGTCACCACATCAATAGAGGCTGCAGAAACCGCGTCAGCGTAGTAGTAACCGGAGAGTGATACCTTTTCACTGACGCTTTTGCGCACCAGCACTGCCGGTCCGTCAATGGTCATTCCGCCGCCTTCGTAGCGGTGGTAGAGAATATCCGCACGATCTTCAGGCAATACCGCAGCCTGCGCCTGATTAACCAGCACGAAACTAGTCAGCACAGAATTGGCCAGCAGCGCTGTAAATAAACAGAGATGTCGGATTAGCTTAGTTACAACCACAGCCGCCTCCGCCACTGCCGTCCGCACCGCGCGCCGCTTCACGAGACTCAAATACGTGAGCATCGTGTTTAGCCGCTATCGGATGCATGTCGAAGCTCATAATCGGATCTGCCAGCTTCTGTCGCTCATAGGGTTTGACCCAGGGTTTGATGCTGCTGCAGCCGGAAGCAAGCAGCAAGGTCACCAGGATCAGGATTGCCCTTGCGCTACCCATGGTTTACTCCCGGATCAAACGCTTGATCTGTTGGCGGTAGGTATCTTCATATCCGGGCTGGTAACCCCGGTGATGAAAGCGGATCTGGCCGTCACGATCAATCAGCACAGTGGTTGGCATGGCATCAACCTGATAGGTTTCGGTCACTGAGTTAGTGGTATCAAACAGGATCGGGAAACTGACTGGCAGGTTTTTCAGGAAAGCTTTGCCTTGCGCAGGATCCTGTTCCACATTAACGCCCAACACTTTCACGCCCAGATCGGCGAAGTCCATCGCCAACTTATCTAACTCTGGCATCTCCTGGCGGCATGGCCCGCACCAGGAAGCCCAAAAGTTAAGCAGCACTATTTCACCGCGTAACTCGGAAAGGCGAATGTTCTCACCACTATCAGACTTCAGGGTGAAATCTGGCGCAGGCGCTTTTACTTCTGCCGCGAAAGCCATACCAGACAATGCCAGACCGGCAACGATAAACAGAGACTTCAAAAAGGCCATATTATTCTCTCCTCTAGAAAAACACCGACACACCGGCAGTGAGCGCCAGATTGTGTGTGGTTTTGTCTTCGCCGGTCACATCAAGATCGAAAATGTAATCGTGACCGCTGATATCCAGTGCCAGCCAATCATTCACCAACAGGCGGTAACCCGCACCAAACCCCATGGTGAAGTTGTCATCACCTGCGAAATCGGTGCTGCCTACGCCAGCAAGCAGGTAGAAGGCACTGTTAAAGCTATATTTATCCCAAACAAAAGCTTCACCTGGCAGAGCGTTCCACCCTACTGATGCCATGTAAAAGCTGTAATCTCGTTCGCTGTCGGTCAACAGAGGCGCGCCACCGGACAGGCGTTCAAAACTGGTTTCCCCCGCTTCTGAGCTGCCATAGTTGGCTTCAATAAAGAAATCTTCAGTAACGTGGTATGCACCTTTCACGCCCCACAAAAACTCAGAGCCAAAATCTTCGATACTGATAACACCGGCATAAGCACCGACCTGAAAATCTTCATCGTCGATCAAGGCTTCATCTATCTCTCGACGTTCAACTTTTGGCTCAAACGTCTCATCTGCCTGGGCAAAGGCAGGAAAGGCCGCCAGCGCGGCAATTAAAAGTAAACGCTTACACCCAGTTTCCATGCTTCTAGCTCTTCGTTTTCGTCACGGTCCGTCAGCACCATGTAATGTCTGTATTCCGCGCGTAGCATAAAGCGACGAGCCAGATAGATTCTGGCGCCTACGGCGGCATGAAGTGTTTCGTCATCACGATCTTCGGTTTCAACCAATGATGAATGAGGATCGGTACTGATCAGGCCAGCGCCCACCCCAAAGAATGGCGATACACGCCAGTCAGGAAATGCTTGGTGAACCAGACCAATGTCGAGCAGGGTGCTGTCTGACACATCACCTAATGCCTGATTGGCTGTGAATTCGATGGAGAGATTCTCGGTAAAGGCGTAACCGATATAGGCAGAAAGCAGGTTAGCACCTTCCAGATCCCCGCCGGAGAAGCCACCTTCCCAGCGGCGCTGCTGGAAATTATCAAACGAACCACGGTTAAACACTACCCGTTGCCCCTGCTCCAGGGTTTTCTCGATATCATCGGCGTGCACCCAGCCCTCTTTCTGGCGGGGTGTCTTCACCTTTACCCAGTCCGTACGACGTTTCAGTACAACAACCTGTCGACCACGCTCTACGACATGAAAAATTGGAAAGCCGCGACCGGGGCCCGTGCGTAACTCGATGTAAGGTTCGGCGATCTCCAACGCCAGCTCGCGCTCATCTTCACTGAACCAATCGAACCAGCCGGACTCATCCCCTGTAGGTGCCTCTTCAGCAGGCTCTGGAGAGTCTGGCGGTGGCGTCGCTTCAACAGACAAGGCACTTGCCGCCATAGAATCTGCCGCCCTTGCCGGACAGACAGTCAGCAACATCAAAATGATCAGGCAAGCAGCCAGTAGGGCTAATTTCTCCATACCGGCTTTAATCTCCTGTTCCGTAGAAAGGGGTGTTGTAATACTGCCCACCGATGTCCAACCACTCGGCAATTAATCTGAGTTCTGCCGGATTTAACAATCCTTCATGGCTGTTGCCTGCACGGAAAGGATCGAAGAATCGATTACTTGAAGCGGCACCCGCAACATTCATGCTTGGGGTCACTGTTACGGTAACTAACACTGGGATCGGATTACCCTCGTCATCCAGAATCAAATCGCCATTACCGTCGGTTTGAAATAGTGGGTCGCCATTGCCATCCACCGCCTGTACCAATACATCACGAATAGCATCGTCGACCACTTCCTGTTCATTGTCGTTAAACATCAGCTCGCGATAACTGATCACATGGTCTGCTTCATCTGGAGAGATATCTCCACGAAGATCCAGCTGGCCCGCTGGTACTTGGGTATTGCCGTCTGCATCGGCGATGCCATGACAGCTGACACAAGTGTTGTCTTGTAGCACCTCGTCTGTATCAGGATCCAACACCTGACGGTCTAACTCCCATAGCGGCTGCAAATGCTCAAGATAGTTAATCTGCAATCGACAAAGAGACGTCCAACTATCAAAACAGCTTGCGCCGCTGGGAGCCGGGGTCGACATATCGGTGTAACGCCAATGCTGCTCTTCGTCTGGCGTGCGTACCGCCGGATCAGTCCAGATATCGACATAACTTAGGTCCGCACTTATCGCTGGCGTGCCGTTGATACGCGTGGCGACCTCAGCCATGGTCTCACCAATATCGGCGAACAAGGCTGGGTTGGTATTAGGGAAAGGTTGGCCGGTTTCAGGCGCTCCGGCATTAGCTGACGCAGGTTGAGCATCACCACGGCCGTGGGGCAAGGTACTTTGCGACGTATGGCAGCCACCACACTCCAGCGTTTCGCCGGGCACCAGAGTGATCCACTGCTGATGTCGCTCACCCACACGCATGGTTTCACCATCAACGATGCTCATGGCCAAAGGCACATTGGCGGGCACTTTTACCTTCACCGAACCATCCGGTTCAATGGGCGCATAGCCAATCACTTCACGCATCAGTTGGCCCGCACTGCGACCGAATGCCGTATTCGGGAAATCGACCACTTCGTCGGGAGGCATAGCCACCCCTTTTACAACACGAAGAAAACGTGCCGGGCGGTCGGCTGCCGTCGTTAAAGCGGGGTCTCGCAACGTGGTAATGCCGACAGTATCAACGCCATCAAAGTCGTACACGCTGCGGATATGGATAACCGCAGCGTTTTCATCAACCAGAGTGCTGTCCAGTTCGCCTTCAGTGAAACTTGGGCGGGGGCTCTCCTGCATCACAACTGGATCGGTGAAGAACATGCCCTCTTCCGGCGCCACAATTGGCTGCTGAGTTCCCTCGCCAATGTCATATATCCACAAGCCGTAAAGCGGGTCAGCTTCTGTCACACCTTCCAGTGCGACGTTCTCTTCAATACAAGGGAGTTGTGGCAGAGGCTCAGCACCTTCAGGCGCTTCAGGATCTTCCGGCTGTTCCAGGCGGCAGGGGCTCCAGCTGAGCAACATACGATTGGTACCGTCCACCAGAGGAAATGCACTGGACAGGCGGCCGCCAATGGATATGCCATCATCAGTCCGCACCTCTCCAAAAGTAGCAGACTCTTGCGCTTCGCCGGGGGCAGCATCCGCAATCGGGGTATCAAGCTCGGTGTAGTCTGTCGTATTCAGATAAACCAGTTCACCACCGGTAAACTCATTCTGGCCACGGCGCAACATCACCATTAAGCGGCCATCGGGTGTTTGCTGGGGCATAGCATATTCAATGCGGTCGCCATCAGTGCCAACGTTGTGACTATGCCAGCCATACAGGAATTCGTTGCCGCTGCCATCCATATTCATTCGATAAAGATGAATGCCATTGCGACCTCCCATATTGTCCCAGCGGGTATAGATGATATGACCATCATCCATCACCACAGGGTCTAAATCATGAGAGAAGTTAAATGTCAGTTGCTGAATATCGGTACCATCGTCGTTCATGACGTGAAGCTGGAATGCGGATTCCTGACGGTCTTCATCCAGCGCGGTAAATTGTGGTTTGCCTTCGTCCAATAATATGGCGCGGGCAGTACGCTGGCGCGTAGAGGAAAACAGGATACGGCCATCAGGTAAAAAGCGCGGAGCAATATCGTGCCCCGCTTCAGCGGTTAGCGAGTCGCTGATGACGGGATTAAGAGTGTCGAGTTCGAGATCGTAGATCCAGAGGTTCCATTTGGGTTGGTCTTCCTCATCGGCATCTTCGATCTCTGGTGCACGCATGGCAAAAAGCAGCTTATCGCCTTCAACCGATACAGAGAGATCTTTGACATCGTAGAGAGCCCCCTCATCGAATACACCCTCGGTCAGGATGGTCTCAGCAGCAGATACTGACGCTCGATCTTTTAGAATAAGCTGTGCGCCGGGGAAGAACTCGGCAGGCCTGCGAATGCTTTCACTTTCGCGATCACCTTCTTCATCCACGGGTATCGGTCGCGCCACATACGCCACTGGATAATCAACCACCACGGGATCAGGCGATTCACTTCGCACTGTCGTGTCCGCACCACAACCAGCTAAACCGACCAGCGCTGCAGAAACTGCAACTGCCACCCTGGCTTTAGCCGACTTCAGCTGTACAACAAGATTGGACATCATGCTTACTCTTTTTAAGACAAACAGTTAACTGCATGTCAGGTACCGATAATTGCGTAATTGTTAAATAAACGTTGCAATTATTGAGCGGGCATTATGTACAGCGTAAATCGCAAATTCCAGCTACGGAGGTCACGAAAATCCGAAAAAAGTGACGAGAAATACGTATTATTGTGACCGCTACGGTGAAAAAACAGTCACATTTAGTTAACAATTCGCCGGACACGCCGACGGGTAGAAACTAAGCCGAATAGAGCACAAGGTTTCTACTGAGTTGGCGAAAACACGGGTAAGACAACGTTTGGGGAGACATGCCATGACCCGGTTATTAGTCGCTGCCTTATTAATAGGCGGTGTAACCATTTCTGGTCCGCTACAGGCGGGTAGCCAGGAGCAAGCCAAGCGCTTGCATGATAGGTTGGCAGGCGTACCTCCTACACCCGCCACACTTGCAACCATGGCTACCGCTATTGATGGTGGTGATGCCATAGGTGCAGCCTATACCGCCATGGAAAGTGAGCATTTTTACAATGTCACACTGAAGCTTTTTGCAGCACCATGGACCAACAGAGACCAAAGTGTTTTTGTTCCTTTTAATGATTATATCGCCACAGTTATCGGCATGATTCGAGATGATATCGACTTCAGGCAGGTACTTCAGGGCGATATTCTGTATACAGGTGACGGTTCACTTGGCTTACCCGCATACAGTGTCAGCAACAATGCGCACTATGAAGCGATGGAAGCTGCAGACGTTAACCTGAAAACAGGGCTGGTGCAGTCGACACAATCATCCGTGACAGGCTTACCAGCTGAAGCTACCGCGGGGGTAATGACGACCCGCGGCGCAGCAAAATCCTTCTTTATCGCGGGTACCAACCGCGCCATGTTCCGCTTCACACTGATGAATCATATGTGTCGCGATTTAGAGCAGGTCCACGATACCAGCCGCATGCCTGACCGCATTCGTCAGGATGTGACTCGCAGTCCTGGTGGTGACAGCCGCGTGTTTATGAACAACTGCGTTGGCTGCCATAACGGCATGGACCCGCTTGCACAGGCCTTTGCCTACTACAACTATGAATACGATGCTGATGCCGACCCTACTGGCGAGAACGGTCGCTTAATCTATAACAGCAGTGGACAGCTCGACCCAGATACCGGCAGCCGTGTGGTTAAGAAATACCGCATTAATGCCAATAACTTTATCTACGGCTACGTCACCGAAAACGACGACTGGGACAACTACTGGCGTGAAGGCACAAATGCCCTGCTCGGCTGGGACAACTCGCTCCCTGGCAGTGGCAGAGGTGCCAAAACCATGGGCCAGGAACTGGCGCATTCAGAAGCTTTTGCACAATGCCAGGTAGAAAAAGTATTCGAGAATGTTTGCCTGAGACCACCTGTTGACGGCGCCGATAGAGCCCAGGTCACCTCGATGGTGAACAGTTTTAAAGCCAGCGGTTACAAGATGAAGCAGGTATTTGCTGAATCTGCCGTGTACTGCATGGGCGAGTAGGAGACCGAGATGAAGAATGTATTAATCGCTTTGCTCGCGTCTGTTGCCCTGCTCAATGGCTGTGGCGGCGGTAGCGATACAGAAACACTGCCACCCAGCAATCAGCAACCGACCGATGGCAATTACAACGGCCCTGCACCCGCCACCACGGATGTGCAGCGTTTCAAGCTTAATCTGTGGGACAACCTCGAAGCAGTTAACCGCTGTGGTGCCTGCCACAACACAGACCAGGCGCCCTATTTCGTGCGTGATGACGATATCAACTTGGCATATACAGAGACCAACCCTCTGGTAGATCTGGAAAGGCCCGGCGATTCTCGCTTGGTGGTTAAAGTTGGCGGAGGCCATAACTGCTGGCTGGACAGCGATACCGCCTGTGCTGAAACCATGACGCAATGGATCAGCAATTGGGCGGGTGGCACCCTGGGTGGTGACGGCAACGAAGTGGAGCTAACTGATCCGGTGATCCGTGAGCCTGGCGCCAGCAAGAGCTTCCCACTCGAACCAGATAACTACATCAACACCATCTATCCCATCGTCCGAGAGTATTGTGCTCAGTGTCATAGTGATGATGCTGCGATCCCACAATCGCCCTACTTTGCCAGTGCGGACACTTCAACAGCCTATGAAGCTGCGAAGTCAAAAATCGACCTGGACACACCAAGCCGCTCTCGACTGGTGGTTCGTTTACGCAGCGAGTTCCACAACTGTTGGAGCAACTGCTCCAGCGATGCTGATGAGATGGAAACGGCAATTCAGGCCTTTAGTGACGCCATCGACCTGACCGAAATCGATCCTGAATTGGTACTTTCCAAAGCGGTTCGTTTAACTGACGGTGTGGTTGCATCTTCAGGTGGCCGTTTTGAAGAAAATCTGGTTGCGCTTTATCAGTTCAAAACCGGCGAAGGCAATACGGCTTACGACACCAGTGGCCTGGAGCCTGCGGCCAACCTGACTATCTCAGGCGATGTCGAATGGCTGGGCAGCTGGGGCTTGATGATTAACAGCGGTAAAGCACAGGCTTCAACCGCCTCATCGAGAAAACTGCATTCACTGATCACTGCAACAGGCGAGTACAGTATCGAAGGCTGGTTCGCACCGGCGAATGTCACCCAGGAAGGTCCAGCACGTATTGTCAGCTACTCTGCGGGCACCACAGACCGGAACTTTACACTGGGCCAAACCCTTTATAACTATGACTTCCTTAACCGCAGTTCAACCACAGACCGTAACGGTGAGCCCGCGCTGTCGACGCCTGATGCAGATGAGATCCTGCAGGCAACATTGCAACATGTGGTCGTGACTTTTGATCCGGTCAATGGCCGACAAATCTACGTAAACGGTGAGCTAATTCCGTTAACCGATATCGAGGCTGGCGGCACCATCGGCAGTTGGGATGACAGTTATGCTCTGGTCTTAGGGAATGAAGTCTCGAGTGACCGACAGTGGTCAGGCAGCGTGCGCTTATTGGCGATCCACAATCGTTTGCTGACGCCTGAGCAGATTAAACAGAACTTCGATGCCGGCGTCGGCGAGAAATTCTTCCTGCTGTTCTCGGTGGGTGACCTGATCAATCTGCCGCGCACCTATGTGGTGTTCGAGGTGAGTCAGTTTGATAACTACAGCTACCTGTTTGCCGAACCTTACCTGATAAACCTTGACGGTGCGGCACTGACCGACAGCTTACCTATTGAGGGAATGCGTTTGGGTATCAATGGCAAAGAGGCCAATGTCGGACAGGCGTACGGTAATTTGGATGTTACTGTTGACGCAGGAACATCACTGGCAGAAGCCCGTGTACTTAGCTCGCTGGGTACTTTGGTGGGCCTTGAGAAAGGACCGGAAAGTGATGAGTTCTTCTTAACTTTCGAACGCTTCGCGGGACACGAAAATGTTTATGTCGAACCGATTCCTGTACCACCCGGCCCACCTGCAGATCAGGACCCGCAGCCAGATATAGGCATGCGAAACTTCGCCGAAATCAACGCCAGTATGAGTGTCATGACAGGTGTCGCCACCACAGCAGATGGCGTACAGGAGACCTATCTGACGGTACAGCAGCAATTACCTTCAGTTATCAATATAGAAACCTTCCTGTCATCTCATCAGATGGCGGTGACACAGCTGGCGATTAAGTACTGTGACGCGCTGGTTGAGGACAGTTCGCTACGAACTGCCTACTTCCCGGGATTTGATTTCAGTGTCAGTGCCAACGCAGCATTTGATGCCACGGGCCGCAGCCAGATCATCGACCCCTTGGTTGAAAACATGTTGGGAGCAGGACTTGCGACTCAGCCTGATGCCGCCGATGTCGAATCCGAGCTGAACGATCTAATAGATCGCCTCACTGTGTGCGCTGACGGCTGTGATGCCAACCGCACTCGTACTGTAGTCAAAGCAAGCTGTGCCGCCGTTCTTGGCAGTGCAGCCATGCTGTTTCAATAAAAGGAGGGAATACAATGGCCAAACGTAGAAAGCCTTTGCATCCCGATGCGCCCCTGCTATTTGGGGATCACAGCCGCCCAATGACTCGCCGCGACTTTATCTCGGCGGGCCTGATGAAAGGGGCTGGCGTCGTTGCCGGCGCCTCAATTTTCAGTATGTTCAGTAACCCTCGCGATGCGATGGCTGCTCTGAGCCCAGATCTGGAAACCCTGCGTCAGTCCTGCGGTATTGCCGTTCAGGGTGCAGGTAAAATTCCTTTTATCTGCTTTGACCTAGCTGGCGGTGCCAATATCGCTGGTTCAAATGTACTGGTAGGCGGCCGTGGCGGACAGATGGATTTCCTCAGTTCTGCCGGTTACTCCAAACTGGGATTGCCGGGAGACATGACACCTGCGGTTACCAACCCAGATACAGGTACCAGTGACTTTATCAACACAGACCTTGGTCTGGCGTTTCATAGTGACAGCCAGTTCCTCGCTGGGATTATGGAGAAAACCAGTGCAGGTACTCGCGCCGCTATCAATGGTGCCGTGATCCCCGCTCGCTCGGAGAACGACACGGGTAATAACCCTCACAACCCCATGTACGGTATTGCCCGTGCCGGGGCTGACGGCTCACTGATGTCCTTGATTGGCTCACGCAGCTCGGATTCTGGAGGCAACTCAATGGCGCCTGCGGCTCTGATAGACCCGCAGATCCGTCCCACTAAGATCGACCGTCCCAGCGACGTGACCGGCTTGGTGGATGTCGGTGACTTAGTCGGCCTGCTGGATCAAGCAGACGCCGTTGCCGTAATGGAGTCGATTCAGCGTATCAGTGACCGCAAACTCGGCCGCATCAACACTCAGGTAACCACAGACGAAGTAATCAAAGAGATGGTCAACTGTGGTTATGTGAAAAGTGCAGATCTGGCAGATCGTTTTGGCGATCCATCAACACTGGATCCCGCTCTGGACCCAGACATTGTTGGCCCCGGCGGGATCTTTACTATCGATGAGTTTGATAGCGAAGCCGAGTTCCGCAAAACCGCCTCGGTGATGAAACTCGCCATCAACGGCTTTGCCGGTGCTGGCACCATCACCATGGGTGGCTTTGATTACCATACTGGTGATCGCGCTACTGGAGAGATCCGAGACTTACGCGCCGGCCGCTGCATGGGAGCCTGCCTGGAGTATGCGGCGCGTCGAGGTATGCCCCTGATGCTTTACGTGTTCAGTGATGGTTCTGTGGCAAGTAACGGCCGCATCGACGATTCAGTAGAAGGTCGCGGTAAAGGTGAATGGACTGGCGACAACCAATCCACTGCCGCCAGCTTCTTCCTGGTTTATAACCCCAACGGCAGAGCTGTGCTGATGGGGGGGAGCCCTGAAGCTCAGGCGCTGCATCAACAGATAGGCTATATGCGACCAGACGCATCTGTTGAAACAGCGGGTACACCTGCGGCAAACAACGTCAACCTGTTGGTGGAAAGTGTCGTGCTTAACTACATGGCACTGCACGGTGAACAAGGTAACTTCGCCTCGCAGTTCCCTGGCCACGGTTTAGGCAATGCCAGTTTGATGGATAGCCTGACCGCATTTACGCCAATTGTTAATGGCACTATTGGCAGTTAGATAGTGTATGCAGGACATGGAGGTCCTTTCACGTTCTACGAGCTCGGTTTTTTGCGTAAAAACATGAAACTACCAAGTTCTATCAGGTTTAATAACGACAAACCAAAAAGACAGTATTTGAGGTAATTATGCAACCAAGGACTGGCGCGCTTATATGCGCATTTTTAGCGATAACTATCCTATCTGGGTGCGAAATAACTACCAACCAACTTCCTGCCAACGCCGACATTGACCCCGACACCGAAGGGCTTTTGGTAATGGGCGTGCATATCAATGGAGTTAAGCCGAGTCTAAGAACTGGACACCGCCAAATTACCTTTCTCCCAAGAAAATTAGTCGAAGGGAAGTGGGTCGATGCGGACCTTGAAGACAGCTTTAATGGCCTAGTTGCACGAGGCCCATCTGAAATCGTTGTCGTTAAACTTACGCCTGGAACATATTCACTTTTTCAAGTGATATGGCTGCCAGAGGATAGCTTCTCAGGCCAAGATATCGGTGTGATTTCTCTTAAATGTGTTGGCACGTTTGACATTAAATTGGGTCAAATCACTTATGCAGGGGAGTTTCACTTTGATGCTGGAGAAACAGATATTGGCATATTTTCTAACGACCTTTATTTCAGAGTAAGAGTTTCTGATAATTACGAATCAGTAACAAACTGGTTAGCAAGCTATCGCGATAACCTTTTCACCAAGTATCCAACCCGTAAACAGCTTATTGGACCTTGGAGTTGCCACTCTTCCGAAGACTTTCTGCTCGAAATGGAAAACCTTCCCCCTCAACGATAAGAGCACCGACTCCCTCCCAGTATAAAAAAGCAGCTTTACAGCTGCTTTTCTAAACACATTGATAAAAAATTAAGAAAACCAAAGATCATCAGTTAATATCAAGGCCCCTTTCAGGATGAATGAACACTTATCGACCAGCGTAAAGATAAGTTAACAAGGAGTGTTTGATTTAAAATGATTATTTCACTTCATTTGGCACACAAGCTGCTTATTCCTGCAAGGTTTCTCAAGAATGTAACATTCGCTTGATAGTTTTCACTTCTCGCGAGGTTGATGTTTACTTACGCACATATCAGGTAGCCTTATGACTTATTGGAAGAACGACCCGTGCCTATCATTGCTGGCCCAACACGGACGCGAAGTTTCCTATCGCCGAGGCCAGCTCCTTTACGATATTGATACAGTTGCCACTCATCTTTTCTTAGTTACCGATGGCAGCTTTGAGCTTTGTGTGCCCTATGAAGGAACATTAGGCACTATTTTGGACATGGCAGCGCCCGGTTCTTTAGCAGCTGAGGGGGAATACTTTTTGCAATGCCAGGGAGAAATTCGCCATACCACTATCGCTAGAGCACGAGAACCATCATGTGCCATAGCAATTCCATACAGCGTGGTAGCAAAGCTGATTGCAAAAGAGCCTATGCTGCTGAATACGCTTGCGGTGCAAAATGCCACCCGCCAGCAAACCTATATCAAACAGGTGCAAGCGGCATCCAGTATGGGTGTTCGGGAGCGTGTAGAAGAGAAGCTGGGCTATCTCAGCACCTTAGAAAACGCCATGACACACCCTGAGGGGATCCAGATCCGTTATACCCGTATGGATATTGCTCGTATGGTGGGTGCTAGCCGCGAAACGGTGGGGCGCGTACTAAAAGATCTGGTCAAAGAAGATCAGATTTCTACGGACGGAAAAACGATTGTCCTGTTCGAAGAGGGCTGCTGCTTGCCAGCCAAGTGCTTCGATGAACCAGCACTGGAAAATGCTGCTTAGGGCAACAGCCATAGCTCAATGTAAGAAGCCCCTGAAAAGGGGCTTCTTTGTATCTGACCTGCCGCAAGAAGAACCTAGTCCGGTGCCCCAAGACCACTGGAATAGTGCATTTTCCTCTCAGCATCGATGATGATGGCATCCACGTCAGACAGCTCATCAACCAACGCCAAGCCTCTGCTAACCCCCAGCACAAACACTGTCGTAGATAGTGCGTCAGCGGTGGTGGAGTCAGGAGCCAGGATTGTCACGCTCTGAACTTCCCGTGCGGAGTCCCCGGTTCTTGGGTTGATAATATGATGGTAACGGACACCATCCTCTTCAAAGTAGCGCTCATAGTCACCAGATGTTGAGATTGCGACATCGCTGAGAGGAAGCATCACGGCCTGACGATCACCTCGAGGATCTTTTACACCAACCATCCATGGGCGCCCTCGTCTGTCGCCAATCAAACGGGTATCACCACCGGCATTTACCAAACCGTGTTTAATGCCATGCTTCTTGAGGACCGCTATGCCCAGGTCAACAGCATGCCCTTTTGCGATTCCCCCCAAATCAATGCGCATCTTCTGGCGTCCAAACTTTACGGTGGATTGCTCGGCATCTAACAGGATCTGTCGATAGTCGACACGGTAGAGATCGGCATTCAGGGCCTCTGCATCGGGGCGCTTTGAGTCACGGTAATCATATTGATATCCCACGGAGGCAAAACTGATATCAAATGCACCATCACTTAGCACCGCAAAGCGATTGGATTTACTTAACAAAGCAAACAATTCTGCCGATATCACAACGGCTTCATCAGACGCTTTATTATTGACCTGACTTAGCTCGCTCGAATTGATGTAGGGACTCATCTGCTCATTGATTCGCACCATCTCGGCAAGCACTTCAGCCATAACCTGTTGGGCTTTTGCTTCATCTTCATGCCAGAGTTCTACACCGACACGAGTTCCCATGGTTTCAGCATACTGCTGATGCCAATTAGCCGAAACGAAGGTACTCACTACACTTAACAGCAGCAGACAAAAAATACGCATAACTAACTCCGAGAAACCATTGGGCTCATTCTACTGATAACTAAAGACGGTATACCAGTGTGATCCCTCCCCCATTAAGAAACTTAAAACAGTTTGAAGTGAGAGTTTATAAGGTTTAGCTAAGCCATTGCGCTAAAATGAATTTATTCCAACCGACACGTCGCCGTATGAGAGCGCTCCAATTTATTCCGTTCATAGCCTTGCTTTGCAGTGCCCTGCTCTTTCCCACAAAAGTGCAGTCGAAAAACTATTACGCCGACTTCGAAACGGTCCGTTCATACATAGATGAAGGACAATTGGGTCGGGCTGAACGTCAACTTGCAGCCATCGAAGCAGAAATTGAGCTTAATGAAGACTTGGAATTGGAATGGTCAGGTTTATTGCACCTAACCCGCGCTCACCTGCTATTTGCCCGAGCGCCATCGAAAGAGAAAGAGATCCGAGATGTACTTGGCCTGGCACAAAGTGCATTGACGCTGCAGACAGCAAGCTCAGCCTACGCCGATGCCTGGCTATTACAGCTTAGAGTTAACGCTAAACATCGCGACTATCAGTCGGTGATGGTTCAAGTTAATGAAGTGATCAACCTGGCACTTCACTACAATGATGATGAGCTCGCAATTGATGCCCTTCTTTTCGCCGCCAATTTTACTACCCAGTTTGGTAATTCATTAATCTCAGTGGAGTATCTGCGTAGAGCAATAGAGATAGCGGAGCCACTTAACAGCGCGCGTATTGACGCCAACATCGACCTCTCCTACGGCAATTTCTACACCAGTGTCGCTATGAGCGAAAAAGCAATCACTTTGATAGCAGGGGCTCGCGCCTTCTTCAAAGAAAATGGGCCGCAAAACAAGTTGATCGAAACCTTGTTGGTGCTTGCTCGAAACTACTTTCAGCAATCGGATTGGGACAATGCAGAAAGTCTCTACATACTCGCAGATGATTACGCCACTCACGCCTCACTGCCCAGCCTGAAAATTAAAGCCGCTGAGGGTTTGGCCAGACTTTATATTGTTCAGCAAGCCTATGAAGCAGCCTATCGATCTATCGAAACGGGCCAGAGGCTGGCTAATTCCAGCTTGGAAAAATTTACCTTCGCCAGTCTTAAGGCTAATTGGTATCTGGCGAACAACAGATTGGATCTGGCGGAAGCAGCAATACAAGAGGCAGAGATACATCACAAACAACTGCCGGGAAGTACACGTAACTCGCTTGCGGGTCTTGAGATATTCCTGAGCAAAGGGGAATTGGCAGCCAAAAAACAAAATGCCACCGAGAGCTTTCAGGCGATGAACACCTATCGCCAACTGCTGATTACTCGAATACGTAGCTTTGTGGCAGGAGGCATCGAGTCACTGCTGGCTGAAATGGAGTATGAACGTGTTACCAACAAGAATCAGCAGCTAACGAACCGAAATACAGAATACGAACGACAACTTGAGATCGCGGCAGAGCGACAAAGACTGCAGTGGATGGTGTTAGGCTTGGGTTTAGCATTGGCTATCAGCTTATCCCTTTACGTGATTCGTGTTCTGGTCCAACGAAAGAAACTGAAAGAGTTAGCGGATACTGATGCTCTGACAGGTTTGCTGAACAGACGCGCCGCGGTTGCCCGCAGTGAAAACTGGCTGAAAGATGCGCGTCTAAATGAAGTCGCTTTTGTTATCTTCGATATCGATTTCTTTAAGAAAATAAATGACAACCACGGTCACCAGACTGGGGACAGAATACTGCAGCAGTTTTCTGATTTGGCACTGGCCAATACCCGTGAAAGCGATTTGGTCGCACGTATTGGTGGCGAAGAGTTCCTGATTGTATTACCCGGCTGCGGGACTAAAAAAGCCGCTGAACGCGCTGAAAAACTCAGGCAGGTTTACGCTACCCACACCTTTATTAATAACCTACGTGTTACTGCCAGTTTTGGTGTCGCAAGCGGACACAATGTAAGTTTTGGCAAGATATATGAAGCCGCTGATCGCGCCCTCTATAAAGCAAAAGAGACCCGAAATCAGGTCTCTTTAGATAACGACAGCCCCTACATAGAAGCTCTGGTACTCGAAGACTAAACAGAGTTATTGCTTAGCGAACATTAAATCCCAAACACCGTGCCCCAAACGGTGACCACGCTGTTCGAATTTAGTCAGCGGTCGGTGATCAGGACGAGGCACAAAGTCACCGGTGTCTGAGAGGTTGGTGAATCCAGGCGCTTCGCTCATTTCCAGCAGCATATGTTCTGAATAGTTTTCCCAGTCAGTTGCCATGTGGAAAACACCGCCGACTTTCAGTTTTTGCCTGATGCTTTCAATGAACTCGGGTTTCACGATGCGACGCTTATGGTGCTTTTTCTTGTGCCAAGGATCAGGGAAGAATAATTGTACTCGGTCCAGACTCTCGTCGGGAATACAATCAGCTAACACTTCCACCGCGTCGAACTCAAACACTTTAAGGTTGGTAACACCCTCATCATCGGCCTCTGCGATACAGGCGCCAACGCCCGGGCGATGTACTTCGACCCCAATATAAAGCGTATCAGGCGCAGATTTGGCCATTTCAACCAGGCTTTTGCCCATACCAAAACCAATCTCCAGCACCACCTCTTTGGCATCAGGCTTAAGTGCGCTGATATCAAGGATGCCGTTGGTATGATCCAAGCCATAAACAGACCACAGGTTTTCCAGCGCGTTGGACTGACGTTTGGTTAAACGCCCTTCTCGACGAACGAAACTACGGATCTTCCGGACATATTTGCCATCTTCCGTAAACTCGGCCTGATTCACATCACGCTTGGTTTCATCGCTCATCACTGGGTCCTCAAAAACAGATCATTAACTGAAACATCTCGCTGAGCCTTTACTCATCGGCAAGGGGCGAGGAATTATCCACACCGACGCCTGCAGGTGCAAGTGAGATTGGCAATCATAACCGCACTGCGGATAGGTCCAAAAACAACAGCAAACCAAGTACACTGCCAGGCCGTAATTAGTTATCAGTCGCTTACCCCGAACAACAGTAACCTAAGGAGTACCGTGTTCAGCACAGAAGCTCAGTGTCAGCAGTTTAGCCAAAAGATCATCAGCTGGTATCACGTTAGTGGCCGCAAAGACCTTCCCTGGCAGATAAACAAAACTCCCTACCGTGTATGGGTGTCAGAAATTATGCTGCAACAGACTCAGGTTGCGACTGTGATCGACTATTACCTGCGGTTTATGGGGCGGTTTCCCACTGTTCAAGCATTGGCGGAGGCACCGCAGGATGAAGTACTACATCATTGGACCGGCCTAGGCTATTACGCCCGCGCCCGTAATCTGCACAAAGCGGCCATCATGGTCGTTGAGCAGTTTGGCGGTACCTTCCCAGATACATTGGAGCAGATGATCTCCTTGCCAGGGATTGGTCGCTCCACCGCGGGGGCTATTTTGTCTCTCAGCATGGAGCAGCGACATCCTATCCTAGATGGCAATGTCAAACGTTTACTGGCAAGGCTGCTGGCGCTGGAGGAGTGGCCGGGAAAAGCGACGGTAGAAAAAGAGCTTTGGCTTCTGGCTGACAGGTTAACCCCTGAAAATGAGGTCGCTGCTTTTAATCAGGCAATGATGGATATGGGGGCAACACTGTGCAGCCGAAGTAAGCCATTGTGCGCAGAGTGCCCTGTCGCAGAGATGTGTCAGGGCTTTGCATCGGGTAATCCGAAAAGCTTCCCGGTTTCCAAACCCAAAAAACAGATCCCAACCCGTCATACCCATATGTTGCTACTCAAACGTGGTGACAGCATATTGCTTTATCAGAGACCGCCCAGCGGACTGTGGGGAGGGTTGTGGGGGTTTCCAGAAGCTGACTCGACGCAGTCTCTGGCAGAGCTATGTGAACAACTAGGGCTATCAGTGGCTGAGGCAAAGGCCATGTCTCCTTTTCGCCACACCTTCAGCCATTTTCACCTGGAAATCACACCATTGTTGTTTGACGCCCCAACACAACAAAGCGCGTCACTATGCATGGAATCCGTCCCCACGCTCTGGTATAACTTGGCGCAACCTGCGTCGGTTGGCTTGGCCGCCCCGACCAAAAAACTACTTGCTGCATTAGCAACACAGGAGAGCAACTGATGGCACGTACCGTGTTCTGCGCCCGACTACAAAAAGATGCCGACGGCCTGGATTTTCAACTCTACCCAGGCGAACTGGGTAAACGCATCTTTGACAATATCTCCAAAGAAGCCTGGGGCCAGTGGCAAGCGAAACAAACCATGCTGATTAATGAGCACAAGCTGAACATGATGAATGCCGAACATCGCCAGATGCTGGAACAGAATATGGTGAAGTTTTTGTTCGAGGGTGAAGATGTTGATGTTGAGGGTTACACACCTCCATCGGAATAGTTTTCACCCCACCAAATATAAAGGCCGGTTATGCCGGCCTTTTTTACTAAAGATGCTTTACTAGATCACCACGGTATCTCTGGCTGCCACCAGTAATAAATCCCTCCGGCAAACACAGCCAGAATCACCAACCATATCCAAACAGGCCGCATCACCGCATCCACTGTCTGTGCACCAGCTTTTTGCTTCCCACTAAACATGGGCACCACCAGACGATGGCCTTTCAATTCGTAGACAGCGACAGCAAGCAAGTGCATTGCAACCGCACCAAGCAGAACATCAAAATTCCACTCATGAACCTGCCCCATCAAACTGGAGACGTCACTACTAACCGCACTGTAGAGTGGCCCCTCAGTAAAGATATCGTCGCTGGTGAATAACCCCGATCCAAACTGAACCGCGACCAAGGTTATCAGTAAAACCACCATCCAGCCCCCAGCGGGGTTGTGGCCTGGGGCTGTATGTGGTTTCCCTCGCAGATACCTGAAAGCTTCTATTGGAGACCGTAAAAACTGTGAAAACCTGGCAGTTTCACTGCCCACAAATCCCCAGACAATTCGGCTACTCCACAATGCAATCAGGCTGTAGGCCAAAAACAGATGCCACTCCATATCCCCCTGCTCCGCGGTCCACCACAAACCGACCAGCAACCCCGCCTGACACCAGTGATAAAGCCTGACAGGCAAGTCCCAAACCTTTCGCCTGACTACGGTTTCGACAGCGTCTTTTGCCATGGAGACAATCACCTTTTTTTCAAGTTGATTTTTTCTGCACGTTAGCAGAATTGGTGACTTCATCACAAACCAATCGGGAACTTTTTCAGCCGGTGAGAAGCGTGATTAGGATCAATTCCAACGGAACCAAGAGCGCGATAGTCTGTCTACGAAGAAAGTGAAAACAGTGATAAGAGGAGAATGCCTATGCGCATCGAAATCACCGCGAAACACCTTGAACTCACCGATTCTATCCGCGCGCGTATCGAATCCAGATTCAGTAAGTTAGAGCGCCTCGACATTGCACTCATCAATCCCCATGTCATCATTACCCAGGAGAAAAAACTCCATCAGATAGAAGCCTCAATCACGGTACCTAATGACAAGATTTTCGCCAAAGCAGAGCATGAAGATATGTATGCTGCAATCAACCTGCTTGGCCAGCGCCTGGAGCGCCAACTCAACCGCTATCAACACAAGCCTTCCGCCCACCGTGGCGCTAGAAGCGGTAAAAATCAGTGTCGCGATGGCGTCATCGCCGGCGAGCCGATAGAGGAGATCACTGACGCGGCCTAACATCCGATGTCAAGCCACTGAGCGGGGAAATTCCCCGCTCTTCTGTATCATCGCCTTGACACTGCAAGCAATCCCCCATAGATTGACCCCATGAAACTGAATATTTTGTTTTTCTTTCTTTTTGCCTTTACCACCCGCACCGCGGGAGGCGATTTCGTCGTGTAAAGACACAAAGAAAGACGAATAAACAAGCCTCCCCACTGCGGGAGGCTTTTTTTTACATGAATTTTGGGAGCAATACGGATGACCAAGCCACTATCACTGGATGAGATTCGTAAAGAGATCACAGAGTTAGATAGTTCAGTATTGAAGCTACTGTCCCGTAGGCGCGAACTTTCGTTAGATGTAGCGCGTAGCAAAATTGAGGTCACCAAAGCTGTTCGCGACCAAGCCAGAGAAGAAGCGCTGCTGGTAACCCTGATCAAAAAAGGCCGAGACCTCGGCTTAGACGCCCACTACGTCACTCAGATTTACCACACCATCATCGAAGATTCAGTGCTCACCCAGCAGGCGTTGTTGCAACAGCTGGCAAACCCTGAAAATCGCCAACCTGTCTACCGCGTCGCCTTCCTGGGAGATAAAGGTTCATACAGCTACCTGGCAATGAGAAAGTACTTCAGCCGTATCTGTGAAGATCTGGTAGAGCGAGGCTGTAGCAGTTTCACCCAAATCATTCAGGAAGTTGAATCCGGCAACGCTGACTATGCCATGTTGCCGATAGAAAACACCTCATCGGGCGGTATTACCCAGGTTTATGACGTGTTGCAGCATACGACCTGCTCCATTGTTGGCGAAATGACCTTACCTGTTGAACATTGCCTGCTGACAGCCGCCCCAACCACAGAAAATCAAATCAATACCATCTATGCCCACTTTCAACCCGCGCAACAATGCAGCGAATATCTGGACACATTGACGGGCGTAAAAATTGAGCCTTGTGACAGTTCCTCCAGTGCTTTCCTTAAAGTCAGTGAACTCAAAGATCCTCATGTTGCTGCTATTGGCAGTGCCGACGGTGGTGAGCTGTATGGCCTGACGCCAATCAAAACGGGGCTGGCAAACCAGAAAGAGAACTTCAGTCGCTTTATAGTTATTGCCAGAAAACCAGTGGAAGTGGCAGAGCAGATACCAGCCAAAACCACCTTGATTATGTCCGTTGATCAAAAGCCTGGCTCTCTGGTTGAGGCGTTGTTGGTGATGCGGGAGCATGGCCTGAACATGTGTAAGTTGGAGTCTCGCCCTATTCAGGGTAACCCTTGGGAAGAGATGTTCTACATAGATGTCGAAGGTAACCTGCGCAGCAGCAATGTGCAGAGCGCATTGGAAGCCCTCACTCGAATTACACGCTACCTGAAGGTCCTTGGCTGCTATCCTTCCGAAGAAGTAAGTCCGACTCAGGTGCCACTGGAAAAGCTGCCTTTACCAACAGGGGATAACACTGAAGGCTCGTCAAAAACCAAAACCTCCTCCGCCCCTTTGGTCAGCCGAGAAAGCCAGGAAAATACCCAGATCCGATTGCGAAACGTCACTATTGGCGGCGGTCAGTTCGTGACCTTCGCAGGGCCTGGCGTGATCGAATCACAGGCGCAACTCATGGCATGTGCGCAACAGGTCAAAGAACATGGCGCAGCGGTGTTACGCGGTGCGCTTTACCCACCGCAGCTGAACCTGGATAATAACTTGCCGAATCAAGGGCAGACGCTGCAATTACTGCGCGAAGCCGGTCTGCGTTACGAGCTGCCCTTTGTCACCGAAGTGCACCAGCCCGATCAGGTTGCTGAAGTTGCCAGACAAGCTGACTTGCTGCAGATAGGCGCTCGCAACATGCAGAACCTTGAACTGCTGCAAGAGGTTGGACGTACCCACCGCCCGGTCATTCTCAAGCGTGGCTTAATGGCGAGCCTTGACGAACTGCTACAGGCGGCGGAAACCATCATGGCGCAAGGTAACCGTCAAGTCATTCTCTGTGAAAGAGGCATCCGCACATTCGAAGGCGCTGCTCGTCAAACGCTGGATCTTGGTGCCATTCCAGCACTGAAATCCATGACACATTTGCCGGTTATCGTTGACCCTACCCATGCTATCAGTGATATCAATCAGCTGGCGCCGTTGACCTATGCATCAAGAGCAGCAGGTGCTGATGGCATTATTGTGGACATCCACCCCCAACCAGACACCGCGCTATCAGATGGCAAGACATTGAGCTTTGAGCAGTTTTCAAACTTGATGAGTGGGTTGAGCGCCTGAGTATTAACAACCAACAAGGACGTTTAGATGCCAACAAAAACCAGGGCTTTCAAAATCTTTCTGTTTTTTTTGCTGGCCATCCTTATCTTGGGCCTGCTGTTACCCGGCTCACAGCAGATCCCAGTCGAAGGAGCCAGCAAAAATGACTGGCATCCAGATACCTTTTGGTTTGAACCTTGGGGCAGATCTGGCGTTCATAAGGGCATAGATATCTTTGCGGACAATGGCACACCAGTGGCAGCCAGCACCGGTGGTCTGGTGATGTTCGCAGGCGAATGGCCCATGGGTGGACGAGTAGTATTAGTACTGGGACCCAAATGGCGCATTCATTATTACGCGCACTTAAGTGAAGACCCACTGACAGACCAGTTTTGGGTATCACAAGGAGACAGACTGGGTGGTGTTGGAGCCACGGGCAACGCTATAGGCAAGGCGCCACATCTGCACTATTCGGTAGTCACATTACTCCCTTACTTTTGGCTAATGTCGAGTGAAACGCAGGGTTGGAAAAAGGCTTTTTTCCTAAATCCGGAAGACTACTTTTCCAATTAGCTTTACAGAGATAACAACGAATTTTACCCCTCAATATTTGACAAATCCTGGTTTAGAGGATGGTCACAAAACAACCGATTCACCTTTTGGTTTCCTCCGAGGCGACCTAATCTTGAAAATAATGGCTTATTAGCAACTCTCTTAATTAGTGTTTGCTTTAGCTTTAAATCAGCGAACGAGTCTCAAGAAAGTTGCTATGAATTCTGAGGTTGTCATTGTGAATACGCCCCATATACCTGCCGATGAAAAAAAGCGCCTGGCTGCGCTGAGGCAATCCACTTTGGATGAACTGACTGGCACGGGAAACAGGCTGGGTTTCATTTTTCTGGCTCAACATATGTTGAACCTGTGTGCTCGCCAGGGTGCGCCTGCGACATTGGTCTATTTTGAGTTGCATGGTTGCGATAGAGGAAATGATGTTTCGCCACTGAATATGTTGAAGCTGAAGCGGTTCGCCGAATTAATGCGCAGCACCTTTAGAGTGACCGATCTGACCGCACGCATGTCGGGAAATCAGTTCGTAGTGCTTTTTACTAATACGCCATTGGCGCATACACAAATAGCATTGGAAAAGTTTCAGGAAGCTGTGACGCAAAACGCGCCAGAGTTGCATTACTCCACCGGCATCGCAGGCTTCTTTCCTAACCGCTCAACGGACGTCGAAGACCTTATCACGGAAGCTTCCGCACAGATTGCTCCGTTTCATCATATCAAATCAGCCTAGTGACTTTTGAAGCCGCTAAAAAAGGCGCCAAACAGGCGCCTTTTAATTGGATGAACATTAACCGGTTTCAACTACCTGATAGCCAAAGAGAGGCAAAGTGATAACTGGCCGACAAAGTGGTTAAATGCCGCGAAATCATCGCGCTTCAGAGGCCTTTCTGTTTCTGCCCTGTCACTGTATATCAAACCCAAACACTTGCCGTTAACCACCAAAGGGCCTGTAAAAAACGACATACCTTCCGATAAACCTCTGATAGCGGGTGTTAATTTCTGCCGCCAAGCTTCTGCGTTTGGCTCTTCTACCCACAATGGTGCCTGGTCTTTATACACATCATCAAACACGGTTTGTGCCGCTGAAAGAGGGAAAACAAACCCAGTTTCTATTTTTTCGGCGTTTTGACAGGATACAAACCTTGGCGTTAATCGGTCTTTTTGTTGGTTGACCATCAGCACGATTACGCGGTCCATACCCACCCCCCGGTGTAAACCCTCAATTGCTGTATTAACCAACAGGTTGAGATCTGCTTTTTCTGCAGACAGTTGGGTCAGTTCACGCAACATCTTCAGTTGCATCATTTCATCCGATTTGTGGTGTATATCTTCGTTTTCAAATCGACTTAGATCGGCTTTAGGATCCAGGTATTCTGTCAACGCTTCAGCACCATAAGAAACAGCCAACTCGACAGATTCTTCAGTACAACGTTTTAGGCGTCGTTTAATACCTGCAACCGGGATCCCCATCAGTTCGGCCATGTCACTCAGGCAACTGGCCACATCAACTCTGGCTTCAGGGTCGGTCAAGGCATCGCTGTAGTTAGTTGCCAGTTCAATAGCACGCATCTCAGGTGTACGTCTGCCAGGGTCTTCAATCGATCGAATCAACATTTCGCCCATGTTCCAGGAGCTGGCTAGTCCTACACTGATCTGGTCAAAACTGGTGCCGAGAACTTCATGAACCAACTGATCTTTCGAGCCGCGGCGTTCACTCAGTCGTTCATCTAGCTCCTCTGTGATAGGCCCTCCCATTGACCAGAAGGCTATCTCACCCAGTTCATGGAGCAGCGCGGCAATGTAGACCTCTTCTCGGGTGTCTTCGTCATGTTCGCCAATCAGCGTGCGGGCGAGCATGGCTGCATGAAATGACTTTGCCATTAACCGCAGCAGACGATCATGTACCTGCTTATTGATGTCTCGGTTGCGTAACATGCTGTCGATCATCTTCGCGGTAATACAGATGTGCTTTAGCGTGTTGTATCCCAATATGACAGCGGCTCGACTAACGGTAGTTACTCGGTTTCGGCCGACGCCATAGGTGACGCTATTAACCACGCGAAGAATACGGGACGTTAGCCCCTGATCGTGAAGAACTGATTGGCCCAAACTCGCTAATGAAGCTGTATCATTGCTGGCCATTTTCTCTAAGTTACGAACCGTCGCCGCAAGCGCAGGCAGTTCGTACTTACCAATTTTTTCAACCCAGGCTTCCGTGCCTTTAATCCCATCTTTACTCATATCAAACCGGCACTTCTAGGTTCACCCAACAGGGCTTTACTTAAGGTTTCAACGACTATCTATTAACACCTTTTTAACGTTCTCAGCATGACGCAGTTTCTGCTATGGCGCAAAGCATCTGCTGACGTCGTGATCAATAATCTGTAATGAAGAACAACTCAGACCAATAAAACGCTGTCCAGATCACATTTTTTTGGTAAATTATTGCTCAATTGAAAATCATAACGGTGCAGCTAGCCGTGGCCAGGAAGGCCTGCCGAGTCAGCCTTTCCTAACAAGCCACCAATCGAGCCCTGCACCTTTCAAACCAAACAACGATAGAGAACTCAGATGCAAACACATTTTTTTGCGCGTATCGGTATCGCCTTCAAGATCCTTTTCAGCCGTTCCTATACCGAACAACTAGTCTCCTCTTCCGTTTCTGAAGCGACTGCAACGCCGGAACCCGTCACACTGACCAGCAGCAATACTGATGGTGCACTCCAGCTTCTGTCCCTGCTGCAAAAAGAGGGACGCCTGCTCGACTTTATCAACGAAGATGTGACAGCTTTCAGTGATGACCAAATCGGTGCCGCTGCCCGTGTTGTTCACCAAGGCTTAAACAAAGCCATTAAAGAACACATCACCCTTGAACCTGTCGCTGAAACAGTAGAAGGGAGTCCGATTACATTGGCAGATGGTTTTGATACCCAAGCCTATCGCCTGACAGGAAATATCAATGGCAGTGCGCCATTCAATGGCACGCTGATTCACAAAGGGTGGCGTGCGACAAGAATTGAATTGCCACAAACCGTAGAAGGATACGAGTTCAGTATTCTTGCACCTGCGGAGGTTGAACTATGAGCGAAGCCAAATTTACCGTTGGTATAGACCTCGGCACGACCCATTGTGTACTCGCCTACTCCGAATTGAATGCAGATGGTGAACCTCAACCACAACAATTGTTTGCGATCCCGCAATTGGTTGGCCCAGGCCAGATAGAAGCCAAAAACGCCCTGCCCTCATTTGCCTATTTACCCCATGAAGCAGAGCTACCAGCTCACCAGAGCCAATTACCCTGGGGTGAGAGCCCCTATGTAGCTGGACTCTTAGCGAGAGAACTCGGCGCAAAAACGCCAAACAGACTGGTAAGCAGCGCAAAAAGCTGGCTTGGTCATGGCGAAGTTGACCGCCGAGCGCCGCTGCTGCCGCTGCAACCTGCCGAAGGTGTAAATCAGCTATCTCCGTTTGAAGTATGTCGTCACTACCTTCAACACATGGTCAACGCTTGGGATCAGGCACACCCAGAAGCGTTACTTGCCGAGCAGCAGGTCACCATCACGGTACCCGCATCTTTTGACCCATCTGCACGGGAACTGACTGCATTAGCGGCCAAAGAGGTTGGGTTGCACAACGCAACCCTGCTTGAAGAACCTCAGGCGGCGCTTTATAGCTGGATCTCGGGTAGTGAAGGGCAATGGCGCGAACAGGTATCCCCCGGCGATGTGATCCTGGTTGTCGACCTCGGTGGCGGTACAACCGACTTGTCACTGATTGCCGTGACCGAAAGTGAAGGCGCGCTGGAGCTGAATCGAATCGCCGTTGGTGATCACCTGCTGCTTGGTGGCGACAACATGGACTTGGCGCTGGCCCATACCGTTCGTCAAAAAATGGCAGCCCAAGGCACGCAACTTCAGCCTTGGCAGCTGTTAGCCTTGTCTCACGGCTGTCGAGTCGCCAAAGAACAACTGTTCAACGACGAGAGCCTGAACGAAGTGCCGATTGTTGTACCAAGTCGAGGCTCGAGCTTGATCGGCGGTAGTTTACGAACAGAGCTTACTCGCCAGGAAGTCGAGCAGGTACTGGTTGAAGGTTTCTTCCCTCAAACACCTGTTGATGCGCCTGTCGCACAGCGAGCGCGTACAGCACTGACCAAGCTTAGCCTGCCATATGCTCAGGATCCGGCAGTGACCAGACATCTTGCCGCATTCCTTAGTAAACAACGCCATGCGACGGCAGAGTTTGAAGATATTAATCTGCCTGAGCACGCTCGCTTCCTGCACCCCACTGCGGTGCTGTTTAACGGCGGCGTAGTAAAAGCCAATGCACTCACTCAACGTATTCTTTCAGTACTGAATCAATGGCTGAGTGATGATGGGGCGGCACCTATCAAGCGACTTGAAGGCAACGACCCAGACCAGGCGGTCGCCATTGGTGCTGCCTACTTTGGCAATGTGCGCAGTGGTAAAGGTGTGCGTATTCGTGGCGGTACAGCATCCAGCTACTACGTGGGGATTGAAAGCGCGATGCCAGCGGTGCCCGGCATGGAAGCGCCTATCGAGGCTTTCTGCATTGCGCCATTTGGTATGGAGGAGGGTTCGGACGCATCGTTACCTACCCAGGAGTTTGGCTTAGTGGTTGGCCAACCCGTTCGGTTCCGATTCTTTAGTTCGACCGTTCGTCGTGACGATCAACCCGGTCATGTGCTTGATTTTTGGAGCGAAGGTGAGCTTGACGAGCTGCCCGCCATTGAAGCTACGCTGCCCGCCGATGGCCGCACACCGGGAGAGGTTGTGCCGGTGTTACTTCAGGCAAGCATTAATGAACTGGGCACACTAGAGCTGGCCGCCATGCCTATCGATGGCGAAGAGCAGTGGCAGGTTCAATTCGATACTCGCGGCGAAGCTGCTTAAGTCAACAGTCCATGGGGGCATCAGCCCCCAGCTACAGATGAATCAATCCAGTTCTAATTCCGCTAAATACGTGGTTGGTATCGACTTGGGTACCAGCAACATCGTGGTGGCTTATGCCCCACTGGATACACAAAAATTTCATATCTGGCCAATTCCACAATGGCTGGACCGAGGCCAATGGGGCAGTGCTGATAGTCTGCCCGCTGTTCGTTATCACTTCGGCTCAGAACTCGCCGCTTCAGATCAGGAGCTTCCCTGGCCCAAAAGCACCCTGCAGACCAAATTGCCACCAGCGATTTTTGGTCGATGGGCGCAATCTATTGGCACCACGGCTCCAAATCGTTTGGTTAGCAGCGCCAAAAGCTGGTTATGTCAGCCTCAACAATCCATAGGCCTGCCGGAGAAATCGGATACAGATATTGCGCAGGTAACGCCGCTTGAAGCTGTCGCCAGCTATCTGGATTACCTCCACTGCGCCTGGAACTTTGAATTCCCAGAGGCACCACTTTCCGAGCAACAGATACAAATTACCGTGCCCGCGTCATTTGATGAGCATGCACGAGCTCTGACGCTCGAAGCCGCACAGATGGCTGGACTGGCACATCCCATGCTGCTAGAAGAACCGTTGGCTGCGGCCTACGATTGGCTTTTGCATAACCCTGAAGCGGAACAGCTGGCACAATGCAAACAGTTGTTGGTTTGCGACATCGGCGGTGGTACCAGTGACTTTTCATTGATTAATGTTGAGCCCGATCCTGATGCAAATTTTCCTAATCTAGCTCGCCACGCTGTAGGTGAGCACTTGATGCTGGGTGGCGACAATATTGACCTGGCACTGGCGCGTCAGGCTCAACAAAAACTCTCGGGCCAGGGGCGCCCAGATGTAAAACAACTTAAGCAGTTGAGCCAACAGTGCCGACAGGCCAAAGAGCGTTTGCTGGCTAAAGATGCCCCAGATGAAATTGGCATTAACGTATTGGGCAGTGGCAGCGCATTGATTGGCGGTACCCGCCAAACCCGATTGACGCAAAAAGAAACCCAACAACTGGCTCTGGATGGTTTTTTCCCTGATGTAGAGATCACAGCAAAACCAAAGCAGCGGGTCGGTGCACTGGTGCAAACCGGTTTGCCCTATCCTGCAGACGCCGCTATTACCCGCCATCTGGCCAGCTTCCTGACGACACATTCAACCGATGACGCGCTTCCTGATGCTCTATTGCTTAATGGCAGTCCATTTCTAAGCACTCAGCTTAGCGATCGAATCCTGCACCAGGTCAGTCAATGGTATGGCGAGCCAGTGACACGGTTGGCCTCTCCAGCCCCCGACCTGGCTGTAGCCCGCGGTGCGGCCTACCATGGTTGGCTGCATGCCCGGCAGATCCAACTGATCCGCAGTGATACAGCGCGTAGCTACTTCGCTATTGTTGACTCGACCAGTGGTAAGCAGGCGATATGCATCATGCCAAGGGGCACGCCAGCAAATACTGCGCTGACACTCTCATCGCCAACATTTAAGCTCAGATGCGGACAACCAGTGCAGTTTTCCCTGGCCAGTGACAACAGCCCAACCGTTTATCCCCTTGGGCATTCGTTGGCGGACAATCAGCAGTTGCACCACCTCCCGCCTCTTTCGACAGAGCTGGACGGACAAGGGCTCCGAGATGTTCGGCTGAACACCACCCTTACCGAGCTGGGTGAACTCCGCCTTGTGTGTCAGTCGACCTCTGACATTAAGACAACCTCGCAAAACTCATGGCCGCTCAGTTTTAGCCTGCGAGCACATGAGCAGACTCAGTCTTCGGAGCAATCAGAGAGCAACCTCCAAATCTTTGCGGGTGACAGCGTGATCGCACAGGTGTTCGGTGGCAAATCACAGGCCAAAAAAGCATCACCGATGCGCCCTGCTCAACTGAAGGGAGCGTTAGAAAAAGCATTGGGTGACAGCCGCCACTGGAGTGGTTTGGTTTCAAGGCAACTGGCAGATCGGATGCTCTCGATCTCGGCCAAACGTCGCCGTAGTGAAAAGCACGAGTCAGTGTGGTTTAACCTGACAGGTTTTGCACTGCGCCCCGGTACCGGGATGCCAGACGACCAGGCTCGGATAGAGCAGCTGTGGCCGCTCTACCAGCAAGCACTTCAATATCAAAAAGAGAGCCAAGGCTGGCGGGAGTGGTGGATCCTTTGGCGCCGTGTCGCCGCTGGACTTGACCAAAACCAGCAGCTTACCTTGTTGGACGATATTGGCATGGTACTGGTGCCAGGATTTGCCCGAAGTGCCGGCGGTAAAGCCAAGCAGCAGGCAGGTATTGAAGAGCGGATTCGTTTGATTGGCGCCCTAGAGCGGATCCCAGTAGAAATAAAGACGCAACTCGGCGAACTGCTTTTGGATAAGCTGACAAAATCAACACATGTAGATGCCTCAGCCTGGGCATTGGCACGAATTGGTGCCAGGAAACTCGCTTACGCATCATCAGAACACCGAATTGATGCAGCGACAACCAACGAGTGGCTAGCACAGTTGCTTAAACTGGACTGGAAGCAGTTTCCAGCCATCGCCTTTCCTGCAGCAGCGATGGCGCGTCTTTGTGACGATGAGTATCAAGTCTCTGCCGAGCTACGCGCAGAGGTTGCAACCCGCCTGAAACGACTCAAACATACCGAACGATGGCTTTGCTGGTTGAGCAATACAGAGGACGAAACCCTGGAGGACCAACGTCATATTTGGGGTGATAGTTTACCCAGTGGATTGAGCCTTTCTCACTAAAATTGCCGCACCAGTGACGACATTGGTGCGGTATCAACTCCTTCATAAAAGCCGCCGAATCCTACTCACATAATTTCATCAGCCGTATACGGTTTGCCCTAACTCATCGCCTCTACTCAGAGGCATCCCACCTCTGAGCTTAAAGAAAAACGCCCTTATGTGCCGTTTGGAACATACCAGCCAAATAAGTCAGATTAGAGTACGGACCTAACCAGTAAGGCTAATTCAATCATATGTTTAGCCACACAACTTTTAACTATTGAGAAAGCAGAAATGAAACGAACATTGCAGCTCACGCTATGTATTGTCAGCTCCGTCCTTTTTGCCAGCGGTTGCGCTTCAGCGCCAGATCTAGAGAAGAGCCATTCTGGCTTTTTGAGTAGTTACAACAAACTAGAAACAGTGGAAGACGACAAAAACCAACTACGCTACAAAAAGTCATCTCTTAAACTGGCTGACTTTGATTACATTCAAGTAGAGGAGCCCACCTCTCTCATCGCCGACAGCTTGGCGCTGGACTCAAACATATCCGTTGAAGATCAAAAGATACTCGCTGATTACTTCTCTGATCAGGTGCACACACAGATTGGCAAAGAAATAGATTTGCCAGGTAGTGGAAATCCTCTGCTGCTAAGAAGTGCATTTACCGGGATCACCAATACATCTGAAGACCTTGCATTCTACCAATACATACCTGTCGCTCTGGTAATCACGGGCATCAAAGAGGCTGCCGGCAAACGCGACAAAGTGCCGATGATGTTTATGGAATTTGAACTGACAGATCAAGTCACGGGCGAAGTGCTAGTGCAGTCGATGAAAAGAGTACCGCTGGAAGAGATAACAGCAGAAGAGTTAGAGCAACAGGGTGTTGGCGCTATCCTGCCCAAGATAGATCTTGCCATTGCAACATTCAAACAGTCTGTTGAAGCACAGGTTAAGGCCATTGAAGGCTAACAAAAGCTGAGTTAACCCTTAACTCGTAAGGTTCAATTGAGTTGTGTAATATGCATAGCTCAATTGAAACTCATGAGCCGTTCATTGCCTTCGCGTTCACCCCACCACAATATCGCTGCTGACACCGTCAAATGGTGCTGTCCTTTAGATGAGGACTTAAAGCGGCAGCTTCTCGCCATTGCAGAGCTGGATACCAGTATCAGAAGTGCATTGAACGGTTACGCATTTGGCAACCTAAATGGCGTGATCTACATTCTCAATGGCTCACAGACAGTGTGCCTTGGTAATGAAACAGGCAACGGTTTGGTTGGCGCTGTGATGGGGCAAGGTGATTGGCTTGGCGCCCTGACGATAGGCAACAGATACCAAGCGTATTTGATGACTGAAGAATTAGCGCCAACTGAGCTTCTCTACTTTCCCGGCAAAAAGATCCTAAATCTCGCCAAAACTTATCCAGATATCTATCGCTGGTTATTCCATACAGCACAGTCAACGCAATTGAAGTGGCTTCAGGCCAATCTAGCTGCACACCAAAGCCGATTTACCCGCGCTGCGTTTGCCCTCATTGAAGTGACTGCAAGGCAACACGATCCCATTCCAACACAGCCTGAAATCAGAGTATCTCAAGATCAACTGGCACGACTGTCTGGCTTTAGTCGCTCGAGGCTAAATGAAGTACTTAGGATATTTGAGCAAAAAGGCTACGTGAAACTGGGCAGAGGAAAAATCACTTTAACCTCCTTGGCGGGACTCAATGAGCACCTACAGGAATTACACACCGTCTTTGTAACTGATAGTTTAACGTTAAGGCTCTCGAAAGAGCCTTAACAATCTCGAGCCAAATTAGGGCTGCTGACGGGTTGCCGCCACCACAATCTCCCGAATACACAGGTTTTGTGGTTGCTGATATGCAAACAGTGCGGTGCGTGCAATATCATCCGGGCTAATCACACCACCCATCTGCTCTTTCCAACCTTCGTAATTGGCCTTTATTTCATCTGAAGTCGTGTGGCTCAGCAGCTCTGTCTCCACTGCGCCAGGGGCGATAACAATGACTCGCACATTATCATCCGCAACCTCTTCTCTCAGATTTTCGCTCATAGCATGGACGGCAAATTTTGTTCCGCAGTACGCTGCGTGTGCAGGGAATGTTTTACGCCCAGCGATAGAGCTGACATTGAGAATAGTCCCGCCCTTGCGCGCCTTCATTGCAGGTAAAACCGCATGCGTGCCATTGAGTACGCCCATCACATTGACATCAAACATGCGTTGCCACTCATTAGGGTCTTGCGTATCCAACCCTCCTAGCAACATACATCCTGCATTGTTAATGAATAGATCAACATTTCCATACTTAGCCTCTGCTTCAGCAACCGCTGCTGCAATGGCATCGCGATCTGTCACGTCCACTTGTCGACACAATGTGTTTGGCAATGACAACGATTCCAGTCGATCAACCCTGCGGGCCAACAACAGTAAAGGGTGGCCTTCATTACTGAATGCTTGGGCCATTGCCGCACCGATACCTGAACTGGCGCCAGTAATTACAACTAGTGGTTTACTCATGGTGTTTCCCCGAATTCTAACGCTTAAGGCTAGTTTGATTCCGCCTTAACGCGTTGAGTGAAGTATAAAGTATGGGCGACATCTTAAACATGCTATTGTTTTAATAAATAGCCGAAAAACTAATAGACTGTTCTTTTTTTATGAACAAAAGCGATACTGAAAAAATATATTGGAAAGGGATTTGCGCGTTTATTGCGGTAGCAAGAAGTGGCAGCTTTAGCGCGGCGGCAGAGGCATCAGGAAACTCTAAATCAAATCTCAGCCAACAAGTGTCTCAACTAGAGCAGTTGCTGAATGTGCAGCTATTGCACCGCACAACCAGACAGTTGAGATTGACAGAAATTGGCCAAGGTTATTTGGAAAAATGCCAAATTGCTGTTCAGCAGCTGAGTCTCGCTACTGAGTGGGCGATTGAAAATAGATCCAAGTTGGCAGGCGAGATCAAAATGAATGCCGTGGGCGGCCTAATTGGCGAAGAGGTCATCGCTCCCTTACTGATTGAGTTCCAGCAGGCTTACCCCGATATCGATGTAAAACTAGACTTCTCGAGCCAACGCGTCGATCTTTTATCTAGCCCTTATGATCTGGTAATGCGCATGGGGGAGCTTGAAGATTCATCACTCATTGCCAGACGATTACACACTATTTCAACCAAATATGTTGCCAGCCCAAGCTTTCTGCAACGGTATGGCAGCATCGAACACCCATCGGATCTAACACATTGCCCGTTAATCTATGGCAGCGTCAGTGAGTGGCGGTTTCACCAGGGAGAGACTCAAGTTAGTGTGCGAGCAGAACAGGGGTTTCAAATTGCCAATGGTCGTGTGATGCTAAAAGCGGCTCTAGAAGGCCAAGGCATCGCTCGATTGGCAGACGTTTATGTTGAGCCCTACCTTGCCAATGGTGAACTGCTAGAAGTACTGCCTTTATGGCATCCAAGCGATACCCGTCTGTCATTGGTTTCCCCCCCGGCCCGTTACCAACTAAATAGAGTGCGAGCCTTGATGGATTATCTGATCGAACACTTTTCGGCTAAGTATCAGCAAGTCATGCTACGTACGTAAAAACAGCGATGACCACTTAAAGCGAGTATCGAGATGACGGAATACGAAAAGATGATGCAGGGTGAGTTGTTCAATGGTGGTGACAGCGAAATAGCGGCGGTGAGGGACAAAGCCTTCGGATTGCTTAAGCAGATCAACAACCATGGCACTTTCACAAAATCCAAAAAGCTGTTTCGTCAGCTTCTGGGCCATTTAGGGCATAGCTCCATTATCACTCCCACTTTTAATTGCGAGTTTGGTCAGCAGATACAGATAGGTGATCGCTGCTTCCTGAATATGAACGTGTTGATGCTGGATGGCGCCGAAATCACTTTAGGTGACCATGTATTGGTTGGGCCCAATGTGCAGTTTTATACCGCGTCTCATTCCATGGATTTCCATAGCCGGCGTCGCTGGGAAACCTTTTGTAAACCAATCACAGTAGGGAATGACGTCTGGATAGGTGGCAATAGCATCATCAATCAAGGCGTTACTATTGGCGACCGCGCCATTATTGCTGCTAACTCAGTGGTAAACAGTAATGTGCCGGCAGATACTGTGGTTGGTGGTACACCTGCCCGAATTCTGCGTACATTACCTTTAGAGTCAAACAGCGATACCGAAAACTAATGCCATTACCCATTGTCGCTCATACCGATTACAGCTTTCCCTTTCCAACGGAACACAGGTTTCCAATGGATAAATTTGGCCTATTGCAACGACACATGCGTGCCCTTGGTATTCTTGGTGAAAGCAATCTGCACACACCAAAAACCTGCTCGGCCAGTGACCTGATGATGGCGCATTGCCATCACTACATTCGTCGCTTTGATCTCAATGAGCTGGATGCCAAAGAGATGAGGCGAATGGGCTTACCGTGGAGTGAAGGATTAAGACACAGAACCTTTACCGCTCCCAACGGTACACTTTTAACCTGCGAGTTAGCCCTGGAACATGGCTTAGCTTCACACCTCGCCGGAGGCACTCACCATGCCCATTACGACTTTGGCTCAGGCTTTTGCATTTTTAACGATATGGCTTATGCCGCACGCAGTATGATCCACAGAGGAAAAGCCAAGCGCATACTTATATTTGACTGCGATGTGCATCAAGGTGATGGCACGGCCTCTATTCTTGAAGAAGATGCAGACATATTTACCTGCTCTATCCATTGTGAGAAAAACTTCCCTCACCGCAAAGCAACGAGCGATCTAGACGTAGGCTTGGGCAAAGCAATGGAAGATGAAGCTTACATAGGCGTGGTGATAGACACACTGGATCGATGCCTGGCGGAGTTTAAACCCGACTTTGTCATTTACGACGCCGGCGTGGACGTGTATGCAAATGATCCTCTGGGGTTATTAAACATCTCGTTGGACGGAATTCGCGGAAGAGATTCGGCGGTGTTAACTCGTACAGTAAAACGCGGTATACCCACAGCAACCGTGATAGGTGGCGGGTATGATAAAGACCAGCAAGCTCTGGCAAAACGTCATGGTATCGTAGTTGAAGAGGCTTATGCCCTCTCAAAGCAGATTTAGAGACAGTTAGAACTTGCCGATGTTTCAACGTATTAATCAGTTTCTGCCCTCCATTCGATGGAAGTTTTTTACGTTAATCTGTATCCCTGTGGCCGTGGTTTTTCAGGTGCTAGGCGGTCTAACCTTCCGTATCCTTGCGCAGTCAGATTTTGAGCTAATCAGTGCTTCCCACTTGCTGTATGCAAAGCTCACTATGGAAGTTTTTCTCTATGGCTGCATGGGGCTTTACAGCGTCAAGCTGCCAAAAAGTCACCGACCAGCGATCGATTACCTTCTGCATTTGGTTTTGTTTGGGTTAGCGGCTTACACATTAGTCGTGATAGCGCAGCGCCTTCTTCAAACTCCATAATAGGTTACCGACCCTTACGAGTTTTTTAACTAAGCTAATTCCTGCAACTTAAAAAATGTGGACTCCAAATTGTCACAGGCAAAACTGCAGGCTCGTCGTTGGGTATGGTTTCTGGATGTCGTATTTGGCGCCATTGTCGCTCTGGGTATCCAAACCTATGAGCCAACCATAAAGGCAGCATGGCAACTTGGCGCTTTGGAGACCGTATTATCACTTGTTGTTGCTATAGCAGCTGCATTCTTTGTTGTGTACGACATTGTGGTCTACCACCTGTTGGTCAGAAAATATCGTTATACCGTTTCTAGCATAGGCTTCATTCGCTTCTTTCTCGATCTGGTGATGGCCTTCATTCTCTACACCCTGTTGGTATCAGCCCTTCAAGCAAACCCGGACTGGTACGCAATGCTATGGTCATTAACCCTGTGGCATGCAGCAGCAACGGTTTGGCACCTGCTGGCGCAGGCAGAACTCAGTGAACCTTCAGATGACAACACTTTGGCGGAATCGGTTGGCTCACATGTTGTCTTTATTTTGATCTACTGGGCTGTGGCTTTTGTCAGCTACGGTTTCGCCCAGCAAGAGATGGCATCTTTAGAGCTTTCCCCTGACTCCGTTGCTTTAACCTCGCTGAGTATCAGCATTCTTGCGGTGTCAGCACTTAGATGGCACCGGGTGCTTGTAAAGTTGTAATCCGGTCGAAACACGCAGATTTGATAACAAATCGTCAATATTTTTTACATTTAGTTAAAGACTTGAGAGATTTTTGATAGGCTCCGGCAAACACATGAAATATATGTGTTTTCCAGGGAGACCATAATGAATATCAAAACTACCACGCTGAGTGCAGTTGCTGCGGCAAGCCTCGCCCTATCGGCACTGATACCAACACAGGCCGTCGCTAACGACGCCTTCGCGCAGTCTTTATGCGGCTATGTTGCTGCCGACGATCCGGGTCGCCTGCGTAAGAAACTGAAAGAGAACAAGCTCAGACTGCGAAAGGTATATGACGACATCCTTTGCGACGGTTCCAGCATGTTAAAATTCGCCATCGAGAAAGGTTCTGTTGGCGCTGGTGAGTTCATTACCAAGAAGCTACCAAAGAAATCACTGACAAAATCGGGGCCGGATGGCTGGGTGATCCTTGAGTGGGCGGAATCTAAGGGCCACGCCGATTCCGCGATCGTTACAGCTATCAGATCTCGCATCGCAGGATAATAAATACTACAAGCGACGAGAGAGCTCTGATTAAAAAGGCGGCCACCTGGCCGCCTTTCTGTTTTTACAGCTTAAACTGACTAACTGAGACTTGAAGTGCATCAGACAGCCTGGCGACTTCCTCGCTAGCCTTCGCCGTCTGCTCAGCCCCCTGCGACGTCTCTTCAGCAATCTCCACCATCTGTACCAACTTATGATGAATTTCTCCTGACACTTTCTGCTGTTCGTCAGCCGCGGTAGTGATGAAATGACTTTGCTCATGAATGGCATGCACAGAATCAGAAATAGCACTCAATGCTACATCGGTATCTTCACTCTTAGTAACACAAAGCTCAGTAATATCAGCACTGCTTTGCATGCTGTTTACCGCTTCACTGGCACCTTGCTGAAGCTTCTCGATCATCTCTTGAATTTCAGTGGTTGACGACTGGGTGCGACTGGCTAATGCACGAACCTCATCAGCAACTACAGCAAAACCTCTACCCTGCTCGCCCGCCCGTGCAGCTTCAATTGCGGCATTTAGTGCTAACAGGTTAGTTTGTTCTGCAATCGTCTGAATTACATCCACGACAGAGCCAATCTGGCCACTATTCTCGGCCAAACGGTTGATGACATCAGAGACACTTTGCAACTCAGACGCCAGGCGTTCGATCTGCTCTTTGCTTTCTTCTGAAAGACAACGTGCATTTTTCGCTTCGTCGTTAGCTTGTTGAACTGAGCTAAGCGTCACGCCAGCATTGGTCGCTACCTGTTCCGCGCTCGAATTCAGCTCAGTAGTTGCACTAGCGGCTTGGTCTATCTGCAACCGCTGTTCTTGAATACCATGAGTACTCTGCATGGTGATAGCCGAGGTTTCTTCTGCCGCAGCGGCAAGCTGCGTTGCATGCCCGGTGATTTCTTGAATGAGTCTGCGCAAACTGTCGACCAAAGCATTCACGTTCCGAGACAGTTCGGAAAACTCATCCTGTCCACTCTCATCCAGCGATTGAGTGAGGTCTCCACCAGCTATGGTATGAAGCATTGAGTTCACCCGACTTAGCGGCTTTAGAATGCTGCGGATAGTTGCGAAGGCAATGCTAACAGCCACCACTAAGCTCAGCAGCGTAACACCAATGATTAACCAGTGGGTGCGAGAAATCGTCGCTGTCAGGGATGTTTGCAGCTGATCCGCTTCGGCCATAGTTTGCAGCAATCGGTCGGACAAGGTTGCCTGAAGAGCTTCCTGCAGCTCGAGACTTTGCTCAGCAAACTTCTGTGTGTCGGCAATTGCCGTTAAGCGTTGCTGATGGATAGATTGGGGAGACCGACCTTGTTCAAATAACGCAAATGTGGCCGAAACCGCATCATGGATTTCATTGATAAGATCTTCATCGACATCAGAGCTATCGATTCGCTTCAGATCGCCATAGAGTGAATCTGCATTACCAACATAGTTATCCAGTTCGTTAAGCAAGTTGCCCGCTTTTTCTGGGGACAACTCTTTAAATAACTCCGAAGAGGCGGTAACCAGAGATGAAAGCGCGGTTTCCAGCTGACCACTGACACGGGAAAGCCGCACCTGTTCACCTTCCGTTTCATCCATCAGATCCAGCAGCAAACCACCAGCTTCATCACTAAGATCGGTGAGCTCTTCGAGTAACAGTACCTCTTGATTGCCAAGCTTTAACGACCCTTCACGTGCATCGAAAAAATCTCGAGTAATAGCCGTGTAAGCATCAAAACTTTCACTGAGTTCACCAGTTTGCCCGCCAGCCTGCTGGCTCTGCTCCTTTATCAACATGGACAACTCACCATGCAGCTCGTTAAAGCTATCCTGGTAGCTTTGCAGCCCTTCAATGGTGGAGGCATTTAAGCTATGAACCAACTGGGTTTCAAGTTTGGAAAGCAAAAGCGATAAGCGGTTGCTGGTATTGAGTTGAGGTATCGCTTTTTGACTGATCTGCTGTTGGTCAGATTCAACGTCAAGTAAGCCAAATAGTGCACTTGCGCCCCCGATGAACAGCAATAGCGTTAGCGCAGCAAACCCCGCTACGATCCGCTTAGCAACGGTTAGTCGCATCTGTAACTCCCTGGAATATATATTTATAGTATTATTTTCGTGACTTGGGTCACTGTCCGGATGCTATCAAAAGAGAGAAGGAAAGTAAGGCAAGGAAGGCTGTCGATCTGGGATTTTGAGAGATAAGGTGTAAAAAAAACCTACACCACAAGTTGCAAATTTGTAAACAGAAGTAGACTGACACTAGTTGACGCAAGCGTTTTGGGTACCATGCACCCGCGACATACGACCGCCATGGATGGCGGAAATGTCGAAAATGCATGGAGCAATTTTCGACCGTACTTCCTGTACACAGCGTGCCCTTTGGGTATCGCCGCTCCTGCACATCCTTGTGCCCGCGGCATACCGTACTTCCTGTACATCGCCGCTCCTGCACATCCTTGTGCCCGCGGCATACCGTACTTCCTGTACATAAAAAAACCCCGGCGGATGGCCGGGGTTTTTCTGAGAGTCAGGAAAGATTACTTGTTAGCTTTCTTTTCTTTCTCAGCAGCAATCACTTCTTCTGCTACGTTAGCTGGGCAAGCCGCATAGTGGCTGAACTCCATAGAGAACTGACCACGACCTGAAGTGATAGTACGCAGGTGACCAATGTAACCGAACATCTCGGCCAGAGGTACATCACCCTTAATACGTACACCAGTAGCACCCGCTTCCTGGTCTTTAATCATGCCGCGACGACGGTTCAAGTCACCGATTACGTCACCCACGTTGTCTTCTGGAGTGAACACGTCAACTTTCATGATTGGCTCAAGAAGCTGAGGACCGGCTTTAGGCATTGACTGACGGAATGCGCCTTTAGCAGCGATTTCGAACGCAATGGCTGATGAGTCAACCGCGTGGAAACCACCGTCATAAAGCTCAACTTCAACGTCCAGTACAGGGAAGCCAGCCAGAGGGCCTTCTTCCATCATACCTTCGAAGCCTTTTTCAATGGCAGGGAAGAATTCCTTAGGAACGTTACCACCAACAACCGTAGACTCGAACTTGAAGCCTGAGTTTGGCTCACCTGGCTTGATGCGGTAATCGATCTTACCGAACTGACCAGAACCACCAGACTGCTTCTTGTGCGTGTAGCTGTCTTCAACCGCTTGCGTGATAGTTTCACGGTAAGCAACCTGAGGCTGACCAACAATCAGTTCAACACCGTAAGTACGCTTAAGGATGTCTACTTTAATGTCGAGGTGAAGCTCACCCATACCTTTCAGGATGGTCTCGCCAGTTTCCTGGTCGGTTTCAACAACGAAAGAAGGATCTTCTGCAACCATCTTGCCGATAGCTACGCCCATCTTCTCGTTACCGCCCTTGTCTTTCGGCTGAACAGCAATTGAGATTACTGGCTCAGGGAAGATCATAGGCTCAAGAGTACAAGGGTTCTTCACATCACACAGCGTGTGACCAGTCTGAACGTTCTTCATACCTACAACCGCGATGATGTCACCGGCTTGAGCATAATCCAGCTCAGTACGGTCATCAGCGTGCATCTCAACCATACGGCCGATACGCTCAGTTTTACCAGTGTAAGAGTTAAGGATGGTGTCACCCTTACGCATTACACCTGAGTAGATACGGATAAAGGTCAGGGCGCCGAAACGGTCGTCCATGATCTTAAATGCCAATGCACGCAGTGGCTCTTCAGTAGATACAGTCGCTACTTCACCAGTAGGCTCACCGGTTTCGCTGTCAGTCAGAGGCTGAGCTGGAACTTCGGTAGGCGCTGGCAGGTAATCAACAACCGCGTCTAGAACCAACTGGATACCTTTGTTCTTAAATGCAGAACCACAGTAAGTTGGGAAGAAGCTCAGGTTGTGAGTACCTTTCTTGATGCACTCTTTGATCTGCTCAACGGTAGGTTCTTCACCTTCCATGTAAGCCATCAACAGCTCGTCGTCCTGCTCCAACGCAGTTTCGATCAGCTCTTCACGGTATGCAGCAGCATCATCAACCATGTCTGCAGGGATATCGGTAACTTCGTAGTTTTCTGGCTGACCAGATTCGTCCCAGATGTAAGCTTTCTGGCTCAATACATCTACAACACCAACGAAGTCGTCTTCAGTACCGATAGGCAAAGTCATTACCAGCGGAGTTGCGCCCAGTACTTTCTTAACCTGGTCAACAACGCGGTAGAAGTCTGCACCCAGACGGTCCAGCTTGTTTACGAAGATCAGACGAGATACTTCTGATTCGTTCGCGTAGCGCCAGTTAGTTTCTGACTGAGGCTCAACACCACCAGAACCACAGAATACACCTACACCACCATCGAGAACTTTCAGTGAACGATAAACTTCAACAGTGAAGTCAACGTGTCCTGGAGTATCGATGATGTTCAGGCGGTGGTCGTTCCAGAAACAGGTAGTTGCAGCAGACTGAATGGTAATACCACGCTCTGCTTCCTGTTCCATGAAGTCAGTAGTCGCTGCACCATCATGTACTTCACCGGTCTTGTGGATCTTACCGGTCAGCTTAAGAATACGTTCAGTAGAAGTGGTTTTTCCCGCATCAACGTGCGCGAAGATACCAATATTTCTATATTTGGATAAGTCTGCCATTGCTTTGCTCAGTAAGTGTTGAGTTCAAAATCGCGCGCCAGTATACAGGATTTTATTTGGATAGGTCAGAACAAATTTCGATCTTATCTTAATTCCACCTTTCCGTTGGCCGCGCGGCTGTGAAAATATATCGATATACGGCCAGCGTGGAGCCATTAGCCTATTGATTTTTATAATAATGGAGTCAAAGGCACGGCTAACAGCCTCGTACATCTGAGGATACTTTGGGTTGATCTCTATTTAAGTTGCGCCGCTCGTAGTAGAACACGGCGCATTGGGGCTGAAGCTGGAATACGGTTTCGTTGAATGCATTATTGAAAGAAACGTTGAACGACGGATCAACATCTATCAAGGTGCCAATTCCCTCAAGGGCGTAGCTGGGATAACCCCACGTCGTTTTGATTGAAACGCCACCATCTTTGGTGAGGTAAAACTGGCTATGAGTCGCTTTCTCATCACACTTCTTATCGATGACGCAGGCTTCGTACGCGATCTTCATCTCTTCGATAATTGTGCCATGCAGGTGTTTGATCATAGCGATGCGAGCATCATGGCCTAGCGACATGAGTTTAGGTACTGCAAATACCGATAGAATCCCAATAATGATGATCACAGTGACCAGTTCAATGGTCGTAAAACCATTCGATTGAAATCGCTTCATTCTATAAACCTCAAAGCTAAGGCTTGGGAACAGGGTTCATCTGTTTAGCCAAATATAGTCAAAGAACGATGTTGCCTGCGATCAATTGTCGTATTGGTTGAAAACTCAGGATAAGATTTGGGTCCAATGAGTACCTCGACAGCAAACGAATCCAAAACAAATAGCGGATTTCTCCTTACCCGACATAGCTGGGATACCAAACAGGGAACTCAGATAGCTCTCTGGCTGAGCACGCAGCAAGGACCGGCCAAGCTAATCATTGATAATGAGCAGCCCCTATTTTTTATTGTCAGTGAAAACGCTGATAGTGCAGTCAACGCCCTGCTTGCTGCTCAGGTGTCACATCAAATCAAACCGCTTCCTCTTCATACATTTGATCATCAACCGATAAGCGCGCTTTATTTCGATCAGATAAAGGATCACTATCGTGCTCAGGATCTATTGGTTGCAGAGGGGATTGAGCTGTTTGAAGCAGACTTTCGCCTTCACGATCGCTATCTGATCGAGCGATTCTGCTACGGCGGTGTTTCCTTTATTGGCGCACCAAGCCAAAAAGCGGGTTATACCGAATACCGAAATGTAAAAATCAGGCCAAATGCGTTCCAGCCAAGTTTCCGGCTCGTCTCTTTCGATCTTGAGTGCTCAGCTCAAGGAGAGCTTTATTCAGCAGGCTTTCATATGCCGGCTAGCGCAACAAACGAAGAAACCAACTGGGTGATCATGCGCGGCAAGCCTCAAGCTGCAGACACCCAGATTTACTGGGTGGATAGTGAAAAAGACCTGTTGCAAGCGGTTGAACGAGCATTTCAGCAGATGGACCCCGACCTCATTATTGGCTGGAATGTGGTTAACTTTGATTTCCGACTATTGCTTAAACGCGCAGAGCTACACGGTGTAAGCCTTCAAATTGGCAGGGGCCACAGTACGCCCCACTGGCGTGACGCTCGCAATGACTCTCAGCAGGGCTATGTATCGATACCCGGGCGTGTCGTTATTGATGGCATTGATGCACTCAAAACTGCCACTTATCAATTTGTGAGCTTTAGCCTGGAGTCAGTTGCGCAAGCACTTCTTAATAAAGGAAAGTTTGTTGATCATGTCGAAGATCGTATGGCGGAAATCGATCATAACTTTCGCCATAACAAACCTGCACTGGCCAAATACAATTTGGAAGATTGCCGCCTGGTCGCAGAGATCTTTGAGTATACCCATCTTATCGACTTTCTTAGATTGCGCAGTCAGTTGACTGGTTTAGAGCTGGATCGAAGTGGCGGTTCAGTTGCCGCATTTACCAACCTTTATCTACCCAAACTCCATCGTGCCGGCTATATCGCACCTAATTTGCCAGCGGGTGGCGGGCTCGCCAGCCCAGGTGGATACGTGATGAACTCCAAGCCCGGCCTATACACTCATGTTCTGGTGTTGGACTTCAAGAGCCTGTATCCCTCGATCATTCGCACCTTCAAAATTGATCCTTTGGGTTTAATAGAGGGATTGAAACACCCTGAACAAGCGATCCCAGGATTCCGTGACGCGCATTTCTCGCGAACAGAACATTTTCTTCCAGACATCATCAGTCAGTTATGGAAGCAGCGAGACGAGGCAAAGCGGGATAAAGATGCAGCTCGCTCTCAGGCGATCAAGATCCTTATGAATAGCTTCTATGGTGTGTTGGGATCTGGAGGATGCCGCTTCTATGACCCAAGACTCGCCAGTTCAATTACACTGCGAGGCCATGACATTATGCAAACAACCGCCAAGTGGATAAATGAGCTTGGTTATCAGGTAATTTACGGTGATACAGATTCCACCTTTGTTTGGTTAGACGAGCGTATCTCACCTAAAGATGCGGACAAGATCGGCAACGACCTCGCCACAGAGATCAACCGCCGCTGGAAACGAGTTTTCGAAGATGAGTATCAGATAGAGAGTGCGTTGGAGATCGAATACGAAACCCACTATCGACGTTTTCTGATGCCTACTATCAGAGGCTCCGATGCCGGTAGTAAAAAGCGTTACGCAGGACTAATCGGCGAAGGGGACCGTGAAAAGCTGGTGTTTAAAGGACTGGAAACCGTTCGCACCGATTGGACTGAATTAGCCAAAGAGTTCCAAACCAAGCTCTACGAGTTGGTATTTCATGATCAGGACCCCAGTGAATTTGTCATCAAAACAGTAGAGCAGACAAAAACTGGCGAAAGGGATGCACAGTTGGTGTATCGGAAGCGCCTACGCCGAAAGTTGGCAGACTATGTCAAGAATGTACCGCCACACGTAAAAGCGGCGCGGATCGCAGACCAACAAAACCAATTGTTAAACAAACCGAGAAAATATCAGAATCGCGGCACGATCAGTTACCTTATTACCGTGAACGGACCTGAGCCGATCGAGCACCTCAACAGCACGATCGATTACGATCATTACGTTGAAAAACAACTAAAACCAGTCGCTGACGCGATACTTCCTTTTATAAATCTTGATTTCGATCGGTTAATAGATAGCCAATTAGGATTATTCTAACTTCAATTAACTATTTATTAATAATAAATGTGATCTAATCGTACTTTTCGGATATATTCGTGCGCAATCTGGCCAGGATGGCTGAAATATAAACAGTCATTCACTTAGAGGCTGATGTTTTCACCATGAATCAACCACCTGTAATCGCTAAATGCCCATATTGCTCAACAAAGTTGCAGCAATTTGTTAGCGAGTGTCCGCGTTGTGAAGGCCCGATTGAGGTTAACACCAAAACGGACAGCAAGTGGCTGAATAAAAAAGGTATCGAGTTCGTCTGGTACAGCCAACAAGCTGAGAACTACGCGTCTAAGCGTGGTCTGGATGCAGGCAAGCTGAAAATTGAAATCCAATCTGGCTTACGTCAGGGCTATAACGAAAATGGCACCTGGTTTGTACGCTATCAATTAGCAACCCGGAAACGTGGACGCAGCCTGCCTATGATGGCTGCCTCAGTTGCAACAGTCGCAACTCTTCTTGGCGGCGTCATGTACGGGACAGCCTACACAGCAACTTCCTACGACAGTGTCAAAGACAAAATGATGATGCTATGCAAAGCGGAAGTGGAACAATACGCTGAACCCGGTGAAATCACCTATACCCATGCGCAGGCCACACAGCCAACTAAGCGGTTATGGCAAGTCAGCTACAACTTGGAATTCAATACTCGTGAAGAGAAAGGCGCCAAGAAAGTAGCCACCTGCGTGCTGGAAGATGGCAAGCTTTCTGAAGTCAAACTAGTTGCGCTGAACAACTGACGAGCTTAGCGCAGCTCTAAAACTTGTACTGCGCCGCTGTAATAAACTGCCCAAATGACTCGCACCAAACCACTACAGTACTGTACTGGTGGACATCCACGCCCTCTGGAACAGCAACCATAAAGTCTTCGAAACTATCGACATCACCTATGTGTTTCGACATGCCTTTAATGGCGTTAAAACCCGCTTCGGTTTCAACAAACTCGGGCACCAGATACAAACGATAATCAGGCCCTGGGGCCAACTCGCCATCAAAGCTCACAAACTCATCACTGACGCTGACCTTGCCTTCGCCCCAGTGAAGCCAGTCACTATCTTCGAGATCTCTGTGAAACTCAGCTTGATAGACAGCCTGACTGGCATGAGCCTGAAGTTTTTCGTCAGAAGGTCCCTCTTCCTGAGTCAAAAGTGGCAGCATATAGATACCCAGTACAAATCCCGCTACGCCTGTAGCTAGGTGGGTAATCAAATTGATCAATGCCTTCAAGCCTTACTCCTTATTTTTGCTTCATGTTCTTGATGAGCAGAGTGGTCACTCTGTCAGTACAGTAGAACCTGATTGAAGATGTTTAATTTCACATAAGTTAACAATAGGTTGTTTTGTAAATCTCGAGCGGTTAATAAGTTAGCCGTAGTTAGCAAGTTAACCCGTCATCAAATTACTACCACGAAGATCTCTCCCCAATAAATTCTTCAGAAACACTGGCTCCATAGAAGCTATGCTTGATAAGGCTGTGAAAGGGGAAATCATTGTTAAGAAGACTATCTTTCTGGTTGTTGCTGCCATTGGTTTTACCACAAGCGGTCTGGGTAAAGCGCACTGCCCTGCGCTTTGCGGCGGCACCGGGGCTGAATAAGGACACTATAACGTCCACTAAGATCACCAGCTCTGACACCCCAAACACTTCAGTCAAAGTCAAACCAAAAACTTTGAAACTAGTTGGCTTCGGAGACTCAATCATAGCGGGGGTTGGAGCGACAGATCAGAAATTAGGACTGGTTGCTCAAACAGCAGAGGCATTAGCAAGGCGTACTGGGTGGAACATGCAATGGCATGCCATTGGCGAAATAGGTGTTGATGCCAAAGGGCTGGTCAAACAACTTGATGCGCTGCAGGGTGCCAATCAGTTTGAGCAGGCAGATATTATTCTCATTTCTATCGGTGTGAACGATGTAACAAGCCTTACCCCCACACAATCATGGCAAGCAGCGCTGGAAAAAGTAATCCAGCACTTTTCCTCGCGGCCCTCACCTCCCGCCATCGTGTTTTGCGGCGTTCCACCAATGCAGCACTTTCCGCTTTTGCCAGAACCATTAAAAACAGCACTGGGGTTGCGAGCTCGCCGACTTGATTCTTTGTTGGTAAAACTCACCCAGACCAAACCAAGGTGTACTCACCTACCAATAACCATTTCACCAGAAGCGGAGCTTTTCTCCGCGGATGGATACCACCCGTCAGACCAAGGTTATCGCGACTTCGCCGAAAGACTCAGCAACCATATATTTAAGTCATTGCCTTGCCTGTTTTCATTGTTCGAAGAGAGCTCCCCTACAAGCACAAGAGAAATCGCTTGAAATAGACAGCGAAAAGCACAAAAGTATGCTTATAAGACGCATTCCAAAATAGTGTCTGAATAAACACAATTGGCCCACAAACGCACTGGAATAAAGCATGGAAGTTCGCCTGGTTACTGGCGGAGAAGCGCTGGAAGAAGCCGCCGCCATCTTGTCTCACCTTCGGACCCAATTTACTTTTGGAGCTCTGCTTCATCAGGTCAAAAAACAGATTGAACAAGGCTATCAGTTGGCTTGTGTTTATGACGGCAATAAGATGGTGGCCGTGGGAGGTTTCATAATGGGCCTCAAGCTCGCTTGGGGTAAACACATCTATGTTGACGATGTCATTGTGCTACCCGAAGAGCGTAGTAAAGGTGCTGGCAAAGTGCTGATTGACTGGTTAAAGCAACACGCCAGGGCCGAAGGCTGCGATCAACTGCACCTGGATTCAGGTGTTCAACGCTTCGATGCTCACCGCTTTTATCTACGTGAAGGACTCAATATCGCCAGCCATCACCTTTCAAATACCAATATTCAGGATGGGTCGTATTAGTTAGCGCTTGAAGTGAGTGGGATGACGCAATAAGGAAGCAGAAGTCACTTATTGAGAGCCCACTTGAGCAGATTCTGACAACTGAGATAACACCTGACCGACCGAAAATGGATAGCGGTCTAGTCCTGGATTGTAGAAGCGAGAAAATGCTTTGAAGTCGATGGATTTCCAGCTGGAGGGTTTCATCAACAAGGCCATTTTTTCCGAGTTGTATTGCGTCATCGGGTACATTGGGTCTCTCAGCGACACGCCAACTTCAGCAAAATCTTTTCCTTTAAAATAATCATGCAGCATCACCAGAACCCAAGCCGCCTCCATAAAATGACCACCCATTGATACATCGATGCTCCCCTCTTCCAACGCTTCTTTTGCCTCCAACGTCCAGTCGATACCGCCAATATGCTCTGGGATCTTGCGTCCGAGCTTCAGTGCTGAATCCACCACGCCCAACGCCATACCGTCGCTGGCAGCCCAAACAACCGATATTTGCGGATAACGGCGAATACCCATGATGTACTTTTGGCCTGCAGTTCTCGGGTCCCAATTACCTGCAACTAATTGGGTCAAAACCACATACTTGTGCTCTGAAACCGCTTGAAACAAGCCTTTCACACGCTCTACCGATGCCCCGGTATGGTGTTCTCCTTCTATTGCGAACAGGTAAACCTTGCCGTCTTCGGCCGGCGTAGCCAAAGCAATGAGGCGATTGGCGAGTTCATAACCTGCCTGCCGGTCATCAGGTAGCAGTTCACCGATCCAATACTCGTACTTTTCCCTGGGTTTGCCTAAGTCAAACTCTGGCGTAACACCAGAGTTCATCACGATGACGGGGACTTTTGCCGCTTCGGCTAACTCTATGATCTGCTTATCACGCTGCTTGAAGTTAATAAATACTAACGCATCTGGCTTATCTGCATTTGATAGGGCTTGTTCTACTTGTTGCACCATCAATATGTGGTTGCCATCAGCGTAATGGACCTTAAGTTCCATATCTAAGTCTGCTGCAGCAGCCTGTCCGAATCCCTCGACCAAATGGTAGAACATGTCTCCAGGGCCTCGAGTCAAAAACAGATCCACTTTGGCAACACGCGCTTGAGCGATTGAAGGGAAAACAAAGAAGAACATCGATAGCAGCACAATCAGGGTGCGATGCTTATTGCCGAGGGGGAATTTGATTGATCTATCCATAGACTCTGAGCCGCCAGATTCCATTGCGCATTTCCTCAAGCATAGTAAAGATGACGGCCTCAGCTTGAGTTTCTCAGTGTCAGCCTGAAACGACATTCAGAGAGCCGTTATGACTCACGCTTGACAGGATAGGGGCGCACCGTTTCCTGCTCATTGGCATCATTACGTGCCACTATGGCCACCGCATTTTCAGTTTGGCTTAAGTTAATTGGCTGATGTGGTACATTGGCGGGAATAAAAATGAAATCGCCCGCATGATTGATCACCTCCTGACTTAGGTTCTCTCCATATCGGGTTCTAACTGAGCCCTGCAGCATATAAATAGCGGTCTCATAGCCTTCATGAAAGTGAGGCTCAGCCTGCCCACCTGCGGGGATAACGACCATGTTCATCGAAATCCCTTTTGCTCCCGCAGTTTGTTCTGAAATACCAATAAAGTTAGGAAGTTTTTGCAGAGTATCAACGGAGACCTCTGGCCTAACAGTGATGATGTCGGCCTGGCTCATAGCTCGTCTCCATGTGAGTGTTTTGGCTGTTTATTTGGTTCTGAGGTAAACATCAGGCTGATGACGCTCCATCATTCGCTCAGGGTGTTTGGCGTCAGTAAATCCAAACCCTCGATACAGTCCGTGGGCATCAGCGGTGACCAACATAACACGCCGTAAATTTTGAACCTCAGGCTGGGACAGCAATGTATCGAGCATTCGCTTGCTGATCCCCTGCTGGCGATATTCTGATAAAACAAATACATCAGCTAGGTATGCAAAGGTCGCTCTATCAGTAACCAAACGTGCAAATCCAACCTGAGAGCTTTGGTCAAAAGCTCCGACACAGAAGGAGTTCGCAATGGCTGTCGCAACAACCTGTTTTGGAATGTTTTTCGCCCAATAGGAGTTTCGCAAAAAACGATGGATCATATCCAAATCCATCTCTTGCGAATTAAGGCTGATGTGGTAATCGACTGATGACACCTTCAACTCCGTTTGCACTGTTTAGGTCAAAGGTCGCGCGAGCCTGAGGACTTGTCAACGTTACTATGTATATTGCTCTAGCAACTGAGCAAGTGGTTGTGGCTCTGCCAGATAAAACCCCTGCAGATAGTCGACACCGATAGATTCGACGATCTCACAGATAGCTTGGTTTCGAACAAACTCAGCCGTGGTGCGAATATTCATGGCCTGACAAAGATTATTGAAATGCTCCACCATCAAGCGCTGTTGCGGATCAGTATCCATATCGCGAACTAACGAGCCGTCTAACTTAACGATCTGTGGCTTGAGCTTAAGGATTTCATTCAGGTTTGAATAGCCGGAGCCAAAGTCATCAATAATGACTCTCGCATGCAACTCGCTGAGCTGGCTGAGCTTTTTAGCGAATGCTTCGTAGTCTCGGATCTGCTCACTTTCCAGCACTTCAATACCGATTAACTCAGGCTGTTTTGCAGCCTTGATTTGCGCAAGCAGGCAAGCAAAGGTCTCATCATTAAACAGGTCCTGAGGAGCAACATTAATACTGTATCGCAAGCCCTGACTATCCATTTGGGCAATACTCAGTCGGATGATCTCCCGGCTAAGCTCACTGTAAAGATTGGTCTGACTAATTGCGGGAAGAAAAATCCCAGGAGGCAGGAACCCTTCTCCATCACGGATCCGAACCAAACACTCAACGGATGCGATTTGCCTGGTGCCCTGCTCAAAGATCGGCTGGCCAAAAATCTCCACGCCACCTTGCTCTAGTGCATTTTTGACAATTTCGATGGCCATCATCGCCTGTGATGGGTCGGCAATCAGCGTATCGGTTGGTCGATAGAAGCAGACAACCTGGTTGCCACTGAGTGCATCACGTCGGGCTTGCTTTGCCCGATGCAGCAACCGATTGAGTTTCACCTCTGATTGCGGCATTAGGCCGTTTGACTGAACCGCGACGCCCGCCTTCAAAACCACATTGGTATGGTGCAGTTCCCGGCCTTTTCTAAGAGGACATCGTTGGGATTCAATTCCTGAAATTAACTCTATCAAATCGCTGCGCATCGCCTTTTGCGAAGTTTGGCAGCAAACAGCCAGCAGCCATTCACTGCTGCTGAGTTGTAACAACACGTAGTCATTGCCCCAGCGTTGCTCACAGAATTGGTCTATTTGATGAGCGACCCAGGTAACAGCCTGATCACCAAAGTGGTCACCCGCACCATGGTTAATCCAACCCAGGTTACATAGCTTGATGACCACGATGCCCCTGAGTTTTTTGTAGGGCGCCAGTTGAGTGTTCATTTGGCTGCGGTTAGGCAACCCGGTCAAACGATGCTGTTGAATACTGCTGATTAAGGCTCTCGATTTCTCACCCACCTGCTGCTCCAAGTTGGCATTGAGCTGCGCCAAATCGATAAACGCTTGGTTGATGAGCGAAAACAATGGGCTCAAACTGCGATCAACAGGACGATGTTGACTGAATTCGGGTTGATCGACTGCTCGCGTTCTCGGCGTCTCAGCTAACCCCAGATAAGTCACACTGTGATGGGCAATGCGCTGTTCAGGCTCTGCGGAAAACTCACCGAAACAATAGGCCCCCGCACTTGGTGCCAACTGCTCGAAAACTTCCACTTCCTCTTCAATTGAACCATCACCATTAAACACCCGGGAAGCACAGTTGTAGAGGAAGATAGCTTCAGGCAGTTGCTCGTGCATTCCGCGTAACTCTTCACGAATACGGCTTTTTGACAGGTTAGGATGGAAATAGCTGAACTGGACCTTTTCTCCCTGCGGCAGCACTTCCGTCATCTGCATACTGCCGTCTTCATAAAGTGAAACCGGCGCACTGTAGACCATATCGCCCTGTGTTCTGCAGTAGATTGGAAAATCCTGGCACACTTCAAACTGACAATGCCCGTCAACACTGAAGTAACGGCTGTATGCCTCAATGACCGGCTCATTGTCCAGCGAATACAGTCGGTGGCCATCGGAATGCGTGACCGTCATTTCCCGACCTATGGGTATCCACTCAAGAAATGCGCGTTGCCAAACCTGCAGCTGCTGAGAATTCAACGTGACAGCAACAATGGTATTGGCGGAGACATGGGTATCTAGCATGACCCAAGGCCCCTGCGCCTCCTTAGAATGATCGGCGATACCACCGACGATCGGCACAGAGCAATGCTCTCGAGCACCTGCAAACATATGCTGATGCGAGGCATCAATACCGTGAGCAAAACTGATAATCGCTTTGCAGTCCTGCCGATGAACTTCTTTGACCAAAGCGTTGACATCGGAGGTAGCGGTTTCAGGTGAGATGGTATGCAGCCCACCAACGAGTTGTGTATGCTCTAACCTGAGCAACGAGACAACAATCGGGGCCTCGAACAGTTTGCCAAGACACAGCCCATTGTTGGTACTCATTCCCAGCACGACACTGTGCGGAAACACTCGCTTCAACTCAGAAGCGAGTGCACGAGCATCGCCTGTAGGCAGCGCGGCAAACACCTGTATCAAGTATTGGGCACTATCATCACTGACCACCTGCCAATGCGCCAGTTGCCCTAACGCATCGTCCAGGTTCGTAAAGTGATGATTATCTACACGCATATAGGCTTATCTTTATCCTTGATGATGATGCTGAGTTATCAGCATCACTCTGGGTGATAAACCTTAACATTAACAAAGCCTTGCTCATGGAGATAGAGGGCTTGCAGTTTGCTCATCACACCTTTGGCACAATATAGATGATAAGTCTTAGCTTGGTCGAGGTCACCGAACTGAGTACCGAGCTTGTAGAAAGGAAGGACTTCAACTTCAACGCCTTCAATCTCAAGCGGATCTTCCTCTTCCTCTTCTGGCGCTCGAATATCGAGAACAACAGCGTTGTCATCCAGCGCCGCTGCCAATTCAACTTCATCAACCTCTTGCGCGGTCGCCCGACCAATATCGCGAATATCTTCAACGATTGCGGCTTCAATCACTTTATCGATAAGATCTGGCGATAACTTAGCTTCTTCAGCTTCGACTTTAGACAGCACTGCTTTTACAGTCGGGCTCTTGGAGATCACACCACAATACTCTGGCATGGTAATGGAGATCTGCTCAGTACCAATCTTGCGTGCAATATCGATAATGGTTTGCTTATCGTACGCCGTCAGTGGACGCAGAATCAGTTGGTCGGTTGACCCATCAATTACACGCAGATTGGTCAGCGTCTGACTGGATACCTGACCTAACGCCTCACCGGTTACCAGCGCTTGAATACCAAAACGATCCGCTACCTGACTGGCGGCACGCATCATCAAACGCTTCAGGATCACACCCATTTGGCCGTTATCAACCCGCTCTAGGATCTCGGCAACAACCGGTTCAAAAGGTACGCTGACAAACTTCACTCGATGGCTTGCACCAAACTTGTCCCACAGGTAGTACGCCATCTGCTTTACGCCAATCTCATGGGCCGCACCGCCAAGATTGAAGAAACAGTAATGCACCCGGCTACCGCGGTTAATCATCATGTAACTGGAAACAGCGGAATCGAAACCACCGGAAATCAATGACAGCAAGTCTTCCTGGGTCGCAATAGGGAAGCCTCCCAAGCCCGGGTGAGTTGCAGTCACAATAAACAACTTATCTTTTTCAATTTCGACGCGCACAGTGACATCGGGATTTTTCAATTTCACCCCAGCAGTATTGCTGTGCTGGTTCAGACCACCACCGACATAACGCTCCACTTCAAGCGAACTAAAATCATGATCGCCGATACGACGAGCACGGACGCAGAAGGTTTTTCCCTCAAGTTTGTCACCCCAGACAGCCTGCACCTGCTCATATATGTTATGAACATCGGTGAACTCTGACTCCTGAACTTGCAGGAAGTGGGCAATGCCGGGGGTGCACTTAAGCGCTTCGATCAATCGCTCCGCTTGCTCTGGCGTTGCGCCATCACAAAGCACATCCATCTTGTCCCACTCCATCCGAACCTTGGTGCCTTCGTAGATGCGCTTGAGCACATTGCGGATATTCGACTGCAGGATCTTAGAAAAGCGCAATCTGACAGAGCGGCTTTTGATGGTGATTTCGGGGAACAATTTAACGATAAATCGCATGAGCGCGGAGGGCCTGTAATATCAACTACGAAATGCGCGGAGTATAGCGCAAGCAGAGGCTAGATGGCGAGCCGACAGGCCCGCCACTATTTTTAACAATTTAGAAAGCTGAGCTAAGGACCATTGACGCCGATTTCGTCAGACAGTTTGCTCTTTCCTTGAATGATGGATATTTCCACGCGGCGGTTACGACGCCGGCTATCCACTGTTTTGTTGGGCTCCAACGGCTGAGTATCGGCACGGCCTTCAACCACTAAACGGTGTTCGTCAAAGCCTGGGACTTTAACCATTTCGTGGGCAACGGCCACCGCTCGCTGCGCACTCAAGTCCCAATTGGAGCGATACAGCTCAGAGCTAATACGTTGATTATCGGTATGACCTGACACCGTAATAATGCCGGGCACTTCGTTCAGCAACTTACCAATATTCTGAATAATAGGTCGAAACTGTGGCTGCAAAAATGCTGAGCCACTGGGGAACGAACCCTTCTCTCTCACACGGATTGTGATCTGTTGGCCCAGAGCCTCCAGCTCCAATGCACCGTCTTCAATCTGCTCTTCCAACTGCTCAGCCAAACGTTTCATCAGCTCTTCTAGCTGTTCCTGATTAGCTGCCTCCGCTTCTGTGGGGGTCGCTGGCGTTGCATCTGTAGAAGTAGAGTCGGCGGCACCGCCACGGGCATCACCACGCTGCTTAAGTCGACCACCGGCAGAGTCTTCGTCTCCCGCCTGAAACTCCAGGGTTTGCTGGGTGACCTCAACGGTTTGCTGCTGAATATTTTCAATGGGCGTCGGGTCCGGGCGACCAGGGCGGAACTCCTGTGCGATAACACTGGTGCCTTTGGGAATGTCTTTCACTTCAATCTGGTTCTGCACACCAAAAGCGAACTTCATTGAGCCAGCAATCTGCTTGAACTTCATAACGTCCATCTCTGAGAACGCCAGCAACAGAACAAAGAAGCACATCAAGAGTGACATCAAATCGGCAAACGTACCCATATAGGCGGGTAGGCCGGGGGGCGGGCATTTATGCTCTTCGTCAGAATCAGCCATGGCTTAACCCTTACTCACCACCGGTGGTATCGATTTGGCGCTTGCTTTCGGCAAGATAATTCTTCAGAAGCGCTTCGATTACCCGAGGGTTTTGTCCATCCTGAATCCCCAAAACCGCATCCAGAATCAGTTTGCGGTTAAGCTTCTCTTCTTCAGCTCTCAGATTAAGTTTCGCGGTAATTGGGATCGCCACCATGTTCGCGAGGATCGCACCGTAGAGCGTTGTCAGCAACGCCACCGCCATCGCAGGCCCAATGGATTTCGGGTCATCCATGTTAGACAACATGGCTACCAGACCAATCAAGGTACCGATCATTCCCATCGCGGGCGCTACGTCACCGAGCGCTTTAAAGAAGCTGGCACCAAACTCATGGCGTGACGAGGTCATTTGAATATCTTTTTGCAGGGTATCACGTACCACTTCAGCGTCATGACCATCCACCAGCATGTCGACCCCTTTCTGCATAAAAGAGTTGCTGATTTCAGCCTCTTCCAACGCCAGAAAGCCACCTTTACGGGCGGCATCCGCCATTTCGACTGCTTTTTCAATCAGGTCTTCAGGCTTTTCCAACTTGAACATGAAGGCTTTAACGGTGATCTTCAATGCGGCAAAAAATTGGCCGATGCTGAACTGCATCATCACCACAAACATTGAACCCACCAGAACGATCAGTACCGACGGTACGTCGAAAAACATCCCCAGGTCGCCACCCAGAATCATGGCCATGACGACAAAACCAAATGCGCCCAGAATGCCTATCAGCGTTGCCAGATCCACTCATCACTCCCGTCGTTTATCTGTTCAGAGCCGCCTTTAAGGCGCAGTAATATGCCGACTATGATAGCGGCGCCTTGTTAACAGGGCAAAGGACCAGCCCACAAAATTGGCGATCACAACCAACTGTTTTGCTCCACTTTTTTATTATCGTCCCAGATTGAATAAGCGTTAGCTTTTTTATAACAAATGCTGAACGCAGATCACTGGCTCAGGCTAGATAACTCTTTTAGCAACTCTATACTAATCGTCGAACAGGCAATTATCGTTAACAAATTGACCCTAAATCAGTGCTGGGGTACCTTTGCCGCCTGAAATCATGAGGAGTCGGCATGGCTGCAAAAAAACCAGAAAATATGACGTTTGAGGCCACTCTGGACGAGCTGGAAACCATCGTTGGCGATCTGGAACAGGGCGATCTGCCACTGGAAGAAGCACTAAAGCAGTTTGAGCGTGGTGTTTCTCTGAGTCGTGCCGGTCAGCAAAAGCTGCAACATGCAGAACAGCAGGTGAAAATTCTGATGCAAACCTCTGAGGGTGAGCAGCTGGTCGACATGCCACAGGATGACACCATCGCGTGAATATCTCAGAGCAGCTCACTCAGCGTCAGCAAACCATTAATGCGGTTATCGAGCAGCAGCTTGCCGCCCTCCCCGATTCTGCGCCTGAACTGAAAGCGGCCATGCGCCATGCGGCTCTGTTGGGTGGCAAACGAGTCAGGCCCTACCTGGTATACACCACGGGAAAAATGCTTGGTGCGAGCGATGAACAACTTGCGCCAGCAGCCGCGGCCATTGAGTATATCCACGCATATTCACTGACCCATGACGACCTTCCCGCCATGGATAACGACGAACTCCGCCGTGGTCAGCCAACCTGCCACATCGCATTTGACGAAGCGACGGCAATTCTGGCTGGGGACGCATTGCAAACACTGGCATTTGAGACCCTAAGCCAGGCGGAACAGCTCTCCGCTGAATGTCGGCTTGCATTGACCCAACAACTGGCACAGGCTAGTGGTTATCTTGGCATGTGTGGTGGCCAGGCCATGGACATCGCAGCGACAGATTCTGAGATTTCGTTTGACCAGCTGCGCACCGTTCACAGGCTAAAAACAGGTGCGCTTATTCGTGCAGCAGTCAGCATGGGCGCAACCGTTGGTGGCGCATCTGAACAGGTAAAACGAGCACTGGATAAATATGCCAGTGCCATCGGTCTGGCTTTTCAGATCCAGGATGACATTCTGGATGTCACCAGCGACACCGAAACGCTGGGAAAACCGCAAGGATCGGATTCCGACTTGAATAAGAGTACATATCCAGCCATTCTCGGTTTAGAAGGCGCGATAGCTGAGGCGGAGCGCCAGCTCCAAGAAGCACTACACGCCCTGTCGGGATTGCCGTACAATTCCGATAATTTGGCCGAGTTTGCGCGCTTTGTCGTGCAGCGCTCTCGCTAACGTAGATTCGCTAAAGAAGATAAGAACAATAAGATGAGTGTCGATATCAACGACTATCCACTACTGGCAAAGGCACCACTGCCAGCCAATCTCAGAGAGCTGTCACAAGAGCAGCTGACTCAGCTGTGTGATGAACTGCGCCGCTTCCTGTTGGCTTCGGTAAGCCAAAGCGCGGGCCACCTTGCTTCCGGTCTGGGCACAGTCGAACTGACTGTAGCGCTGCACTATGTATACAACACTCCCTTCGATCGCCTGATCTGGGATGTCGGCCATCAAGCCTACCCTCACAAGATCCTGACCGGCCGTCGTGACCAGATGGAAACCATCAAGAAAAAAGATGGACTGCATCCTTTCCCATGGCGTGACGAAAGCGAATACGACACCTTAGGTGTAGGCCACTCTTCTACGTCAATCAGTGCGGCACTGGCGATGGCCATTGCTGCAGAACGAGAACAGCAGGGTCGCAAAGTCGTCGCCGTCATCGGTGATGGCGCTATGACTGCCGGCATGGCATTCGAGGCGATGAACCACGCAGGTGATATCGACCCGGATATGCTGGTGGTATTGAACGACAACGAGATGTCGATTTCAGAAAACGTGGGTGCACTTAACAACCACCTTGCCCGCGTGCTCTCCGGTAGCCTCTATACCAGCATCCGTGAAGGCGGCAAAAAGGTTCTTTCTGGTTTGCCACCGATTAAAGAGCTGGCTCGACGCACCGAAGAACATCTCAAAGGCATGGTTGTGCCGGGGACTTTCTTCGAAGAATTAGGCTTTAACTATATCGGCCCTATCGATGGTCACGACGTTGATGCACTGGTGGAGACCCTCCACAATATGCGTCAACTGAAAGGCCCTCAGCTTCTTCATGTGATGACCAAAAAAGGTAAGGGTTATGCCCCTGCCGAGAATGACCCCATTGGTTATCATGCGGTACCTAAATTTAATCCCGACGAAGCTCAACTGCCCAAGTCCACCCCCGGCCACCCAACCTACTCGAAAGTATTTGGCGACTGGTTGTGCGATATGGCAGAACAGGATGACAAACTACTCGCTGTTACCCCTGCTATGCGTGAAGGCTCAGGCATGGTCCGCTTTAGTCAGGAGCACCCTGACAAGTATTTCGATACGGCCATTGCTGAACAGCATGCGGTGACGCTGGCAGCAGGTTTCGCTTGTGAAGATTACAATGCGGTGGTTGCCATCTATTCCACCTTCCTGCAGCGTGGCTACGACCAGTTGGTCCACGATGTGGCCATTCAGAACCTGCCAGTGCTGTTCGCCATAGACCGTGCAGGTGTTGTCGGCTCCGATGGTCCAACTCACCAGGGCGCTTACGATCTGAGCTTTATGCGCTGCATCCCGAATCTGGTGATCATGGCGCCATCTGACGAAAACGAATGTCGCCAGATGCTCTACACCGGCCATACCCTGCAGCAACCTGCTGCAGTGCGCTATCCGCGAGGTCAGGGTCCCGGCGTTGAGTTGCAGAAAGAGATGAAAGCCGTGCCGTTAGGCCAGTCGAGAACGGTAAGAGAAGGCAGCGGCAATACCGCCACTGGCAGCGTTGCCATTCTTAGCTTCGGTACCTTGCTCTCCGCGGCAAAACAAGCCGCCGAAGAGCTGGATGCGACCGTTGTCGATATGCGTTTTATCAAGCCTCTGGATACTGCCATTATCGACCAGATGGCTGCCACACATGATGTGCTGGTAACGTTGGAAGACAACGTCATTATGGGTGGCGCAGGCTCTGCGGTTAATGAATACCTGATGAGCAGCAAACAGTGCAAACCCGTGCTCAATCTGGGCTTGCCGGATGAAATCATCAAGCATGGCGGTCAGGAAGAGATCCTTGCCGAGCTTGGCCTTGATGGCGAAGGCATAACCAACAGTATTCGCGATTACTGCGAACGCTAATCCTTGCTCATTGCAGAGTTAACAAAGCCGCCTTAAATCAGGCGGCTTTTTTATTGCGTTCGATCGCATCTTAGTAGTTTCGCGAAACAAGCTTCTTGATCATAGAGCCCCCGTTGATGAAACTCCCAAAGCAAAAGCAGGGAGAGGCTGCCCCACATGAATAAAGTACTTTTGCTAACACTGCCATTGCTGCTCACAGCGTGTGCCCGTATCGAGTACGTTTCTAACGATGCAGACACAGAAGCCAGAGTAAAGGAATCGTTAGGTTGGCTTTATACTGCTGATCCGGCAAAAGAGGCCAGTACCGCAATTGCTGACGGCGATTACCGATTCAGAGGTGTCTATGGTTACTCAGTCTCTGCGCCAGGCATCCCTAACGCATGTGTCCATTACACAGATATCAACCCAATAAACGGCACATCCGACACAAGAGCGAGTTATGAAGAAGCCAAACTAAACGCTATTGCTATTCAATACGCCACCTATTACAACTTTTACATACGACGTTACCTAGCTGAGCATCAAGGTTGGGATTGCTCCACAAAATAGTCCTTACAACCTAGTTGTTCTGTTTTACGCTCATATTGTGAAAGCTAGTTCGATTTTCATGCTGAACTCTTTCAGGCGTTAAAATGAATCACCTCTCAAAGGTTCTTCGCTTTAAAATCGTCTTCACACTTATAAGGTGATGTGGCCCCATGCTGCTTTTCCCACCTGTATGGCTCGAAGCAATGGCATGGTCCGCGCATTCGAACGACCTGTTTCTCCGGTTATCTGGTTAGGCATGCTTAGCGCTAAAAGTGAGTTATGGTTTTATCCTCAGCAATACCTTACCGGGCAACAGTTGATGACAATCATTGGGATGGGTTTGTTCGGCAACGTCGGTACCAGCCTCTATCATATCTACTACGGAGCAAGTTATGTTGCGAATTATCACCTGCGCAGTATTTTTGGCCCTCCAGTGTCCTGTGTTTGCCAAAAGCCCAGATGCTATCGCCATTGAAAGAGCGATATTTGATTACATCGAATCACAACATCAGGTGAATCCTGCATTAATGGAACGCGCACTGGATAGAGCGTTGGCCAAGCGAACCTATTGGCAAGATAAGCAGGGCAATGAATTTGTGATGGAAACCAGCTACGACTACATGATTGAATTGGCAGGTAGATATAACCGAGACGGCAGCCGATTTTCCGCTTCGCCTCGTGTAGAGATAGACATTTTCGACATCGACCAACGTGTCGCTTCAGCCAAACTTACCGTCGATGACTGGATTGACTACATGCACCTATACAAGACGGCAGAAGGCCAATGGAAGGTGCTCAATGTACTTTGGCAGATGCATGACACCCGAAAGCAGGTATCAACCAAATAGTAGGAACACACATGATTTCTCATATCTGCATTGGCACAAACGACTTTCTTGTCAGCTTTCGATTTTATGCATCACTGATGAAGTTGTTGGGGCTGAAGCTTAAGTTTTGTGATGATTCCAAACCCTGGGCGGCCTGGCACGGCCAAGATGACAGGCCACTGTTTATCTTGGGGACAGCATACAATGGCGACCCCCATAGCGCTGGCAATGGCCAGATGGTCGCATTCAATGCCAACAACAGAGCGATGGTTGACCAAGCTTATCAGCAAGCCATTGGTGATGGTGCCAAGTGCCAAGGCAGGCCCGGCCTGCGCCCTCATTATCACCCCAATTACTATGGCGCTTACTTCACAGACCCTGACGGCAATAAGATCTGTGTTGTCTGCCATAGCGCTGAATAAACACCAGAAGAGAGAACATATGATTTATCGCGCCACAGCTTCTGATACAACCACTGGTTCAGCAATAGACAAAGACGCCATTGCCGCGCTCTTCAAAGCTGTATTTTCCGCATCTGAAGGTGAGACTGAGGGGGCTTTAATCGGCGGGCTTGCCAAAGATATGTTCGATAAAACCCCACCGGATAAGCTATTCAATTTTGTCGCGGAGCATAAGCGCCAGATCGTCGGCTCGATTTTTTTCAGCCAGCTGGATTTTGGGGACGACAGTCTTGCTTATATTCTTTCACCTGTCGCAATACATACTGATTTCCAAGGTCAAGGTATAGGCCAGGCACTGATTAGATACGGGTTGGATGTGCTTAAAGAAAATGGCACTGAATGGGTGCTGACCTACGGAGATCCTAATTTCTACTGCAAAGTAGGATTCGAGCCGGTCTCAGATAAAAAGATTGTGCCACCAGTCCCCCTCTCCTACCCTCATGGTTGGCTAGGACAATCGCTCACCGAGACAGCGATAACAAACGTATCGGGAGCTTGTCGCTGCGTCGAAGCTTTATCCGATCCTATCTATTGGTAAAGGCGAGAGGAGCATGGCAAACCTGTTTGATGATATCCCAAAAGAGCTGTCTGAAGAGGTTTTTCAATATCTCCTCACCACAGAGTTTTTACGTATTGAACGCATCGTCTCCAAGGGCCATTCTTCCCCAAAGTCGGGTTGGTATGATCAAAGTGAAAACGAATGGGTTATGGTGTTATCAGGGTTTGGTGTGCTTGAGTTTGAAGATGGTAGAAAGATTACCCTAAATCCAGGCGACTATATCAACATCAAAGCGCATGAGAAGCACAAAGTCATAGCAACAGCACCAGAGGAAGTGACCGTCTGGCTGGCCATTTTCTATTGAATTGGTAGGTATGGTTTCAACTACCTCGCCCACATTGCGCCAGCCTGCCTAAGCTATCTCCATTAGCCGGATTGTTAAATCCACCTCACATCTAGCACAAGCTAAACTATGTAGCTAGACTGAAACGAGCTACAACTGTCTGATGTTTTTGAAAAAGATGTTCGTTTTTTTAGGTTGAGGCCAGCCATCTATGTTCAAGGCGAATAAAGCCATTAGTCGTCACTTCATTGAGTGTATCGGCATCGTAATGGTGCTTGTATTGTCACTGTGCTCACTTCCAACCTCTGCTGACAGTGATACCTCAACTGAGCTAACTGAAGGCTCAAACCTCACCGTTACCGACCTTCAAACCATTGCCATTGAACTTAAATATCTGGATGAAGTACTCACCTCTTCCGTACTCAGTTACGCCTTTACAGGCGATCCTAAATGGCTGACCCGTTATACCGAAAATGAACCACATCTAGACACCATTATCAAGCAACTGCTTGCTAACCCAAAGAAGCAAAACACCCAAATAATCAAGCGAATAGATGGTGCAAATAACGCACTTGTCGAAATGGAAAAACGTGCCATTTCACTTGTTCAAAGCGAACAACACCAAGCCGCAATGGCGCTGATAAACAGTGCCGAATACCGAAAGTACAAAGCGCAATATATGAACTCATTGCTCGAGTACATTGCAGCGCTGGAGGCTGCGGCACGATACAAGCAGGAAGAAAACCAACTGAACAGCGACATCCTTCGTTTTTCTGAAGAAGAAAAAGCATGGATCGAAAACAATGTTGTTCGTATCGGCGTTGAGCACTGGCCACCTATCGTTTTTATCGACAATGGCCAAGTCGCAGGTTTAGCAGGTACCTTGCTTCAAGAGTTAAGCAAACGCTCAGGTTTAGAATTCGAAATCGTCTCTGGCGAATGGAACACTCTGCTGTCGGAGTTTAACCAAGGCAACATCGAATTACTCCCGGTTACGTATTACAGTGAAGAGCGTGAAGAAAACGGCTTCTTTTCAGCTCCTTACTTCAAAATACGAGAGCTGTTTTACGTACTGGACGAGCGTGTAGACCTTCAATCCAATGACGACCTGTCCTTCGCTCGCGTGGCTATCCCTCAGGGTTACATCACTAACACAAAAGTCGCACAGAGCTACCCCAACATAGAGATTGTCTCCACCGAGCACATTGAAGAATCCATCAATCTGCTTACCACGGGTGAAGTCGACGCGATCATTGACGCAGAACTCATCATTGAAGACCGAATTAAAGCACGCGAAATAGTAGGAATACGCGCACTTGATGAAGACGCGATCCCTCCCTCGTTAATCCACCTGTATTCAGTCAAAACAGAACCGATTCTCCATCAGATACTACAAAAATCGATTGCGTCCATCTCTGCGGTTGATCTCCTTGAAACCCAGCAAGATTGGATACGCCCACCAGAAGAAAATGCGAATGCCGGACAACAAACCGGTGTCTTAGAGCTGGAGCCGATATGGATAATCGCTGCCTTAGTCGTAGCTTTGACGATCTTTGGCGCGGCAATTACCCGGCTGACACTAGGCGCAGATGAGTATAAGTTTGCGGCCAGATTTGGCTCTAAGAAGTTTAAATACTTCGCCCTGGCCATTTTGGTGATCCTGTCGATTCTATTGTTCGCTATCGCCAACAATTATGTTCAGCGAGTCAAAGCGAAGACATTTGATAGTATCGAATACAACCTCACATCGTTGATTACATCGACCCAGCAGCGCCTGAACAGTTGGGTGGAAGACGAGATCAGTACGTTGGAGATTATTGCCAGAAGTCCAAAGATGGTGGCAATTACCGAGGATTTACTCGCAACACCAAAAGACAAATCCTCCCTAGTCAACGCAATGGCGCAACGAGATGCCAGACGCTTCTTCGAAGAAATTCAGGATAACTTCGGCAGAATGGGATTCTTTATTATTTCCCCAGAAATGATAAGCCTGGCCTCCAAACGCGATACTAACGTCGGCACCATAAACTTCATCAGTCAGCGGCGTCCCGAGCTATTGGAACGCGTGCTGAATGGCGAAAGCGTTTTCATACCACCGATTCGCTCCGACGTGGCACTGGAATCACGAAGTGACAAAAATCCACCCACCATGTTTTTCGCTTCTCCGGTGACCAAACAAGGCGAAGTGATCGCGATTCTGACCAAGCGCATTAACCCTGAAGGGAAGTTTTCCCAAGTCCTCTCAGCTGGCTTTACCGGTAAGAGCGGTGAAACCTACGCCATAGATAAACAAGGCTTGTTACTTTCCAGACTGCGCTTTACTCAGCAAGTAAGAGACCTTGGTCTAATTGAAGCGGGGAAAGACCCCGTGTTGAACTTGCGAATAGCCGACCCCGGCACAGAGCTAAGTAAATCCCAGGCAGATTTTAGCGAGCAGGCAAATTGGCCGCTGACAAAAATGGCCAAAGAACTGACTAAGTTCATTAATGGCACGGACCTGAATGGCTATCGAGACTATCGCGGGGTAATGGTGGTAGGCAGTTGGCAATGGGACCACAAGCTGAGCTTAGGTCTAGTAACCGAAGTCGATGTCGCAGAATCATTTGAACAGTTTGCGCTATTTGAGACAACAGTATACGGCATTCTCAGCGCTGCTCTTTTCTTGATATTCGGCAGTACTCTGTTCACTCTGGCATTAGGTAAACGTGCAACGCAAGCCCTATCACGCTCTCAAGCTGAACTCGAAGTATTGGTTGAGGAACGCACTCACGAACTCAAACACACCTCAGCCCGTACTCAATCAATTATAGAAAACGCCTCAGATGGCATCGTCGTGGTAGACAGTGAAGGAGAAATCATAGAGTTCAGCCCTTCTGCCGAAACGATTTTCGGCTACAGCGCTAAAGAAGCAAAGGGACAGCCACTGACTCTTTTGATGGACGCTCCCTTCCATCTACCCAATTCTCCTGCAGGTACACAACCACAACCGGATAGCACACTACATGACTCCGTTGTCGAGACTGTCGGCGTAAGAAAAAATGGTCAGCAGTTTGATATGGAGGTTGCCATCAGCCATTCGCAGTTGGGAGACAGCGAGATCCATACTGGCATGATCCGAGATATCACCGCTCGCAAAGAGGCTGAACGTGAGTTAACCATGGCGAAGGAAGCGGCCGAAGAGGCGACCCGAGCTAAGAGTGATTTTCTTGCCAATATGAGCCATGAAATACGTACGCCCATGAATGCGATTATTGGTATCAGCTACCTAGCACTGCAAACCGATCTAAATCGCAAACAAAAAGACTACGTCAACAAGATCCATGGGTCGGCCAACTCATTGCTCGGCATCATCAATGACATTCTCGACTTTTCAAAAATTGAAGCGGGCAAAATGGAACTGGAGCAAGCGCCATTTTTCCTGCAAGACACCATTGATCAGGTCGTTCAGATCATTTCAGTGAAGAGCAAAGAGAAAGGGTTGGAACTGCTTATCGACCTTGCGCCGGAACTGCCATTGAATCTTATCGGCGACTCGCTACGTTTAGGTCAGGTACTCATCAACCTTGCCAATAATGCGATCAAGTTTACCGAACAAGGCGAAATCATCATCCGAATAGCGCCATTAAGCTCAGACGATGACTCAACCATGCTGCAGTTCTCTGTGCAGGATACTGGCATTGGAATGACCCAGGAACAGATGGCAAAACTGTTTCAATCCTTCAGCCAGGCAGACGCATCAACCACCCGCACTCATGGCGGTACCGGCCTGGGGCTGGCGATCTGTAAATCGTTGGCGGAGTTAATGCAGGGCGAGATATGGGTGGAAAGCGAACACGGGAAAGGTAGCACCTTCTATTTCACCGCCCAGTTTGGCCTTTCTGAACAGCACGAAAAAGCCGTGGCTTACCAGATCGCCGATCTGAGTGAGATGCCAATGTTGATCGTGGATGACAGTGCCGCAGCGCGGGAAATCCTCTACGCGATGGCAACAGAAATAGGCTTGCATGCTGACCTGGCCTCATCCGCCGAAGAAGCCATTGAAAAAATAAGACTCGCCGACACTAAGCAGACACCTTACCAACTGGTGCTTGCTGACTGGAAAATGCCGACCATGGATGGTGTTGAGATGGTCAGAACCCTGCAGCAATATGAGGCATTGGCGCGGCCTCCCAAAGTGATCATGATAACGGCGTTCGACCGTGATGAAATGCAGGAAGAGGCTCGCGATTTAGTGCTCGATGGCAGCCTGACTAAACCCATTACCGTCTCAACACTGCTCGATAGCATTATGTACGCCTTTGGCCGAGAAGGTGCCACCGCACCAGCTCAACAAGAGCATAAACTGGATCCTGATGCGGTAGCTCCGATACGAGGGGCAAATATTCTTTTGGTCGAAGACAACGATATAAACCAACAAATAGCGGTTGAACTTCTGGAACTGGTAGGCCTGCGCGTCAATGTTTCCGACAATGGCCAGATTGCCTTAGATATGCTGGCACAAGCGGATTATGACGCTGTACTTATGGATGTGCAGATGCCAGTCATGGATGGCTACGCCGCTACCCGAATCATTCGTGAAAACCCGAAATACCAGTCTCTGCCCATCATTGCGATGACTGCAAACGCCATGAGTGGCGACAGAGAGAAGTGTCTTGCTGCGGGCATGAATGACCACCTTGCCAAACCCATTGAGCCAAACGAAGTTTTCACAGCGCTATTGAAGTGGGTAAAACAGAGAGACTTCGATACTTCCGGGTTGGACAAACAATCGGAAGGTGGAGATAAATCAGAGACTCCAACTGATGTACCAGACCTGCCAGGCTTCGATACTGAAAGTGCACTCGCCCGAATGGCTGGTAGCGTAAATACTTACGTGAAGATGCTGCAACGCTTTATCGAAACAGAACAAGATTCGATTGAGCGAATAGAAACGGAAATAGAGCAGAGTGATACCCAGACCGCAGAGCGTACTTCACACACGCTCAAAGGCTTGGCCGGTAATATCGGTGCAGAGCAACTGGCCAAGGCGGCTAGCGAGCTTGAACAGGCATTGCGGGAATCAAATGAGCGTGAAGAGAGTGAGCCAACCGAACTGCTGCGAAAGGTTAACCCCCTGCTTGAAAATGCAAAAAAGGTCCTAAACAGCACCATAGAGACCATCACCAAAGCGCTGGAATCCGTTCAGGACAATGCCGATCGAGATGCGGTGCTCGCTGATAACGCGCCTATCGATAGCGAACAGCTCACAAGCTTGCTCCAACAGTTAGCAAACGAAATAGAGAACTATGAATTGACGGCCAATGAAACCTGCGATCTGATCGTATCAGCGTTAGAAAATGGTCCACTTAAGAGCGAGGCCCGAGAGCTGCAAAAATTTGTCGAAGGCTATGACTACGATGAAGCGCAAACAGCGCTGAACAAATTAGTGTCACGGCTTGAGTAAAAGTTAATGCTGCTATTGCTCGAAATCCTGCTCCGGATGCTATAAGTTAAAGGAGTAATTGAGGAGATTCGTATGGAAGTAACGGCGTCACCAAATAAGCAAAGTAGCAAGGAAAGCCGCATTGCCGAAGCGATCCATGAGGTTTGCGAGCCCAATTCTCACCTGACCGAAGCGATGGTAGAACGTTTTGGTGAAGCGCGTGATATTCCTGAACTCAGAGAGGCATTGCGCAGCCTTGAGCAGGAAATACACGAGGCCTATGCGGCAGCCCTAGAATCATTTTCCAGCAAGTAGTCACTCGATTTAGCGGGTTAAAAACAAAAACAGAGGCTTCAGCCTCTGTTTTTTTATGTGCGAAATCTAGCCCAAGTAAATAAGTGCCACCTGCAACACACCCCAGGCAAACACACCTGCGATCACATCATCAATCATAATGCCGAAGCCGCCGGATACGCGCTTATCGAGCCAACGGATAGGCCAGGGCTTAACAATATCGAAAAAGCGAAACGCCACAAATGCGGCCAGGATCCAGGGCCACTGAACGGGCACCCAAAACAGGGTGATGAGCATGCCGACCACTTCATCCCAGACGATGCCACCGTGATCATGCACACCCAAGTCGTCGCTGGTTTTACCGCAGATCCAGATGCCGACAATCGCCATCACGGCCACAATTGCCAGATATAGCCAGTCAGCCAAAGGTAGCATCAAGAAGTAGAATGGGAATGCCGCAAGTGTTCCCCAGGTGCCTGGCGCCTTTTTAGCGAGCCCTAAGCCAAAGCCAGTCGCTAAGATGTGTACAGGATCTTTGAGATTAAACTGTGCACTCGACATAATTCAGTCGTTATCCCTAAATGGGTCCCACCCCTGCCATTGCTCTGATAGTGGCTCGCCACCGCAGGTCACCACCACTTCACCTCTGCCAGGCTTAAAGCGGCCTATGCAGGTGAACGGTACCGCAAAGTGCTGAAGTGCTGTATCCACAGAGCCACGGCTCTCTTCGGGCACGGCAAACAGTAGTTCGTAATCATCACCACCAGCGAGCTGATACTTGAGACGTTGATGATCTGGCACGCTGGCTTTTAATGCAGCAGACAAAGGCAGCTGCTCTGATATGACTTCCACATCACAGCGAGACGCAGATGTCATATGTTGTAGGTCCTGCAACAAGCCATCAGAAATATCGATCGCAGCAGAGGCTAACCCCTTTAAAGACTGGCCAGCTGCGACACGAGGTGTGGGATACAGCAATCGTTTTTCCAATGCGTCCCTCACATCTGCAGACTCAGTGATTTCAGCTCTAGGCGTTTGCAGGAGTTCCAAACCTCGACGGGCATCGCCAGGCGTGCCTGTGACATAGAGCCAGTCACCCGGTTTGGCACCACTGCGTTTCATTGCTTTGTCTTTCTGAACCAAGCCCTGCGCGGTCATGGTGATTGAAAGCGGTCCACGCGTGGTATCACCACCGATAAGAGATACGCCGTAGTACTCGCATATATCGGCCACCGAATGCGCAAACGCATCCAGCCAGTCATGGCGACTATCTGGCAAGGTGATCGCCAATGACATCCATGCCGGCTCTGCACCCATTGCCGCCAAATCGCTTAGATTTACCGCGACCGCTTTGTGGCCAAGAGCATGGGGAGAAACATCGGGGAGGAAATGCACACCGGATACAAGGGTATCGGTGGTAACTACGAGGGCGTGAGACTCTGGTACTTCCAGAAGGGCGGCATCATCGCCGATGCCAAGCAGCACGTCTTTACGTCCTGCGCCACGCCCGGCGAAGTGCCGGGCGATCAGTTCAAACTCAGTCATGTTTCTCGGATTATCCCGGACGATTCAGGCTGTTGCCTAACTTATCCAACACACCGTTGATGAATTTGTGGCTATCGTCGCTGGCAAACGCTTTTGCCAGTTCAATGCCCTCATTGATGATTACGCGGTATGGCACATCGTTACGATGCAGCAACTCATATGCACCCAGGCGCAGAATCGCTTTATCGATCTGGTCAACATCAGAAAATGGGCGGCTAACAAAATCGCCCAGTTTATTGTCCAGCTCGCTCAAGCGAGAAGATACACCACTCAGCAGATCGCGGAAGTAGTCAAAATCTACCTGTGTCGGATCATTATCAGTGACGTACTGCAATTCAATGTCAGCAATACTGTCGTTGGTCATTTGCCACTGGTAGATGGCTTGCAACGCAATGCGTCTTGCCTTACGGCGTGCAATAGGTTTCACGGTAACTCCAATTAGATCGCAGAAAGCACGTTCACCATTTCCAGGGCACCCATGGCAGCTTCGCCACCTTTGTTGCCTGCTTTGGTGCCAGCTCTCTCGATAGCCTGCTCGATGGTATCAGTGGTAAGTACACCGAATGCGACTGGAATTTCTGAGTCCAGAGACACTTGAGCCAGACCTTTATTACATTCACCGGCCACGTAATCAAAGTGAGGTGTACCGCCACGAATAACCGCACCCAGTGCGATAATGGCGTCAAACTCACCTTTGTTAGCAACTTTCTTGGCTGCCAGTGGCAGTTCATAAGCACCTGGCACACGTACAACAGTGATGTTGTCGTCAGATACCTGACCCACACGTTTCAGCGTGTCGACCGCGCCTTCAAGCAGGCTTTCTACGATAAAGCTGTTGAAACGCGAGATAACAATCGCGATTTTCGCGTTGGGAGCTGCAATAGCGCCTTCAATTACTTTCATGGATCTTCCTTAAAAAGATAGATGACCCGGGTGACCGGCAGAAAAACCGCGTAATGATAGCACAACACCGGGTCATGTCGGGAATTTACTCTGGTAGATATTCCACCACTTCTAAACCGAAGCCTGCCAAGGCGTGATAACGCTTCGGCGAGCTCAATAAACGCATCTTGTGAACATTCAGATCCGCCAGGATCTGGCTGCCAATACCTACTCTGCGAGAGGTTCCCTGCCACTTGGCTGCCGCCGGCTGCTCACCCTTATCCTCTTTTTCAAAGGTTTTCAGATGGGCCAAAAGCTCTTCGTTACTCTCCTCACGTCCGAGCAACACAATCACCCCACCCTCTTCTGAAATCTTCGAAAACGCTTTTTCCAGTGGCCAGCTACGTGTCGCCGCACGATCACTCAGCAGAATGTCATTCATAAAACTCTGCAGATGCACACGCACCAGCGTTGGTTCGTCGGGTGATACTTCACCTTTGACCAAGGCAAAATGGAGCTGGTCATCAATGATATCGCGGTAAGTAATCAGCTCGAATTCGCCGTAGGCGGTTGGCAAGTGGCACTGAGCAACACGCTCAATGGTGGTTTCATTCAGGTTACGGTACTCGATCAGGTCAGCAATGGTACCCATCTTGATACCCTGCTTCTTCGCCAGTACTTCCAACTCAGGACGACGAGCCATGGTGCCGTCTTCATTCAGGATCTCTACGATCACGGCCGCCGATTCAAAGCCTGCCAGCCGGGCCAGATCGCAACTGGCCTCGGTATGCCCGGCGCGGGTCAGAACCCCGCCCTCTTCGGCAATCAATGGGAAAATATGACCCGGCTGAACCAAGTCGCTGGCATGGGCATCAGGAGCAACCGCAGCCTGTACTGTCTTGGCGCGATCTGCAGCTGAAATACCGGTAGTTACCCCTTCGGCGGCTTCGATAGAGACGGTAAATGCCGTTGAGTACTGAGCATTGTTGTTGTCTACCATCAGCGGCAGGTTCAAGCGCATGGCGCGCTTCTTATCCATCGGCAGGCAGATCAAACCACGACCATGAGTTGCCATAAAGTTGATCGCTTCTGGCGTCACTTTTTCCGCGGCCATCACGAAGTCACCTTCGTTCTCACGGTCTTCATCATCCATCAGGATGACCATCTTGCCCTGACGAATATCTTCAATCAGCTCTTCGATGCTGTTTAATGCCATTAGATGCCTGCCTTTATTATTTTGAGACTCGATTATCGAGTACCGCTGGTATCAGGGCCTGTCGATACCAACAAGGGAATACAAAGAAAGAATGCACTGCCCATTAAATGGGGTTACACAAGCCTAATTCAATGATCTGCTCATGCAATTTTACGATTTCAGGGATGTCTACTTGAGAAAACCTGCACGCGCCAGACTTTCCAGCGACACTCCCTGGCTATCACTGTGGCTGTCAGCCACTTTATCACCCATCATCAATCGCTCCAGATAGCGTGCGATCTGGTCTACTTCCAGATTCACCTTGGTACCGGCCTGGAACGATTGGATCGTCGTTTCATCTGCGGTATGTGGCACGATAGTGAGCTTGAACCGCGCACCATCCACCGCATTCACAGTGAGGCTGATACCATCCACACAAATAGAACCTTTCTCGGTGATGTAACGGGCCAGATGCGCAGGTGCTTCCAGCCAGAACTCGATGGCTCGGCCTACACTTTCGCGGCTCACCACTTCTGCCAGTGCGTCGACATGACCACTGACTAAATGACCACCTAAGCGCGTGGTCGGTGTGACGGCCTTTTCCAGGTTAACCTTGGCACCTTTGCCGAGCTGACTAAAACCGGTTCGAGACAGTGTTTCCGTTGATAAATCAGCCGAAAAACTGTCGCTGGTCAGCGATACCACGGTAAGACAAACGCCGTTCGAGGCAATACTGTCGCCCAACTTCACATCCGAGAGATCCAGTTTGCCGGTCGCGATCTCAAGCGTGACATCAGCGCCTTTGGGCTGAACACGACGGATATGACCTACCGCTTCGATAATTCCTGTAAACATAAATTAGATCTGCTTTTCTATTCACTATGGGCTGGGCGCAATGGGTTGGGAAATAATACGAATATCGTCCCCCACTTGGCGCACATCTCGCCATACCAATTCAGGCAACTGGTTCATCTCAGTGTATTCTGACAAACCCAACAAGCCTTGTGCACTATTCCCCATTAATTTGGGCGCCAGATAGAGGATAAATTCATCTACCAGTTTGGCATCAATCAGTGCACCAGCCAGGCGGCTGCCAGCTTCGACCCAAATCTCATTGATTTCACGCTTCGCCAACGTGGCCATCAATACCCTCAGATCCAGCTTGTTGTTTGATTCTGTAATCGCCAGTTGGTCAGTCTGTGCAGGCCATTCACATAACTCAGCACCGTCTTTACGTGCAACCCAAATATCACCGGGCAGATCAAACATCTTCAAATCTGGTGTCAGCTGAGCGCGACCATCGACAATCACTCTAACAGGCTGACGAACGTCCCCTGGATAGGGCTCCGACAACTGCTCTGGCCTTACATTGAGCGATGGGTTATCAATCAGTGCCGTACCGCTACCGGATAAAATTGCACAGCTACGGGCCCGCCAATGCTGGACATCGGCTCTGGCGTCTGGCCCTGTGATCCACTGACTTTTACCGTTACTTAGTGCGGTACGTCCATCTAGCGTTGCAGCCATTTTCAAGCGGACATAGGGCATGCCTGTTTGCATTCGTTTGATAAAGCCGGGATTAAGCGCCTTGGCCTGCGCTTCCAGCAGCCCATATCGTACCCGAATACCAGAGGCTTCCAGCAAACCAATGCCCTTACCCGCTACCAGCGGATTAGGATCAACCATCGCCATGATCACTTCATGGACACCCGCATGCACCAGCGCTTCAGCACAGGGCGGCGTGCGGCCATAATGGCTGCATGGCTCTAAGGTGACATAACAGGTAGCGCCAACGGCTTTTTCACCGGCCGCGGCTAGTGCATTCACTTCTGCGTGTGCTTGTCCTGCGCGTTTGTGATAACCCTCGCCAACGATTTCGCCATCTTTGACGATGACGCAGCCGACCCTGGGGTTGGGTGACGTGGTGAAGAGCGCTTTTTCCGCCAGATAAATAGCGCGTTGCATATAGCGATGATCATCAACGCTGAATTGAGACATGTTAGAACTCTTGCGTCAGATAGAAACTACGAGTTAGCAGGCACGCTAGCTCGTATGGTTGTTGCTTAGTTTAGCGATTGCGTCTTCAAACTCACCGATGCTCTCGAAAGAGAGATAAACCGAAGCGAAACGGATATAAGCCACTTTATCGAGTTTTTTCAGTGCATCCATCAGCAGTTCGCCAACAAACTTACTGCCAACCTCGCGTTCACCGGTGGCGCGCAGCTTAGACTTGATATCAGCGACAGTTTGCTCAAGCTGTTCTGCGCTAACAGGGCGTTTTTCAACAGCTCGCAACAAGCCATTGCGCAGCTTATCTTCATTGAACGGCTCTCGGCTGCCATCACGCTTAATCAGTCGTGGCATCACCAGTTCAGCAGTTTCAAACGTAGTGTATCGTTCGTGGCAATTAGTGCATTCACGACGCCTGCGTACCTGGCTACCATCAGCGACTAAACGGGAGTCGATAACTTTGGTGTCAGGGGCAAAACAGAATGGACAATGCATAGGCTCTCCTCGGGCATCCGCCCACCATAGCAACTCTGGCCGTAAATTGCAGCCGCTCCTGTCCTTCCATGCACCCGCGGCATACCGTACATCCTGTACACAGCGTGCCCCGCGAAGCGTTTTGGGTATAAAAAAACTGGCCACCCCGTGTAAGGGTGACCAGCTAGTGCTTTGTTTGCGCTAAAGAATTAAGCGTAAACAGGCAGACGCTTGCAGATCGCTTCTACTTTACCGCGAACGGCAGCGATTGCGCTTTCATCTTCGATGTTATCCAACACGTCACAGATCCAGCCGGCCAGATCAGCAGCATCAGCATCAGTGAAGCCACGGCGAGTAATAGCCGGTGTACCGATACGCAGACCAGAGGTCACGAAAGGTGAGCGCGGATCATTTGGCACAGAGTTTTTGTTCACAGTGATGTGAGCCTTACCCAGCGCCGCATCAGCGTCTTTACCCGTGATATCTTTATCGATCAGGTCAACCAGGAACAGGTGGTTATCAGTGCCGCCAGAAACGATCTTGTAGCCACGCTCCATGAACACTTTCGCCATGGTCTTCGCGTTGGCAACAACCTGCTTCTGATACTCTTTGAACTCTGGCTGCAGTGCTTCTTTGAAAGCCACCGCTTTAGCAGCGATCACGTGACACAGAGGGCCACCCTGACCACCAGGGAATACGGCACTGTTCAGCTTCTTATAGATATCTTCGTCATTGCACGCAGACAGGATCAGACCGCCACGAGGGCCAGCCAGCGTCTTGTGAGTTGTAGTAGTCACAACGTGTGCATGAGGCAGAGGGTTAGGATAGAGACCCGCAGCAACCAAACCAGCTACGTGAGCCATATCTACGAACAGGTAAGCACCTACTTCGTCAGCGATTTCACGAAATTTAGCCCAATCCAGGATACCTGAGTAGGCAGAGAAACCACCGATGATCATCTTTGGTTTGTGCTCAAGTGCCAGCTTGCGAACTTCTTCATACTCCAGCTTGCCATCATCATTGATGCCGTACTGGACTGCATTGTAAGTCTTGCCTGAGAAGTTTACGTGAGAGCCGTGAGTCAGGTGACCACCGTGTGCCAGGCTCATGCCCAGAACGGTATCGCCTGGCTGCAGCAAAGCCTGGAAAACAGCCGCGTTGGCCTGAGAACCAGCATGAGGTTGAACGTTCGCATAAGTCGCACCGAACAGTTCACATGCGCGGTCGATAGCCAGCTGCTCTGATACATCAACGTGCTCACAACCACCGTAGTAGCGCTTGTTAGGGTAACCTTCAGCGTACTTGTTAGTCAGCTGAGAGCCTTGTGCTTCAAGTACTCGTGGGCTGCAGTAGTTTTCAGACGCAATCAGTTCGATGTGGTCTTCCTGACGTGCAACTTCGTTGGTCATCGACTGCCACAGTTCAGGATCGAAATCGGCAATATTCATATCACGCTTGAGCATGGTTTCTCCTGGCGGGTGCCATAAAAAATGGACTAACTGGTGGTTTTAAGGCGGCGTATTTTACCCTGAGACTGACTTAATGCCTAGTTATTGTCGCTTAATTGACCTCAAACAAAGCAGTTATTGCAGTACAACCCGCACGGCGACCAGCAAAAATACCACGCCCGTGATGCGATCTATCCAGTGACCATGACGCTGCAACCATGGCAGTAAGCCATGGTGGGAAAGCACCAGAGAGACCAGGGTATACCAGCAACCATCAACAATGGTGACAGTTGCAACTAAAATAGCCACCACCTGCCAAGGCATATCTGGATAGATAAACTGGCTGAACAGCGCCGTGAAAAATAGCGCTATCTTGGGGTTGAGAAATACAATGGTAGAACCTTCAACCATTGCTTTTGTTAGCGGCTCTGGGTCGCCGTTCTTTTCAAGACTAAATCCACTCTTGCCTGCTCTTAGCGCCTTACTCGCCAACCAGACCAGGTAGGCTGCGCCGAGATACATAATGCCCTGAAACACTGTGGGGTACTTTTGAATCACCAACCCCAACCCCAAAATGGCTGCCAAAGCATAAAGACCGATAGCTAATGCATGACACCAGCTTGCCACCAAGCCATGGGTACGACTGCGGTGAACACAGTTCCGCATCACAATGGCCAGGCTTGGTCCGGGCGTAGCCGCGCCCAACAAACAGATTAAAAAGACAGAAAACCACGCGGTCAGGGACATCATTTTCTCGGCCCGTTATACGGAATAGAACCAAAGCGCGAACCATAATGGATCACCAAAAAATAGCAATCCATGAAATAAGCGAAAAGTTGGCCGCAGAGAACCTACTCAAAAACAGCCATGAACAAACTTTAATCAAAAAGCTTTCAACAGGTTACATAGCGTAGACGGGATAAAAACAAAGACTGGCCTGGCTTCTGCTTGTTTCTGGATGCAGAGAACAACAGGAGAGCGCCCATGTTTGAAGCACTGATAGCAACACTGGCACTACTTGGCAGCGGCTTTTGCGGCTTATTGATCACCGGCTTGCTAATCAATCTGATGGCTGGAGAGCCCTCACACATCACTGGTGAATCCGTCTACACCAAAGAATTCTAGGTGCCAGATTCTCAATTACAGAAGCTCGGGGCTGGATGCCCACGTCCAGTCAGCCCTTAGTCACTGACAGGACTGCCTCGCACGAATGCCATCCCCCTGGCTAGCAAAGCAATAATTGCTGGCGCTGCCGCGAGTGCTGCGGCCAAGCTTTCCAGTTCAGTGTTGAATAGATATAGCACCGCGCCAACTGCAACCAAAATTAGCGTCAGCAGTGGGATCCGAATAAGGTTCCATGCACTAACAGATGCTTGCTGTAACCACTCTTCCATCACTTCACTACGCTCGGCGGCCAGTACAAACCGTTCGAAACTTCGGTTGCACACTCTCAGCCTTGGGTCTCGTACCACATATCCACCCCGCTCCAGGTGCTCGATTACTTCGAGATTGTGGCAGTTGATAAAGCTGCCTGTCGCCAATTGGTAGAGTGCTACTTTCTCATCTCGGGTACACAGCTCCCACTTTCGCCGATAGATACTTCCTGCATTGGCGATATACCAGGTTTCCAGATCCTGAGGCTCAAATGATGTGGGCGCATGGCGGGTATACCAGCGTTTGAACTCGAAGTGAATAAGACGAAGATCAGGCCATACTCCCGCTTCTCTTTTACTCAGCCAGTAGCAGTGTTGTTTGATATCCTCATCAGGCATCAGCCCGAATCCTTGATGCTGAGGACTCCAAGCGTAGAACTTACGTAAGCAGCTAAACAGCTGAGCCCACTGCTGGTTTTCATTATCGTAATGTCTGTCACTGCTCCCGATTGCTGGCTGCTCATAAGCCTGATTTCTAATCAAACGGTAAAGCGGAGAACGTTCGCAGCACAGAACAAACCCCATGGCATCAAGCGACTGTCGGCGCTCTAGCAGTTTCTGCAATAAAGACAAGGCATGACCACGCAGTTCATCACTTGCAGCAGCCACCTCCAGGTTGTAACACACTACGACTTCCCAACCTTCTAGTCTTGGCAGCGGCGAGGAGACTCCCTGCCCATAACGCATTGGTAATTCAGCATTGGGATCTGCCAAGTCCAACCAATGAATACCGTGTTCAGAGCCAAGCCAACGACGATATCGCATCAACTTTCTTTGCCCAGGCCAGATCATCAACACCCCTCCGGGCACCTTGGTTGCTTTGTGCAGCACCTGACGCATCAAACCTCTATGCGGGAAACGCTGCTCCAACACCCTGGGGATCAATAGTCCCAAACTTCTTTCAGCAAGAGAGCGGAACACCTTGTATAACAAACCACCGATCAGCAGAAGTGCCAGTAACATTAGCCAAATTGATTCCATCGCCATGGCAAACGCAGTGGGCAATACCGGTACCACGGTAGCATTCGAATTTTGGGCTCCAGCAGCCTTTAAACCTGCAAGCGCAACCTGAGACTCCTTCATGGCCCAGCGCTCAATCTGAGGAGCATGTAATTTTGGCTTAGATGCCGCTCGGAACCCGATCCGAGCCGCAAACTCTGATAATGGCGTCGTTAAGCTGATCAAATAGTCGTAAAACCCCTTCTCTTTGATATCCGCAGTAGCAGGAGTTCTTGCACCCGAATAAGCCGCGTAACTAACATTAAACAAGTTTCTCTCGGCGTCCTGAACGCAGGCCAGGCCAAACACACCGGGCCCACAACCATTTTTTCGATCTTGCTGAAAACGCTGTTGTATCCACTGCAGTGATACACCTTTTTTGTCTACAGCGGGGTACTTCCTATCTTTGCGTGAACCATCTAACTTGGGATATAGAGTTTCCAGTAGCCAATGACTTTTCCCAAACTGCTGGTCCATCTGTTTACCAATCTGCGCAGAAGACAACTCTCCATACAGATATATCTGGTGCTTGGATATCTGGTGGTAAAGGATCAATGTTGGCAGTACAACGACCAAACAGAGCATCAGACCGCCATGGAGTGGATGTAGTCGCTGTGCCCATGTACGGCCAATGCTGTCTGAGCAGTTGCAGTCTTCCGGTGGGAAGCGTTTTAATTGCTGAAGCATCAACACCACCTGAAACACCATCGCTATCGTGACTACCGCGGCATTCCAATGGAAGTTGGTAGTGGGATTCCACATCTGCTCTTGGTGCCAGACAATCCAGGTGACGACAATGTCACTTAGCGCAGCCAGCAAAGCCACTGTCACCAAGGTATTCCTTCGCCACCGAGTGGTAAGCGGTCCATGGGCGACCTGAAGGCATAAGTTGGCCCAATTGAACATCAGCAACACCAGACAGTAAACCACTGTCAGCACAGTGGCATGCTCTACGCCAAAACCAAACATCACTCCTTGCAGCAAGCTGATCACAGCGGTCACAATCAGCCAAGGGTACACGTCACGCCGATAAAAGTTTGGCCACAACCAGCTGAGTGCAGGCGTGAATAATTTGCCAGCCCACAGCAGTAGCGACAGACATAACATCAGCATCAACATGCTTACCAACACCATCAGCAGCACATTAAAATTAACGATCTGCAGCAGACTGTGGTCATACATCACCACCACACTCCAAGGGATCCCCTGCGAGGCCAGGGATAACGTTGCAATGTAGTGAGGTTTGCCCTGATATCTGACTCGGAGAGTCATGTCTTGATTGCTACTGAGTGCAAGCTTAAGGTCACGATCGTGGTCCGTAGCCACTAAGAAGTTTTCCAGCAAGCTAAGTTCGGGGCGCGAGTGATACAACACGTTGCCACTTTTATTCTCAACCACCGCCAGTTCATAACCATAGGGGAGCACAGGCTCCAGCAAGTTTTGGACATGAAACTCAGCAACAGCAACATCCGCTCCCCAGTCATTAGGTGGCAGTTTGATCGAAGCAACCGTGCTCCTAAGCCCATCAGAATGACTGAAAATATGCTGCAGATAGAAGGGTTCACCTTCCGGCGAAATCCATCCTTTACCAAGGTGTAATTTCTTAAAATAATCCCGGTGCGCCAATTCAAGCGCGCCCTTGTCCAGCAGGTTAAATGGATACCAGGTGTAGAATGGCCCCACCTGTCGCCCCGCCCTGTTTAATAAAAAGTAGTGCTCTACTTCGGATAACTTGTTGACGTCGTCTCGCGAGCAATTAACCGCATCAAATTGCGACTTGCTGGCATCGGTAAGCGGTTTGATACACCGTAGAACCTCGCTGCTATCACCACTGGTTTTCTTGTCTAATTGCACCTGCCATATCTGCTTTAACAACTGTCTTTTACTAGCAAATTCATCACCCACCTGGTCTCGAGCCTGTATCGCCAGTTCCATCAGTTGGCGCTGTATATGCTGTTTGGCATTGCTATAAACCAATAGATCGGTGGCTGCCAACGTAATGGTAAGCGCGAACAGCGCCACTCCAGCAAGTGCAATACGGAATTCATTGGCCCCCATCGCCTGATTGATGCCCATAAATCGAAAACGCAGAATGGGCCAAACGGCTACCAGAAGTAATACGATGGCCAAGGCCAAGGCTGCCATTGAGGGAGACAAACTGAATTTGGATGCTCGCGCCTCTTCCATTGGGATCAACCCGGCCAGCACTAAATATGCCTGCTGAAGTCGATTCCTGGAAACGACTGGGTAGGGCAACTCATAAGGCATGAGATACAGGCGAAATGGCATTTCACCGATAGTGATATTCAGACTTGTCGCGGCGCCTGCTGGTAACCGCTCCAACGTGCTGTCCTTTCTTCCCTTTCCCAACTCTTTGGAGGATTTTTTCAACGCCTCGTACAGCGGCTTAATTACCTCTTCCCACTGTTGTTTGGACTTGTCATCAGCGCCCTTCAGAAAGTCGTTAATGTGGGCAAAATGGGAACTGTTAAATGATGTGGATGCCTGTACATCTTCGATGGGGCTTTTCACCGTAGTGATAACACCACCATCAATGTTCACGACCATCATCAAGTCAAATGGTGAAACTGTCGGGTTGTCCAACAGCAACTTGGTCATATCCAGCTGAAAGTAGTTACGATCAACAACCGAGCTGCCCGCAGTTTTTTTGTCGGCATCAAGACAGCGCATCATATACATGCCTCTGGCTCCCGCCATGAACCTCACAAATGGCGCGCCGTCGTTACCAGTACAGGCTTTCTTGCCTACATCAACGCTGATGGGAAACCAGCCCTGCTGTTCATTGGCATTACGCAAGCTAGTCCCATCAAGCAGCTTGTTTCTTTTGACCCGAAGCAACAACTCTTCTCTAGCTAACTCAATATCCTGCTGACCAGAGGCGAAGCTGTCACTTACCTCTCCTAAAGCATCGTCTTCCTCTGGCGCTGTGAATCGCTTGCTTTGCTGTACCTGCATGGAGGAGAGCAGCGTTTGCTCTTTTATCCTCGGAATTATCTCGTCGAGAATAGAAAATAGCTCCGCCCTGACCTCCTGCAGAATACTGGGAAGCTCAAACAGACCGGAGCTTCTCAGCTCTGAGCTCTCGGCAAATATGCCGATACGGCACCCCCAGGAACCCAGAGCATTGACACCCTCAATTAAAAAGTCATCACTGCCGAACGTCGCTGATGCGGAGGGCTTTTCGACTAAAGAAAAAGACGTAGATAGTCCACACAACGTCTCATCGTAAGCGCCACTGTCCCTACTACAGGACATTGCCTTCACATCTTCTAACGTATCCCACTCATGTTCCCACCTGAGTTCCCAGGTCATGCTATCCAGCACTTCCTCGTCAAACTCTTTGGTGACGTAGGTCCCGCCCTCATCAAGAAAATCTGTCAATTCACGTTTGAATTCTGGATCAGCATTTCTAATCAACTGTTCATGGGCAGGTGAAAGCTCTGATGTACACAGGGTGGTTTCAGGGATACGTTTGAACAAGCCTGCCAAGGCTTTAAATTTATTATCTAAATGAGTGCGAGTCTGGTGCAGAACAGCAAACGAACGTTGCTGCAGATAACGCTCATTACTTTGAAACTTGGCGTATAACAGCCAAGCGACGGGCGCCCCAATTAACAGCAACGACAGGGTGAACAACAGCGCCGTAGTCGTCCGGTTGACCTTTACGATCATCTTCCCACTCCTGTGGTCGGTGACGGCTTGCGTTGTAACCTGGATCTATAAAATCAAGTTAAGTGATTGAATTTTAGTCAAGGGGAGCGTTTTTAACCAATCTATGCACTGCATATATGGCTAAAAGTGCGTATCGGTCACTTAACGTAAATCACTTTTATAACCCGCAGATTAGGCTAAACTATCGCGCCGTAATCCTTCTATTAACTACTCAAAAGAGCTGTCAGGCAGATATGGCTGAATACGTCTTTACTATGCACCGTCTGGGCAAAATTGTTCCGCCCAAACGACACATCCTGAAAGATATCTCACTCTCCTTTTTCCCAGGCGCCAAGATCGGTGTACTCGGCCTTAACGGTGCCGGTAAGTCGACCCTGCTGCGCATCATGGCTGGCGTAGACACGGAGTTTGAAGGTGAAGCCCGCCCAATGGCTGGCCTGAAAATCGGTTACCTGCCTCAGGAACCGGAACTGGATCCCAACAAAACTGTTCGCGAAGTGGTGGAAGAGTCTATCGCTCACATCAAAGACGCGATGACCAAGCTAGATGCAATCTATGCAGCCTACGCTGAGCCAGATGCTGACTTCGACGCGCTGGCAAAAGAGCAAGGTGAACTGGAAGCGATTCTGGCTACGGCCGACGCCCACAACCTTGAAAACTCGCTGGAACGCGCTGCAGACGCACTGCGCCTGCCAGAGTGGGACACCAAGATTGAAGTATTGTCAGGTGGTGAGCGCCGCCGTGTAGCACTATGTCGATTGCTGCTGTCTCACCCTGAGATGCTGCTGCTCGACGAACCAACCAACCACTTGGATGCCGAATCTGTGGCCTGGCTGGAGCGCTTCCTGCACGACTATAACGGTACCGTGGTAGCCATTACCCACGACCGTTACTTCCTCGACAACGTGGCAGGCTGGATCCTCGAACTTGACCGTGGCCAGGGTATTCCTTGGGAAGGTAACTACTCCAGTTGGCTGGAGCAAAAAGACCAACGTCTGGCTCAGGAAGCGGCCACCGAGAAAGCTCGCCAGAAATCAATCGAACAAGAACTGGAATGGGTGCGCACGAATCCCAAAGGTCGCCAGGCGAAAAGCAAGGCCCGTATGGCCCGCTTTGAAGAGCTGCAGAACAAAGACTTCCAGAAGCGCAACGAGACCAACCAACTGTACATCCCACCGGGTCCACGCCTGGGTGACAAGGTGATCGAAGTTGAAAATCTGCGTAAGGGCTACGGTGACCGCGTTCTGATTGATGACCTGAGTTTCAGTGTGCCGAAGGGCGCCATCGTTGGCATCATCGGCGCCAACGGCGCAGGTAAATCTACCCTGTTCCGCATGCTGCTCGGACAGGAAACGCCTGACAACGGCAACATTACCGTCGGTGACACTGTCGAACTGGCAGCAGTAGAGCAGTTCCGCGATCAGATGGATGACAATAAGACGGTTTGGGAAGAGATCTCCGAGGGTGCAGATATTCTCACCGTCGGCAATGTCGAAATTAACAGCCGTGCTTATGTCGGCCGCTTTAACTTCAAAGGCGCAGAACAGGGCAAACGCATCGGCGAACTGTCAGGTGGTGAGCGCAACCGTGTACATTTGGCCAAGCTGTTGAAGGCCGGCGGTAACATGATCCTGCTCGATGAGCCAACCAACGACCTCGACGTCGAAACCCTGCGTGCGCTGGAAAACGCCCTGTTGGACTTCCCTGGCTGTGCCATGGTGATTTCGCACGACCGTTGGTTCCTCGACCGTATCGCGACCCATATTCTGGATTACCGCGATGAAGGTCAGGTGAACTTCTTCGAAGGAAACTTCTCAGACTATGAGACATGGTTGAAGAAGACCTTGGGGCCCGAAGCCGTTGAGCCACACAGAATTAAGTACAAGAAAATCTCTTAATTCTTTGCTGTCTCTTTGAACGATGCTGTCTCATTGAAAGAAATAAGCCCGGTTTTGCCGGGCTTATTTGTACAAGCAGTGAACGCCAGCGCCAAAGATGTTTAAGCCTGTGATCTTAAACAACACTCAATCCGGCCGATGGCTTCTCAAGCGCACATCTGCTGACTATGATTGCTGTAGAACAGATCTGGACCAATGAAGATGATTGAAAAACGTAGATTTACTCGCATTGTATTCTCCACGCCAGTGACCATTGTGAATGGTGAAACTGAGGAAGTGTCAGAGCTTATCGATCTCTCTCTGAAAGGTGCCCTGGTCGCCGAACCCAAAAACTGGACCTTCGACAAAGATGCCGAATATCAGCTTAGATTCACACTGGAAGGCTCAGATATTGAGATCACCATGGAGGTCGAGTTGTCACATCAACGAGCCCATTACCTGGGCTGGGCTTGCCACCATATCGACATCGACAGCGCCTCTCACCTGAAGCGACTGATTGAGCTAAATGTCGGAGATGATGACCTATTGCACCGCGAGCTAGCTGATCTGGGCCACCCACCCGAAATGTAAACGCTAAAACTCTCGGATATATGGCGAAAAAGGCGAGTCCAGTGACTCGCCTTTTTCATGACACACAATCAGCTTAACCAAAGTACTGCTCGGCGAAGCTGGTCTTAAGAAAGCGATCTGCTCCTTCCAGCTCTTGCAATCCCGCCTTGTCGTACTCAATTTCAAAGCGCAGTTTCAGCACCTGCAAAGTTAACAACGCCCCTTCACTGTCATCGCTCTTCAATGCCACCATCAGCTTCACCACATAAGGCATCACAAGATAGGGATCGTTAATAATCGCCTGATTGGCCATCAAGGTGGCCTTATCCATTTGGTCCAGATCATAGTAGATAGCAGCGCGTTCAATGAGAACACCTGCGTGACGTTGAATAAACTCGGGAAGTGTATCCAGCGCCTCAAGGGCTTTTTCGTCCTGCTCAGAGATCAGGTAGTGTTTGTAGTATTGACTATGAGGCTCATGCTCCCTGGCAAGCTCTCTAATCAACTGATTCCACAAAATACCTGATGTATCAGTTGCAGCGATCTGAACCAGGTTGTCAATCAAGAGTGGATGTGACTTGAGATCATCAGGCAGTTCTTTAAAACGAATCTTAAATTGTTGAAAGTCGCTACGATTGATAGCTTGCATCGTATGCCTGAAGTAAGAGCGTTCAATTTGCGAATACTGTTCTGATTCCAACAGTTGATCGATAGAAACAAGTGCTTCTAGCTCTCCGTATTTATAGAGCACTTTGTGCATTTCAACGATAGTCTCACTGTTCTCAGACCACACGACATTCAGGTAGTTGATGTGACCTGATATATGGACGGCAAAGTAACTATGTACATACCCGTCTCTGCGTTCAACATGCAGGAATTCCCACTCAATCTGCTGTTTATCGGATGAATACCTGTCTTGTAAAACGTTATACCCAATCGTTTTCCAGTCGCTCCCCAAGAAGCCATTTCTTGCCTGGTCAAGAAAACCATTTCTACCGGCCAGAAAGTAGATATATTCCTCTATCGCTTCAGCATTGGCGTTCTGCTCAAAAGCCTCCTGAGAAGATTGCGTCGCTTTTTCACCAAACTCTCTGAAGAACCTTGTGCTACCAAACTTAGCTGGCGCCATAAGCTCAGCCCGATGAGCCGTTACATCGTTAGTAATGGTTTGTGATCCAGCAGACTGATTGCCATTAGTTGCGCAGCCAACAAGACCCAAACAAACCAAAACAAGAGGTAAAAGATGTTTCATTCCAAATCCTCCTATTTCGCCAGTCGTGTTTGCTGCTGATGAATGTGACCCAATAGCGCTTTCACCGCATCCATCGAAGGGTCACTGGTGACATTGTTCACTGAACTGCTGTACTCCAGGTACTTCCGCGCTTCTCTTAATATCGCGATGTGCTCTGCAGACGCGGAAGGGGGCACTGTCTCCTGCTTTGTTACGTATTGATGACTCAATATCAGTTTGCGATTTTCAGAAGTCAGGTCGATGGTGTAGCGAATGTAATCGTTCTCAACCACCTCCTGTTCGTCCTCGGTGATGAAGTACACATGTTTCGGCAACCACAGTTCAGAGCGCTGCGTGATGGTCACCGGCCCATACAGGTTGAGATGCTGACTGCGGTTAACCTGCTGAGGTAATTTAAGATAACTATCGGTGAGATCTGAATAGAAATGGAAGTTGGAATTGGAACTGGACTGATCCAACTTCCAAAACTTAGGCAACAGGTATTCTTCTTTGACCACAATTTTATTTATCAGCCGGTCATCTTCAATTTCAATGGCTCCAAGAGATTCTATGCCTTCATTCAATTGCGCATAGTAGTTCAGGTATTCCTGTGACAGTCGTTTTTGGCCTGTTTTTGCCAACCGGTAGCGCATACGCTCTGCTTCGCGGCCGGTATATTCTGCTTGAATCTGCCAACGTACCGGAGAAATGTAATCAGAGGCATGATATTGCTGAATGACCGAGACGGTGTGCTGCTCCGCAGAGTGCGAAGGCATCATGGTCAACTGGTCATTACCCTTTTTCACTAACAGCGCAGCGCCATAATCTGGTTGGTAGAAGCTCTCTAATGTCGTGCCCTGATGGGTCAGAGTCGGGTCTACCCAGTAGCGTTTATCCTGATATACAAAAGACGCAATGGCGTGATTAAACAAGCCATAGGTCGGCAGATAGTCCCCTACGGTTTTGGTCTGATGAGTAGACACCAATACCGGAGACGCATCGACACCCAAAGCATCCAGCATGGTCACCAATAGCAGCGATTTATCTTTGCAATCGCCATAGCGATTTTCAAACACTTCAGCTGGGCTATGGGGCAAGTGGGAGTTTTCAGCAATCTCGATTCCCAGATAACGCACTTTTTCCTGTGAAAAACCAATGGCCTTTTCAATCGCTTGCTTCTTGGGCAGCTTTTTCAGCTGTTCGATGTACTCAACCAGTTCGCCACTTACTTTACCCTTGCCTCGTTTGAACAGAGCGACAGACCAATCCGTTACCTCTTTCCAACTATTGAAGTCAGTCATTTGTAGGTAGGGGTAGATAATTTCCCAGTTGGGGTTGTCACCCTCTTCAAGCACTGCGGTGGTATTTCGCAGCATCACACTGTAGATAATCTTGCTGCCCTGAACCTGTTCACTGACTTTCACGTCACTATTGATCAGGCGGTAGTTCAATGGGCGCTGCTTACTGGCAATCACCTTTACACTGACTTTGCCAACCTCGATCCCCCACCCCAGGTCGAAGAAATAACTGGCATGGCCATCAAATACCGGATTCTCACCCACCAGGCTGTAGCTGTAATCGATGACGTCTCCGGCACTCACGCCTTTGAGCCAAAGTCCTATCTGCTTGTAGCCTGAGTAGATCCGGTTTGCTGCCTCGGGCTCAAGGTCCGTGACCCGGATATCATCGGTACTCAGACGATCAATCTCTTTGCCATCACGAAGAATACGCGCATGGTGCAGCACCACAGTTTCAAAGTCCGGATTGAAGGCGATCTCAATATCTGAGTTCTCCTCAACCCCAAGAGAATCATTGATTCGGTAGCTGAAGTGACGATATTCAACCGGCTCTTTTAAGGTCAGATTCACCTGACTGTCAGTCATTAAGTAATCAACAGCCTCAGTAGAGGGAGCAGATGTCAGGTCAGCAGAGACAGGTTCAACCCAGTCGGGAGCCTTATCGATTCGCCAGTGCGTATCAGCGAGTGCAGGTTGAAGGGATACTAATAATAAGAGCTGACCCAGAGCTAGGCCAGCCATCCATTTTAAATACATCGATGCCGTTCCAGTGCATTATTTAAGCATTCGAGTATAAAAGCTTTCCATGGTCGAACAAAGCAGCGCTGGCAAGAAAGGTGACCTGAATACCCCTGAGTTTCTGATGCCTTATTCCGAGCAGCATTCAATAGTAAAGCAGTTGCTCGGGATATGCCGACCATGGAGTGGAGAGTTCTCTGGTTACCGATTTACTGCCTAAAGCAACTCCAAGGCTTCAGCCAGCGTTTTCACCGCGTGTACTTCCATACCTTCAATCACCTGCTTGGGTTTGTTGCCATAGGGCACAATGGCTCTGGTGAAACCATGTTTAGCCGCTTCGGTGATACGTTCCAGGCCATTGGGCACAGGGCGTATTTCACCGGAAAGCCCCACTTCCCCAAACACCACGGTTTGCTCGGGGATCACGCGGTTTTTAAAGCTGGAAACTAATGCCAGTAACAGCGTCAGGTCAGCACTGGTTTCGGCAACTCTGACACCACCCACCACGTTCACAAATACATCCTGATCCGACATCTGCAAACCGCCATGGCGATGCATCACCGCCAGCAACATATTCAAACGGTTTTGGTCTAGGCCCACGGCAACGCGACGCGGGTTACCCAGAGGTGAGGTATCTACCAAGGCTTGCAGCTCTACCAGCAGAGGGCGAGTACCTTCCCAAATCACCATCACCACAGAGCCAGCCGCATGTTCTTCGGCGCGAGACAGGAAAATAGCTGACGGGTTACTCACCTCTTTCAAGCCCTGGCCTGTCATAGCAAAAATACCCAGCTCGTTAACGGCACCGAAACGGTTTTTATGTCCACGTAACGTACGGTAACGGCTGTCAGCAGAGCCATCCAACAATACCGAGCAGTCAACACAATGTTCCAGAACCTTGGGGCCTGCCAGTGAGCCATCTTTGGTCACATGCCCCACCATCAAAATCGCAATCTGGTGCTGCTTAGCAAAACGGGTCAGATATGCAGCAGATTCTCGCACCTGAGACACACTGCCCGGCGCCGACTGAATATCCGCCATATGCATTACCTGGATCGAATCCACCACCATGATCTTGGGTTGCTCTTTTAGAGCCAACTGGCAGATGGTTTCAACATTGGTTTCAGACAGCATTTTCAGCTTATCGGTTGGCAGGTGCAGCCGCTTGGCGCGCATAGCTACCTGCTGCAATGATTCCTCACCCGTGACATAAAGTGCACCCATGGTGTTGGCCATATGACACATGGTTTGCAATAGCAGCGTACTTTTACCAGCCCCCGGATTACCACCAATCAGGGTGGCAGAGCCCGGCACAATACCGCCGCCTAATACACGGTCAAACTCGTTAAAACCGCTGCTGAAGCGGGGCAGTTCACTCAAATCAACCGACGCGAGGGTTTGCACCTGAGCCTGAGTCGCCCCGGCATAACCATCTCTTGCAGAACGGCTGGGCGCTGCCGCCAACCTCACCTCACTGATGGTGTTCCACGCTTTACATTCACTGCACTGCCCCATCCAGCGGGGAAAATCAGCCCCACAATCGTTACATACGTAGGCTGTTTTCGCCTTTGCCATGATTCGATGTCTCTCCGGTCTGAGCCGAGCCACACTTTTGGTTGGCTGGCATTGAATTTGCTTTAGCTTGTCATTAGGGTAAGGCGTCAAATGTACGCCACAATCATAATGAGGGATACTCTAATGTCAGTATCTCCAAATGTCAGTTAGTAGGTAGCACGGTAGGTTAATCAAGTCGCGCATGGAATTATCAGCGTATAGCGCCATTATCGATCAGCTAAAGCCACTGGTATCAGAGCCAGACTTTGAAGATATGCTGGCACGTCTGACCCGGTCAGAGTCCCCTTCTGCCCGCTTTTTAATAAAGATGGAGCTGAAACGGCTGGCGGCACCCTGTGTGCGAGTCATCGACCTCCGTGGCCGAGTGGACGGCAACTGTGCACCATTTGAGCATGAAGGCCGTCTGCATTATCTCGACGATATGGCGGTACAATCCTTCCAGCGCAGCCTGAAGGATTATCGCGGCAAGTACACCATGGGCGTCTATGAAGACGTCATGAACACGGAAAATAACTACCGTGTTCTGCACCGCAAACAACAGAATCAACAGCTTAATGAACTTCAGGCCAGCAGCCGAAAGTCTGCCGAAGATGAAGCGCTGTTACTGGCCAACCGAAAAGTCCCTAACTATCCCGGTAAACTGGTTAACTTTGGTCGCTATGTGATGCGCTCAGAAGAGCGTATGCACTACGCCATGCCGATCCAAATCAGATTGGCTGATGGCCAGGTGGTCGAAGGAAACACCACAGATCTTTCCGTCAGCGGCGCCCGCATCAAAATAGATGAGAGAACCCCGTTTGAAAACGGCGACCATATCAAGGTCAAACTGCTTGGGCTGGAAGATGACTATGTGCTCGGCGAGATGGGTGATGGCATCGAGTACATCATCATGGGTAGTGATGAGCATATCAATGGCCAAAAGCGCTTGCGCCTGATGCGAGCCAATAGCGAAGCAGTATTTGATGAGTTCCTCGAGCGCCTTATCCGTGGTAACAAGCGCCGCTACAAGGTCAACCTGGACCATGCCGTCGATGCCGTGCTTTGCAAAGGCTACGAACAGTATTTCTTCCCCCGGATGTGCGCCCTCCCCATCTTTTGCAGCGGTGGCCGAGAAGAGCCGCTTAAACCAGAGCTGGCGTTGGTGACAGAAAACAACCGCGATGTGATCCATTACTGGCGGGACGAAGAGTACCGTCTGCAGATAGATCCACTGTTGTCAGAAAGCCGATTAAACAAGTTACGAAAAGATCCCCATACACCGCTAATCGTTTACTGTTTTACCCACAGTGCTCAAGGCAAGCTGTTCTATTACTCGGCGGCAAAACATGAGTTTGAGTCTGCAGAGCAGGAACAGATCTTTATGGGATTTGGTGCCAACAAACCCAGTTGGCATGTGTTCCATCTGTCGATGTCCAACATCCACCCGGCGCACGCCAACCTCACCACGTTAAAAGATGGCAAAGATGGCCCTGAGCTGGACCAGCAGTCGCCTCCTCCAAGAGTGGAAGGGCGCCTGAGCTCGCTGCGCCAAGTCGTGCAGATCAGCAATATCACATCAGAAATCGGAGTGATGCGCTACTCAACACATGAGTGGGACCGCAGCCAGGTCAACGCACTTAAGCGATTTGGTCATAAGCGATTTAAACAGTCAGAGATCGAACTGCACGCGTTAAGTTTCTCAAACCTTCGCCGTGAAAACCGTTTTGCCTACAAGACCCTGGTACAGGGCAAATTAGGCGAGCATGAGATAGAAGGTTTTACCCGTGATATCTCGTCGGCTGGGTTACAGGTAGAGCTGGAAGAGCCAACCCCCTGCGAAGTAGGTGACACCCTGAAACTGTCCCTCCCCCAACTGCAGAAACTCACCAAGAAGGTGCGTCTGGAAGAGCTGGCTTATGAGATCGTGGGGCATAATGCGACCGATACCGTGCTCCACCTTAAGCTTAAAACCGAGCTGGGTAGCCAGGAGGCCAAACGTTTTCTGGCGCAGGTGATCCAATCCAATCGCAAAAAACTGCCGGCCCTGCGTTCACCGCAACTGGTAGACGGCATGTCCAATTCATTGCGCAACATATGTGCTCATGCGGTTACCACCACACCGTTTTATGTCCATAAACGTGGGGCGCGATACGCCATCGATACCGTTGCTACCAGCGAACACTTTTCGCCTGTGTGCGAGCTGCTTAAAAAGCTGGCAGACCCAGATCATAAGAGCAAGATTAACCTCTACCCGTTGGTCAAAGCGGAACACTTCCATGAACACTTGCTGGTGCCGCTAAAAACCATGACACGGGAAGACCCGCCGATAGCGCTCGAGCTCTATATCCGCATGCAGACAGACCAGGAAGGCAAACCCACCTTTGCGCAATGTCGCTACGCCGACGAATTTGAGAACGAAGTAAAGCGTCGCATGTTTATTCTGGATAGCCAGAATCAGGGCGTATTCCGCGCATGGCGAGTGCAGCTTTCCCGTACCGGCCGACCAGATATCGAATTCGTTAACGACGAACTCAAGTACATCAGCATGTACGCCATCCATAAGGCGAAAAAGCTGGAAATGGAGCTATGGGATGTTGTGGGTGTGGGTGAGCTAGTGGATGTCACAGCAGAGGTGATTGGGCGCTACCCCAACCTTTCATAACCTCTGCTCCGAACGTTAGCCAATACCAACTACTCTGCTGGCGCACCAAACGCGGCAAACACCTCTGCCGCGGTCATCTTCTTAGTGTTATTGGCAAAGCAGTAACTGTCTGGCTTCTGATCAATAAAGATCTCTTGCTCAAACTCGATATCCGTCAGCTCGGGGAACAGTCCTAACGGCAAAATATATTGCTGGTTCTGCTTTAGGCGATAGAACAGATGTGTACCGCACTCACCGCAAAAGCCGCGCTCCGCCCACTCCGACGAATCAAATACTTTTGGCTCACCCGCAATGCTGACCTCAGTGCCACCATCAAACGCCAACAAGGGCCCCCCGCCCCAGTTACGGCACATGTTGCAGTGGCACGCCTCAAAGTGGGTGGGTTGGGTATTGGCCGTCACCTTAATACTCCCACATAAACACTGCCCGGTTACTTTGGATTCTGCTGGCATCTTATCTCTCCCTGTAAAAATGAAAGACCAAAAGGCATAAGCCATCAGTCTGGTATAAGCGCTGAAAGTCTGCCACGCCGATAACTACTGGATTATGTAACAGGGATTTAAAGCCGTGATGTATCGCATTGATAAAGCGAAACTTGAGCCGCTATAGTGAGTGAACATTTAAAGGCGGGATGCTGCTGTTTAGGCAGAGTTAAGCCTATTACGTTGTTAGAAAAACGAAGGATCGAAGATGGAGTGGCCTACTCTTGATCAAGCAAAAATAATAAGAGAGCTAGCAACAGCTATCGGAATAGTACTTGGCGGGGCCTGGGCTTTCTGGAAATGGTCGCTGTCTGAATATTTTAGGCATAGGCATGACATGCCATCCTTCGATGGTGAAATGTCATGGTCTGTAGCCCCTTACTCAAAAAATCAGAATATTCTTTCCGTTTCATGTGTTTGGAGAAATGTTGGCCCAATTGCACTGCCTGTGAACACACAAGAAACAAGGTTTACTGTATATAAACTACCAGAAACGTCTGAAAATATAGCCATCAACACGAGGCATGGTAATCTCGTTGTTTATGCGGATAACAAGCCATGGCAGCATTGGCCAGAGGCAGTACTTGAACCCGCAACCAATAGCCAACTGCAAAGCCACTTTATTCTCGAAAAGGGTCTCTCCTATATTATTGTTTGTCGCTTGGAAGCTGTTACAAAACCAGGGGAAAATAAGCAAGTATGGACCCGAGACTTATCATGGAATGAAAATGTCGAACAAAGTAGCGAATAAAACTTCTAACAAGGCCAGTCAGAAGAGCCAAAAAACAGCATTTTCGCTCTGTTTTTTTGGCCCCTGCTGGCGGCGTTAGCCATCAAAGGAATTTTAACTCACGAAGTATTAATGCAAATGGAGAAAACTATGGAAAGTGTTACGTTGCTAAAGGATATCCTTCTGGATAAAGGACAGATTCACAAATACTACGAAGGGCGGGTACCACTAAACCTTTGGCGAGGTCTTAACGTTAGAAAAAACATGGGGTTGTTCGAGCTTATCGAAGATACCTTCATGCTATCTAACGGGCGGCCTAGACCTGCAGACATAACGATCAGTGGTTCTGGTGCCAATGCAAAAGTCATGGTCAAAGATAGTCCTCGTGGAATCAGTACATTTGATAAACCTGGCATACCTCAAGGTCCCAACTGGGAGCATTACCGCATCCCTTCTGGCACACCTTTGCCTAGAGGGCTGGCTATTGTAAAAGACCAGTACAACCCGAGGGTGGGAGCGTATCACTACACGATTGCCCCTGCTTACGATATGCCACTGGCAAAATTCAAAGTGCTACTAAGCCAGCTTGCCAAATCTGTAGTAAAAGAGGCCGTTTAACATGAACATACCAAAGCCATACGTACCAATGCTGCTTGGCGCTGTTCGCGATGCTGTTTTGTACAATGAACAATTGCTTACAAGCGAAACTCTTCGAAACCGGGATGATTACGAGGAACACTTGGTTCATTTGACTCAGTTCCTTGAGTACCTCAAGGAGGAATACAAAAGCAAAGAAGACGAATATGGTCTCAAGCTTGAGCAGGTAATTCCGGAATAGATGGCTAACAAAAGCATCTTGTAAGATGTGCTGAGAAATGCAGTAAGGGACACCAGCGATGAGGTGGCTGAGCCGCCGCTGGTGTTCCAATTGTGGAGCGTTAGGTATACGTAAATGGACGATTGTATCGAAGCGGAAATTTTGATTGATTTCACACTCTTTCCTGACGTGAAGGGGGCGAGAAGGTCAATGGGAACAGCGGCTTACAGGCCTAATCATCAGTTTCGGAATTACACTTCTACTTTTATTGGGTTTATCGATTTTGAAAATGGTATTTGCGAACCAGGTGACACCGTAAGAGCACAAGTCCATTCCCTATTTGAGCCTGGAATGAAACACTTATTGGTAATTGGAAATTCTTGGGATGTTAAGGAAGGGTCCAAACTAGTTGGGAAAGCTATGATTAAAGAGGTTGATTTCAGAGATTCATAACGATGATTGATTGGGACATGTAGTTGCTCAAATTCAGTAGCCATCAACATCAACCCCACTTCTATGAACCCACTTAGCCCCCCAATTGAAGCCCCCTTAAGATCCAAAATACGCCAGCAACAGTAAAACACCCTTCTAAAACTGAGCCATCCTTTATCCACGGAAAGTTGTCGAAGCAAGGCTACGGAGTTGTTATGTCGCCCTATTCCAAACCTAAACAAGCCTTTGGGCTGCTTTGCTGGCTGCTGCTGAGCTATGCCACTTCTGCCATTGGGGCCATCGCGTCGATTCAGGCCAAGTCATTCTATGGTGCGTTAGCTCAGCCTGAATGGGCACCGCCACCATGGCTATTTGGCCCGGTTTGGACCACCTTGTATGGATTAATGGCAATTGCAGCATGGTTGGTGTGGCGCACAGGCGGATTTAGCGCCAACCGCTTGGCACTGAGCTGTTTTCTGGTGCAGTTGGTTCTGAATGCCATTTGGAGCTGGCTGTTTTTTGCCTGGCAGATGGGCGCTGTTGCGCTGGCAGATATTGTGGTGTTGTGGCTAGCGATTTCAGCCACGCTGGTTTTGTTCTGGCGCGTGCGTCCTATCGCCGGGATATTGCTTGTGCCCTATCTGCTGTGGGTCAGTTTTGCAGGCGTACTTAATTACGCCCTTTGGCAGTTAAACCCTCAAATTTTAGGCTGATATTTGACGCTATCAATTCGGGAAAACTTCTATAATTTCATATATTAGCTCAGGAGGAGTCACCACCATGGCAAAAGCGATCCGGACACTATGTACTGCATTTATCTTTTTGGTTGGTTTAACAGGCTTGCTGTTGACCTCGCAGGCGTCCGCAAGCAGCGACGGTGACGAAAAGCCCATTCAACATTTGAAGCTGGAAGATGTGGCTTCCATGGACTCGGCACAGCAGATATTCGAGCAAAAAACCGCCGAGCTGCAGGCGATGAAGCAGCTTGATCCTGCTGAGTTGCAGCAGATACATATCATCACTTATTCACTGGAAAAAAGTGTCGCCTACCTGGCTGACAACACGTCCGGCGATGAACAACGTCTGGCACATGAGATAGCTGTCGTGGTGGAGGATATTCATCTGGATTCAGAGAACAACCGGCAGACAGAAACGAAAAAACACTTAGACCGCTACTTTTCGCTCGCCCAGCAGATGATGGCTTACTTTTAGCTGCTTAAGCGTTGGTCTAGTCAGGCCTTCGTAAACCGCTGTTCGCCAACCATTCTGCAACGTGGGTAAAGTGGTCCTGTTCGGCGTCACGGTGCACCAGCATATCGATATGGCCATAATCGTTTTTAAAGCCATTCTGGCGAGACAGAATCGTCACTTGCTGTTGCACCCCGGCTAACTCATCAGCAAAGCCCTGTACATCGGTAGGGTGGCCTAACACGCGATCGTTTTGACCAGCCAGGAAGAGTGCTCTCGGTAACTGGTATTTGGAATCAGGATCTGAAGCTAAACTTGCCTGCTGCGATTGCAGTGCGTCAGCGTAATCGAAACCATCTAGTGGGCAGCGCCAATGCAGTTGCTTGGTCCATTGGGTGACCTGCCAGATAGCGCCCCACGGCTCGTTGTCGGCACCGATTTTCATCGGTTTGGCAGGAAAATACCCCAGTAGTTTGCACGTGAGAGGAGCCAGTCCCTGCCACACCACGCCCATTTTGAAGTAGTACTCAGGGCTGCGCACGGTGATCCGTCGCTTTACGCCAAACAGGGTTTGGCTGAGAACTTGAGGACGTAATTCGGGGAATCGAACCAGGCTGGCACACGTGAGCGTGCCACCCCAGCTGTGAGAGACCCAGTGCACTCCTTCGGGGTGCCTGTCATAAACAAATTTATGCAGGGCGGGGATATCTTCGACCACAGATTCCCACTGACCGTGGTCTGCGCCTCGGGCGACTTTCGGCTTGCTGTCTCCGCGTCCACGCAAATCCGCGACGTAACACTCATAGCCCAGACGGGCTAAGTAACAGGCTAAACCGCGACCTGAATTTGAATAGAAGATGCGGCCGTTCTCAATCGAGCCATGAATAAACAGCACGGCGCCTTTCTTAGCTCGCTGCTCTCGCTGTTCTTGCCGTTCTTGCTGCTCATGCTGCACTCGTTGTGGGGGCTGTTGGTCCTCAGCGACGATATGGCGCAGATGCAAAGTGACACCCGAAACGGGCGTCACTTCGAGAGATTCAAACCGCAGCTCACTCATCGCTGGCAGCCTGTTTTAGTCGCTGGCCAGCAGATAGTAAACGCCTTCCAGGCCACCATAATTGATGCCTGTCGCCGCTTTTGCCTGTACTACAGGCTTGGCATAAAACGCCACACCCATGGCAGCTTCATCCATCATCAACAGGTCATTGGCACCATCACCAGCCGCCACGGTTTGAGAATCAGCAATGCCAAACTTGGCCTGCAGTTCGTTTAGCGTAACCGCTTTTACCTTGGCATCGACGATATCGCCCTGCACTTTGCCGGTCAGCGTGCCATCAACAATTTCCAAGTTGTTGGCACGGGTGAAATCCAGGCCTAACTCGCGTTCCAGTTTGCCGGTGAAGTAGGTAAAGCCACCAGAAACGATGGCCGCTTTCCAGCCTTTGTCTTTAAGTACCTTAAGCAGCGGCTCCAGACCCGGCGTTAACGGAATGCTGCCAGCCACGTCAGCCAAAATAGACTCGCTGGAACCTTCCAGCGTCGCAACACGGCCACGCAGGCTCTCTGCAAAATCCAGTTTGCCCTGCATGGCCAGTTCAGTAACTTCAGCCACCTGCTCGCCAACTCCGGCTAATTTTGCGATCTCATCAATGCACTCGATTTGGATCGCGGTCGAGTCCATATCCATCAGCAGCAGACCTGGCTGGTCAATCACTGGCGCTGACTGAGACAGTAGATTCAGATCCAGTCCCAGACTTTGGCCCACGGTTGCCAGCGTAGCGCGATCAGGATATTCGGCGTTGGCCAGGTCAACCACCACTGCACCAAGTGCATCAGCGTCTTCAAGAGCATCGATCTTACGAATGCCATTAACTGGGATATCGTGTTGCTTGAGGAAATCCAATACCAGCGACAGGCCTTTAAGGTGCAATCCTTCACCCCATACCACCAGGCGACTGCCCAGACGTGGAATATGGGTAACCTGCTCTTTTTCGGCAACTGGGTATGCCTCAAGCGCCTTGGTCAGTTTGTCCATGGTTTCAGTGGCGATCCCCAGGGTGGCACCGTCATCCGTTAATGCCACATCTTGCAGCATGCTTTGGCCCTGACGAAGCTCATTCAACAACTTGCCGAGCGCTTCACGACTTTCCCATGCCAAGGCGGCAGGAACTAGCGAAAAGGTGACTAATTTCACAGGCTATCCCTTAAATTTCGTATTCGAATGCATTGTCGACCAAAGGTCGCTTCACAAATCTGGACGCCTATAGTATTTGTGTCATCCCGAAGCCGCAAATATGCATTGCAAGGAAACATGAGTAATACGGCCGACGTCGCACCGGAAAGCAGCTCTACCAGTACGGAAAGCTCAGACAAAACAAAGCCCTCGGGTTTAAAGAGCAACACCCGCTATATCTATTGGCGTTTGTTCTTTATCGCGATGACGGTGGCGTTGGTGCTGGTCATTATGCAGTTGATGGTCACCATGTCAGTGCGTACTAACGCGCTGATTCAGCAGCAGACCGAGGTAATGTCTCGCATGCTCACCCACCAGGCGGCACTCGAAGCAGTAAAACTGTTAATAGAGCAGGATCAGGAACGGTTGCATGCGATGGCCGAACACTTGGCTTCAGATCCCTACATTCTGGACGCCTCTATCTATGATGTTGAGGGTATCGCGCTGGCGCGCTCAACCAATGCGTTGGATATCACTGCCCTGCTTGGCTTTGGTGATGTCGATGAAGCCAGCCGCCCCAAGCGGGATTTGAAACCCTACATTGCTGAAGTGGTCCATGAAAACGAAACCCTGGGCTACATTCGCATTACGCTGGAGATGGAGCGCCTGCTTGATCAAGCCAGTCAAGTGCAACAGACCAGTTACGACCAGGGCAGGATCCTACTGCTGCTAACCGGCCTGACCGGATTTATGCTGGCGCAAGTGCTGAAAAGGCGCCATTAACATGGGCCAGCTCTGATGCAGCAAGTGATTGCCATCAGCTGGCTACAACTGGCGGGATTCAGTCTTATCCTGCTGCTTCCCCTGGTGCTGAACGCCTGGTTAAAACTTGGTTTGGCCAAAGAGAGTGCCCTGGCCATTGCCCGAATGTCGATTCAACTGGTGTTGGTCGGCCTCTATCTCGAATTCCTGTTTAAGCTGAATAGTCTTTGGCTGAACCTGCTCTGGCTGACAGTGATGCTGCTGGTGGGCAGTGAAGCGATCATCAGCAAGGCCAAACTGCCCTATCGTGCGTTGTTTATGCCGGTCACCCTGGGATTGCTTATAGGGCTCAGTCCCCTGCTGATTATTTTGCTCACCACACTGCTACAACCTTCGCCGACCTACAGTGCACAGTACCTGATCCCACTAGCAGGGATGCTGCTGGGCAACAGTTTGAGTGGCAACATCGTCGCGCTACAACGCTTATTCACCGGCCTTGCCGAGCGTGTTCACGAGTACGAAGGCGCGCTGGTGCTTGGCGCTACCCCCAAACAAGCCAGCTTTACCTTTGTGCAATCGGCGCTAAAACAGTCGTTAGCGCCGATCCTGGCCTCTATGGCGACCACCGGCATGGTTACCCTACCCGGCATGATGACAGGCCAAATACTCGGCGGTACCGACCCTATGCTTGCGGTGAAATATCAATGGGTGATCCTACTGGCGATCTTTGTGATGTTGTGGCTGTCGGTCACGGTATCACTGTTGCTGGCTGTGAAACTGCTTATCACACCCACAGGGCTAGTGAATCCGTCAGCGATGAAGGCCTATCGCCAGAATGAAGAGTGACGTCTAGGGTGAATACCAAAGGCTCGAGTTAGTTAGTGGCGTATCTGAAGACAAGTTCGGGTTTTCAATTCTGAAGATCTTTCTCTGTGAAAGTTTTGCGCGTGCAATATCGTCGCCGTGATACTCCATAAACAGCTGGTCAAAACTGCCATCGTCGAGCATTCGCATTAATCCCTGCTCAATACGTGACGCCAGCTCGGGGTACTTGGGTGAGACAAAAAAGTAGGTTGGTAACGGGATATATAACGCCAACGTCGGCTCAACTTCGAGGTCGGTATACAGGCGCTGATGTTGTTTCAGTTCGTCAAATACTTCATTAACCCCTCGCCCAAAGCTGAGAAAGCGGTCTCGCGATAACATACGAAACAGGGATTCGTAATCAATGCCAGTCACAACCTCCATGCCGGCTTTCTCCATTGCCCAGCGTGTTGACCAGTGCGCCCCTGAACCAGTCGGAATTAGTGAAAACTGTTCGAAGGTTTGAACCTGGGCAAAAAGCGGCAGGTGTTGCCTGCGCACCAAAAACAGCCGATATCCCTGCAGCCCTTTGCGAATAGGAAACCTCACCGGGATTAACTTCTGCTCCCATTCCGGTTTGACCGCTTCGGCCATCACATGCAGTTTTTCACCCAGCTCAAGCTCCAGCAGCGCCCGCTCGCGGTTCATCACCCTGGCTGATTCATCAACCGTGGTACTACCGTATTGGTCCTCTGTTTTCTCCAGCGCCATATTCAGCAAGGCTTTAGGATACTGATAGCGGATGTCGAGCCGGGAGTGGCCCCGGTTTATCAGCACAGTGTCTGGCATCGTTTTGGTTTTGTTGGACTCAGCAACAATTTCGCCAGCAGCCTCACTGGCTATCTCACTGGCCGTCTCACTGGCTAATGTGGCGGGTATCGACGGCCCAAAACAGAGCAGCAGAACAACACAATGTTTAATCGCCTGATTCAATCTTTCATCCTTTGAAAATCAGTCAGTGATTATTACACTCTCGCCTATCTCAGCGAGAAGCCGCGGGGTTCTCTTAAGCGTTTCTCTCCGGCTCAATGGCAGGATGCCTGACTGATAAGTATAATGCCGCCAAACTGGGCTGCGGCGACGCTGATCCCATCTGTGTGTTTGTCTTTGATGTTTTTTTCTTGGTACCGATATGTCTCAACCTTCATCTGGCGTTGTAGTGGACGAACTTCGCTTCGGCGGCATTAACCGCCTTTATGGCAATGATGCTGCGACGCTACTGGCCAATGCTCACCTTTGTGTTATTGGCATTGGCGGCGTGGGCTCCTGGACTGCAGAAGCTCTGGCAAGAAGTGGCGTGGGCAAACTGACCTTAATCGATCTCGACGACATCTGTGTGACTAACACCAATCGCCAGATCCACGCGACCGCTGACACCATAGGTAAAGACAAAACTGAAGTGATGGCGGAACGAATTCGCGCCATTAACCCAGCCTGTCAGGTAGAGTGCATTGAAGACTTCGTCACCGAAGAGACCCAGGCTGAGTATCTGGGTAGTCATTTTGATTGCGTGGTCGATGCCATTGATAGCGTCAATGCCAAGACAGCAATGATCGCTTATTGCAAACGCAATAAGATCCCTTTGATTACCGTGGGTGGCGCGGGTGGTCAAACCGATCCACGTTTGATCACCAGCGCCGATCTGGCTAAAACGTTTAACGATCCCTTACTGGCTAAGGTGCGCAATAACCTGCGCCGTAAACACAACTTCAGCAAAAATCCGAAGCGTAAGTTTGGTATTGAAGCAGTGTTTTCAGAAGAGCAGTTGGTTTACCCGCAGGCCGATGGCTCTGTGTGTCAGCAGAAGTCGATGAGTGACGGCAGTACGCGTCTTGATTGTTCTGGCGGTTTTGGTGCGGCCACCATGGTCACGGCGACCTTTGGTTTTATCGCGGCTTCTCGAGCACTCGATAAAGTACTGGCGAAAGCCAGAAAAGCGGCACTGGCGCAGAACAACGAAGACTAACTAGCGGCCCATCTCGCCTCGGTAAGCAGTTGTTCACCATCGAACAGCTGCGCCCAAAGCTCGGCCCCGGCAGGAATTTCGCCCACCCCCTTGGGTGTGCCCGTCATCAGGATGTCGCCATCCTGGAGCGTTATAAAGCCATTGATCTCGTCTACCAGCGCATCTGGCTGATTCAACATCAGGCTGACGCCACCCTGTTGGGTTAAGGCACCGTCAATCCAAAGCTTCAGCTGCAATTCCGAGCTCACACCATCGATGGCGACAAAATCACTGAATAGCGCAGAGCCATCAAAGGCCTTTGCTCGCTCCCAAGGCAGTCCTTTAGCTTTCAATTCGCTCTGCAAACCACGTTTGGTCAGATCCAGACCTACTCCCGCAGCGCTCAGTTTGCCACGCTCCAACAAAAAACAGATCTCGGTTTCGTAATGCAAAGGCTCCTGATGCTTACTGTTGAGTTGCTCAGTGATCGCAGAATTGGGCTTGCAGAAGATAACCGGCGCCGTAGGCACTTCGTTGTTGAGCTCTTTAATGTGATCGGCATAGTTACGGCCGACACATACCACCTTGGCAGGTACAACGTCTGAACGCTCACCGTTTTTATGGACAACTCGAACCTTGTTCAACACCCTCTCCCCATTGCTAATCTGTCGTTTTAGTCTTGTAATTTTTCTTTTTAAATTATCACTTCACGGCTTGTTGTATCGCCTCTGCGATCGCCAACAAACCATTGCCCCGCGAAGGGCTCAGATGCTCTAGTAATCCCAGCTCAGTGAAGTAGGCACGCGCATCAAACGCCGCAACCTGTTCCTTGGTTCTGCCGTTCACCGCACTCAGCAACAGCACCAATAAGCCCCTGACCACCCGCGCGTCAGAATCTGCGGCAAACCAGTGTTGGCCATCGACTTGTTGGTGAACCAGCCAGGTTCGGCTTTCACAACCCGCGACCGCATATGGCTCTTGTTTGAATTGCTCGTCAAGGCCCGGTAGCCGTTTTGCCATAAGCATTAACTGCCTGTTACGCCCCTCCCAGCCTTTGGCTTTCAGGACCTTGTCTGTCACCTCGCCTGTTGGCCACTGCCAGGCTTGGGTATCAAACAGCCCAGAAGGTGAAGATGAAGTTGTAGAAGATGAGCCTCTAGAAAGTGATGAAGCTGGCACAGCGCTATCGACCATCACAGGCTCAGCTTCATCTGTTTGCTCCTGAATGATTTGCGCTATGGCAGCAACAAAACGGTCAACCTCGTCGAGTGTGTTGTAGACAGTAAAACTGGCACGCACGGTGCCATGAATGCCCAGAGAATCCATTAGCGGCATGGCGCAGTGATGGCCAACCCGTACTGCAATATTCTGCTGATCTAACAGCGCACCGATATCCTTGCTATGCACCGAGTCATGGGTGAAAGAAACCAGACTGACAACATCGTTAGTCTCTTCAGAGGGTCCGTAGAGACAGATCCCTGGCAGCTTGCTCAGGCCATGATAAGCTCGGCGGCGTAACTGCTGTTCGTGAGTTCGCCAGCCCTCGGGCAGTTTATTGATAAATTCGATGGCAGCAGCGAAACCGATCGCCCCTTCAATATTGGGCGTGCCTGCTTCAAACCGAAATGGCGGTGGCTGGAAGCGGGTGCCAGCAAAGCTGACATGTTCAATCATCTCTCCGCCACCCTGCCAAGGGGGCAGTGATGCCAATGCTTCTACTTTGCCATAAAGCGCGCCAATACCGGTTGGCCCAAACATCTTGTGTGCGGAAAAAGCATAAAAATCACAATCGAGATCCACAACATCGACAGGCAGATGCGCCGCACCTTGGGCACCATCCACCAGCGTTATTGCACCTAATGCTTTGGCGGCTGTAATCATATGTTTAATGGGGTGAACCGCACCCAATGCGTTGGATGCGTGGCCGATAGCCAAGAGCTTGGTTTTATCTGACAGCAGTTGATGAAACATGGTCATATCCAGCTGACCATGTTTATCACAGGGAATAACCTGGATGCTGGCACCCGTGCGCTCGGCTAAAAGCTGCCAGGGCACAATGTTGGCATGGTGTTCCGTTGTCGCCAGCAGGATCTCATCTCCGGCATTCAGGCGGTCGGTCAGCCCTGATGCCACCAGATTTATCGCTTCTGTGGTGCCACGTGTCCAAACCAACTGTTCAGCACTTTGTGAGCCGATATAGCTAGCGACAGTCTCTCTTGCCGCCTCAAATGCTGATGTAGCGATACGGCTGAGCAGGTGGCTTCCTCGGTGAACATTAGCGTTGTGCTGCCGCCAGTGATGGGTGATGGCATCGATGACAACTGATGGTTTTTGGGTGGTCGCCGCGTTATCGAGATACACCAGAGGACGACCTTCATGATGATGCTGCAATCCACCAAACTGACTGCGAATACGTATTAACTGCTCATCGGTAAGTGAAGCCTTAACTGGATCTGAATGCATAGGTCTTATCTGTGGCATCTCGCGGTTTGAGGTTTTTTCTCATCAACTGGATGAAGCTAATCGCCAATCAACTTCGTTTGTGGATAGCTATGATCACTCAAGGTGCTATTCCTGGCAAATCGAACGTATTCAATTAAGCTCTCTCTGCTCACTCAGCCTCGGCAAAACCAAACAGACGATAGGCGTTATCGGCGGTATCGGCGGTGACAGTTTCAACGGCGACCTGTTTAAGCTCTGCCAATACTTCTGCAATCAAAGGCAACCTGGCGGGCTCATTGGCCTGCCCCTGAAAACCATGCAGTGGCATATCGGGGGAATCGGTCTCTAACAGGAGATGTTCCAGTGGGATTGCAGCGATAGCCTGTCGGGTTTTAGCCGCTCTGGCATAGGTGATTGTACCGCCAACACCCAGCATGCAGCCCTGACGTACATAGTCCCACGCCAGCTGTTCGCTCCCGGAAAACCCATGCACCATGGCGCCATAGTGCGGAGAGTGCGTTTTAAGCAGGGCCAGAAGTTCAGGGTGAGCTTTTCGTACATGCAACACAACGGGCAACGCGTGTCGATTGGCGAGTTCAAGTTGCGCTTTCAGCAGTGCCAGTTGCTTTGGCTTATCAGCGTCCTCGATCACCCAGTCCAAGCCACATTCACCAACCGCCACCAGCTTGGGATGGCCTTGGCTGAGCAACTCATCAAGCTCAGTCAGGTGATTCTCTTTGTGTTGATTTTGAAAATAGGGATGCAGGCCTAAAGCCACATAGATCTCTTCGTACTGCTCAGCCAAAGCTAACAGCGGCTGCCAATGTGCAGCCGATACTGCAGGAACAACAAAGCGTCCGATGCCGACCTGTTTGGCTCGGTCAATTACCCCAGCCAAATCATCGACCAAAGGGGCTAAATCCAGATGACAGTGAGAGTCAATTAACACATTGATAGTTCTCAGGTTGTACCATGTCTAAACAAAGCTATGATAGCTGATATGAATATCAGGCGCTTCTCATCAAATCGCGTTAGTCGAGGCTTCACGCTCGTGGAGCTCGTCATTGTGCTGATTATCCTCGGCATACTGGCTGTCACCGCCCTGTCCAAGTTTATTAACCTGAATGATGAAGCCACTGAATCTACCATTCGCTACACAGTAAAAGCCTTTCAAACAGCCGTTAACTTGGCCAATCAAGGCTGGCGCACTAAAAACGCCAACTCAGGTTTATACAATCTATCCTCTCTGCCCTACAGCGAAGACCCAAACTATGCCTCCCGAGGCACCAGTGGCATTGATATCAACAGCAATGGTTGGCCGACTGGGCTGTGGGAAGACATTCTCGCAAGCGCACCAATTGATACCCCTGAAGACAGCGGTACATATGGTGCGATTAATTTAGACACTGTGGATGATTGTGCTCAGGTATGGATAGGTTTGATGGATTCTACCCAAACCGTTGCCCGCGGCAGTGCCCAATCGGGGGATTATCAGGTCAATTACCTGGGGGACCAGGAGTGTCTGTACGTGTATAAGAATGACCCCAGATACCGCTTTATCTACGATGCTGATAACGGCGAAGTCGAGTACATTTTTGTGCCTTAGTCTTTTCCGTCAAGGCCTCCCAACAAGCCCTACTTTCGCTTTAACCAGAAAATTTCGCGATGATTTCAGGCGCTAATTCAGCACCTGTGCTTGTTTATCATTGGCCGAAACAACATCCGCCAGGTATGTGGATGCCGCATCAGCAGGTAAAGGCTTGGAGAAGTAATATCCCTGTAAGAACTGGCAACCTCGTTGCTTGAAGAACTCCGCCTGATGCGGCTCTTCGATACCCTCTGCAACACAGCGCATGTGGAGAGTCTCTGCCAATCTCAATGTCGCGTTGATAATCTCTTCAGCATTCGCTGATTTGCCAATTTCCGAAACAAAGCTGCGATCAATCTTAAGGATCTCGATGGGGAACTCCTGCAGATAACGCAACGACGAGTAACCGGTACCAAAATCATCCAATGCCAGCTTAAATCCTGCCTCGTTCAAACCGGACATCATCTCTTTGGCCTGTTGGTGGTCAGCCATCAAGGCACCTTCGGTGATCTCCAACGACAGAATATTGGTTGGCAAATTGAACTGGTACATCAACTCACTCAACTCTCCGACCAGCCCATCTTCATCAAAATGCCTGGCCGATAGGTTGACCGATAACTCGACCATGTATCCAGCTTTTCGCCATCTGTAGAGGTCGGCTAATGCCTGTTGCAACAAGTCACGGGTCATAGCTGCAACCAAGCCCAGCTCTTCCGCCTTCGGAATAAAGCGATCAGGAGAGATAAATCCAGATTCGGTTGGCCAGCGCATCAAGACTTCAAATGCCACCACTTGACTTGTGCTGCACTTAACAATTGGCTGGTAGTAAGGGATAAACTTCTGGCGAGCAACGGCGTCCTTGAGCGCATTGGCGAACTGTAATCTGTCCTGAACCTGCTGGTTCATCTGCTCTTGGAAGAACTTTACCACCCCACGTCCAGCCTGCTTAGCATGGTACATAGCGATATCTGAGTGCTTTAACAGATCAGCGGCATTGGCGCCGTCACCAGGGTAGATTGCTATACCGATACTGGTAGAAATGCTGACAGGCTGATCAGAGATGACAATCGGCTGCTCAATTGCTGCCACCAGTTGTTCGGCAACCTGACTGACAGCTTCAGCGCCAGCGTCTTCGATCAAAACTACAAACTCATCACCGCCCAATCGAGCGACAGTATCTACCTTGCGCAAGCTGGCTGAGATCCTGGCAGCAACCACCTTTAGCAAGGAGTCACCAGCTTCATGCCCCAAACTGTCATTCACATATTTGAACCGGTCCAGATCCAGGAACATCACCGCCAAGCTCTTCTCGGCCCTTTCTGCTTGGTCGATAGCATGGCTTAGCCTATCCAGAAGTAACATTCGGTTTGGCAGACCGGTCAGACTATCGAAGCTAGCCATCTTTTGTAATTGGGCGGTGGCCTGCTTTTGTGCTGTGATATCGCTGAACGTCACGGCAAACTGGTTGCCTTCACTGATGCCATTATCCTCAGTTACCGCATAGATATCAGCCTCAACGACGTAACGCTCTCCCGCAAGCGTGGTGATCTTTGTTTCCCCATTCCACTGCTGGCCTTGTTTAAGCGTATTTAACTTCTCAAGAATTAGAGCCTTGCTGCTTGGATTTTGCGCAAACAATGCATTTACCTTTGCCTGCAACTCCTGGTCATCACTGCAAGCGAGTACCTTACGCATTGCAGGGTTAGCGTCCATGACGCGGAAGTCCTGTTCGAGTACTAACACCCATTCATGGGAGTGCTCGAAAATGCGGCCAAACAAGCTGGCTCGTTCGCGAGTCGCATAGATATCAGTCACGTTGGTGTAAGTACCAAGCAATCGCACTTCACCATCACTGGCAATACCACTGCCTATATCTCTGAACCAGAGATAGTACCCTTCTTTGTGGCGCAGGCGATAAGTAATATCCAGACTTTTACGGGCTCCCTTGGTGTAGCGTGTCCAAGCATTAACAAAACGTGTTTGGTCAGCTGTATGAACCAATTCACTGAACTGCAAAATGTTGAGCACAGGGGCATGTTCATAGCCAAGTACACGACTCGGGCGGTCCTGAATCAATACCTCAGAGCGGCTCTCCCACTCCCAGATGCCACTGTCACTGCCACGCAACGCCAGCTGCATTCGTTTCTCACTCTGCTCCGTTGCCTGATGAGCTCGCAAAATCTGCCGCCTGTGAGCGACTCTTCGCCGCCAAAAACACCCAACAGCTACCAAAACGAAAGCGCCGTAGGCAAATATGGCCCTTGGCGATGCAAACGGTGGGTAAGCGACGTTAATGAAGACCTTTGCTGGCTGTCCTTTCTCGCCGGTTTCGGCCGATAATGCCCAGACCGTGAGAGTGTAGGAACCGGGAGATAACGAAGCGAACGTTGCTCTACTCTCCGCGGATGGCGGATACTCAACCTCTTTGGCTCCTGATAATCGATAGGTGTAGGTGACGTTTTCCTGTTCGGAGAAAGAGAGCGCAGAAAAGTCGACGGCCAAACCCACATCATCATGATTAAGTTTGATTGTGCTGCCATTGAGATCTCGATATGGCAGAGCCAATTCTCTCGACATCAAATTAATACCAGAAATCACCACGCCCGGATTAGTAATGGCAGACTGGCTGACGACATTGGGTTCGAAGAGTGTGATCCCCTTGTACCCACCATAACTAAACCGCCCATCTGACAGGCGAACACCCGCAAACTCTGCAAACTCTTCAGTGGCCAGGCCATGCATCAAGGTGTAACGACGTACATGATGTGTTTTGGTATCGAGCTTCAAAATGCCCTTAATCGAGCTCATCCATAACGCACCGCCGGCTTGAAAATGAAGGCTGTAAACTTCATTAGAGGGCAGCCCCTGATGACGCTTATAGAAGAACTTCTCTTGGTAAGTTTCTGCGTCCAGCGCCACTAATCCGACACCAGGATAAGAGACCCATAGCAGTCCGTTATCGTCCAGCGCCCAGCTTTCCGCATAAACGTAACGTTGCGCCTTCTCGCGCCTAATATTGTGGAGCTCTTTGACTTCGCCGGTTTCGAAATCGTAATACCAAAGGCTGTAGGTGCCACTCATTAGCACCCCGGTTGTGTCTCCGGGTAACTGACCGATAAATCCCCATGACATTTCTGGAAGCAGTGCACTCCGATTCAGGTCATCAATTGGAGAGAGCTGCCTGGTGGTGGGGTCGTAACTAAAGTAACCCTGCTCATGCACAAACCAGAGCTTACCCTCTGCAGTGACATGAATACCCCAATGCTCTCCGCCTTCAAGCATTTCAGGGTTAACAGCCAAGGCTTCAAGTGAGCGGAGCTCGCCACTCAGTTTGTCGAACAGGCCTGTACCTTCACCATGATTAACCCAAAGCTTTTCCTCTCCAGCGTCCAGGATTTGGTAAATAGAACTTGAAGACCTCACCGCTTTGTCATCGGGATTAACCAGAAAACTCTTTACCTTTCCGCTAACCAGATCGACCCGGTTAAGTCCGTTGTCGGTTCCTACCCAGAGCGTTTCGGGGTTTTCCTGCCACTGTCCCCAAACCACATCATTACTCAGGCCCGCACTTTGGTGAGTCATGTTAGTAAATAATTCTGGCCTGACTTGCCAATACAGCGCACCGTCAGTATCTGAACCCAGCCAGAGATTACCCTCTCGGTCCAAAGTCAGGTCGTACAGTTGATCGCTGGATATGTGATAAATCGATAACTCAGGGTTTAACAGATGGATGCTTTGATCTGTGTTTGGATCGTAACTAAACAGTCCAAGGTCAGTTGCAAGGTAATACAGATGTTTGCGGCGAACCATAGCCCAGGTATTAATTGAAGGAATAGCGGCTTGGGCCACAATATCCTTACCCTGGCTTAGCTGCTCAACCTGCTCAGGCGTTAATCGGTAAAGGCCTTCAACCGTGCCGATATATAGCTCGCCATCGTCACCAAACTCAAATACTTTGGTATTCACTGCGTCCATTGAGCGCTGTTCTGGTTCCAGGTAATGTACCTGACGAGATTTGAGGGAATCCATATCGACGACATACAGCCCCAGTGTCGTGGCGACGAACAACGAGTTCTTATAATGCACTAAGGCCCTGACGCTGTGCTGCGCTTTGATCTGGTCTTGGTCCAATGAAAAGTAGGTGGTTAGTTCAGCGGTTTGCTTGTTGTACGCCACCACTTTTTCATCTAATGCCAACCAAATACGGCCATCTGGCCCTTCGGTAATAAACTCCGCGGACTGGCTTGGATTATCCAAATAGCCTGATTTTTCTGAGATCTCGGCCCTGATATCCCCGCTGTCAGGATCTAATACAAAGATGCCATCCCACAGCGTGCTTACCCAAATTAGCCCTTCACTGTCTTCAAACAACTCGTAGATGGCGGTGCGATCAAGCACGTTACCCTCGGTCACCAATCGCACCTGGTGACCATCATAGCGGTTTAGTCCCCATTCGGTAGCAACCCATAGGAAACCACTGCGATCAATCAGCAGCGCATTGACAGTGCTTTGTGATAAGCCCTGAGTAACGTTGAGACGCTTAAATCTGGGATCTTTGTAGAGAGGTTCGGCGCGCACAGAAGAGATTGACCACAAACAAAGGGTCAACAAAAGCAATACTCGCCAGAAAGGGCGAAAGCCAGAAACAGGGGGCAAACGAGACTCCACCAATCCACTTACTTGCTTTACAGCAAAACAACTTCAAGCGACATCGGCCCACGAGGCCGACTCTTAGGTAGCAAATCCCTGCACTTATTGTGGCGAAATTTACAGCAATTTAACTGATTAAACAACATCCAAACATAGGGGTAGGACCTCTCGGCATTACTATCATTTATTGCAAAAATCATTTCTACTTTTGCACCTAACTCTCTTGTAAAAGAGCACATAGAATCGCCACCATCAAATGTTAATCGACTTGGCCAACAAGGTGGCCCAGTGGGAGAAAAAGCTATGTTGTTTACCCCTCATCACTTTGGTTCTATCGAACTAAACAACCGGATCGCCATGGCACCCATGACCCGCTCTCGCACGGATCAGCCGGGTGATCTGCCTAACGACCTAATGGCTACCTATTATGCCCAGCGTGCCAGTGCCGGCCTGATTATTACTGAAGGTGCACCAATATCAGCGGTTGCTCGTGGTTACTCGTTGACGCCCGGGATCTACACCCAGGCACATATCGACGGTTGGAAGAAAGTCACTGAGGCGGTGCACAAAGAAGGCGGCAAGATCTTTATCCAACTGTGGCATGTAGGCCGCCGTTCCCATACCAGTATTGCTGGAGAGCAGCCGGTATCAGCGTCGGCAGTGAAGCATCCTGATCAGGTATTTGGCCCACTCTCTGAAGGTGGTTTCGGTATGATTGAAACCGATATGCCACGTGCCATGACACTAGATGACATTCAGCAGACTATTGCCGACTTCGTCCAGGCAGCCAAAAACGCGATGGAAGCAGGCTTTGATGGTGTAGAGCTACATGGGGCTCATGGCTACCTGATAGATCAGTTTATGCGCGTATACAGCAACCAGCGTGACGACCAGTACGGTGGCAATCAGGAAAACCGAATGCGCTTTATGCTGGAAGTAACCCAGGCCGTAGCCAAAGCCATTGGTGGTGACAAAACCGCTATTCGTATCTCACCATTCGTGACCGAAGGGTACGCCACTCCAGATCCGGAGATCACCGAACTGACGTTGAAAGCGATTGAGAAACTGGCACCACTGCAGCTGGCTTATATCCATTTCTCCGAGAACATCTCCAACTACACCGAGATGCCAGAAAGCTATCGCCAGCAAGTGAGAGAGATCTACCCTCACCCCATCATGGTGGCGGGTAAATACACGGTGGAATCAGCCCAAGAGATCCTGAGAAAGGGTTATGCGGACCTGGTCGCGTTTGGTCAGCCATTTATTACCAACCCCGACTTTGTCTATCGCGCGCAACAGAACATTGAACTGACGCCGATCGGTTATGACGCCCACAGCACTTTCTATGGTGGGGGTGCAAAAGGCTATACCGACTACCCAATGGCTCAGCGTTAACTCTTTACAGTTAACAGAAAAAACCTACCGAGAGGGCAGATTCCACTGCCCTCTTTTTCTGATTCAGCGAGTGAGCTTCCTCACCTTCCAATAACCAATACCTACAAAAATCTCTGTTTCCACTTTCAGCAACCAAAAACCGCCTAATATTAGGGTCTGTTGACCTTTGCAGTTTGTTTTTGCAGCAATATGTTGGTGATTTAAGCGAGACAGAGGCTGTGAAGTTGAGTGGCCCTCAACAAATAGCCGATAACGAAGCATAAATCACCAACAAATGCTGCCCCTTCTCTTGAAGGAAATGGGGTTCGTTGAAACACGTTCTGAGCTGCGTCATTCACTACTTACTTAGTTCGCTAAGCTACGTAGCTAACTTCTTGCCCAAAACGTGTTTCATTCGAACAAAATACACACACGAAAGGTCAACAGACCCTGGTAAAAACAAATCTATGGAGAACAGGCATGGCGAACTGGTCACTGCGACGGAAGTTACTCTGGATTATCGCAATCATACTGCTGTTAATGCAGGGACTGCTCTCGACCCTGGTGGGTGTCTCGCTCAGTTCGACGGGGCAGGATTCAAGCGAATCAGCAGCCGATGCGTTTAAGTCTGAAGTTGTTTCTACCATGCAGTTCGCTACACAAAGTGCGGCAGAGGAGGTATCCGGGTACCTCAATCGTGCATTTGACTTGCCGAAAACCATGGCGGCCTTTCTAAGTAATACGTCGGTACATAGCGGAGGCCAGCCGTTTACACGGGATGAAGTAAAAAAGATGGCGCAACACGCCCTCGCCTCGCACCCTGATATCAGCTCAATTTACGCCCAATTTGAACCGAATGGCTACGATGGCAGGGACGCTCAACACAAAAACAATCCGCAACACAGCAGCAATATTGGCACCTTAGAGGTTTATTGGCTCAGGGATGGCAACAAACTGGTATATGAAGAAACCGGAGACCCGAATGATAAGTACCTCTCTGAAAAAGATGAAAATGGCATTCGGGAAGCGGAGTGGTACTTGTGTAGCAGAGACAGCCTGAAGCCCTGCACCATCGAGCCATACCTGTACGAGATTGAGGAGGGCGTACAGGAGCTGATGACGACACTGTCATGGCCAGTCCTTGGCGGCGGCAAATTTCGAGGTCTGGTGGGTATCGATATCAATTTGCCTGTTGTGCAAAAACGGATCCTTGAAGTCAGTAATGAGCTGTTTGGTGGTCAGGGTGAGATGTTGTTAATCAGTGAAATCGGGTTATTAGTTGCCAGCGTGCGCCATCCAGATAGCTTAGGCCAATCGCTCAAGAAGGTAGATCCGGAGCTGGCTGTACAAATCGCTCAATTAGACAAAGGCCAGTTGGAAACAGAGACGGACCTGATCATTGCTCGAGATATTGTCGTAAACGCCTCAAACACCAAATGGCAGTTGATTTTCAAGCTACCCAAGTCGGTTGCACTAAAAGACTCCATTGCGTTCCAGAGCGAGCTCAAATCAGCCTTTGATTCAACACTCTGGCAAATGGTGCTGTTTGGCATCATCGGCACCGTTATCACCGTATTTATTGTCTCTATCATCATTACTGGATTTATTCGCCCCTTGGCCGAAATGAGCCGTCGATTCACCTACCTAGCGGGCGCGGAGGGCGACCTAACCATCAAGTTAAACCGTCAGAAACACAAAGAGCTCAACGAGATGTCTGACGGCTTTAACCTGTTCACCACCAAGTTACGCACCATGATTGCGACCATGAAAACGCAGACAAGTAACCTGCACCAACAGTCTGCCGAACTAGGAGAAGCGGCCAGAGAGTCCAGCAGTGCGGCACAGGTACAGTTCACCGAGACCGAGAGTGTCGCTACAGCCGTCCATGAAATGTCGACCACGGCGCAAGAGGTATCAGCGTTGGCGCAAAACACGCTGGATGAAGCGATAAATGCCGACGGCGTACTGAAGGAGTCCAGCCAAACCTTTTCCGACACAGTGAGTGAGGTAAGAGCCGTCGCTGAAGATATGGACCAGGCCAGTGAGCGTATTGGTCAGGTCGCCGAACGAAGCAATGAGATCTCAGGGATTCTAGATACCATTCGTGCCATTGCAGAACAAACCAATCTGCTGGCGCTAAACGCGGCCATTGAAGCGGCACGAGCAGGTGAGCAGGGTCGAGGCTTTGCCGTAGTGGCAGATGAAGTGAGAAATCTTGCTAAGCGAACACAGGACTCCACCGAGGAGATCGACACCCTGATCAGAGGCCTGCAAAAAGAGGTCGATTCCACCGTCGAACAGATAGAACAAGGCAAACAACGGGTAGAAAACACGGTCACGGAAACCGAACGCAGCTATCAGGGCATGGAGCAGATCACCGGCATGATCGCTGGCATCAATGATAACGCGGCACAGGTGGCCACGGCAGCGGAAGAACAAAGCCACGTAACGGAAGACATCAACCGAAACGTCACCCTGATAGGCGATTCCAGCCGCTCAATTGCCGATATGGCGGGCAAAGTTGAGGCTATTGGCCAGACGGTAAACGATATTGTTGGGGAGTTGGACCAGCAGTTGAGCCAGCTGAAAAGTGACTAATCACTAACCCCTCTTCACCCATAAAAAAACGGCTCATTGGAGCCGTTTTTTCTTTTAAGCCAGACGCTTAATGTTCGCGGGTCTTCATAAACTTAATGTCTGGGAAGCGTTCCTGCGCCAAGCTAAGGTTAACCATGGTTGGGGCGATATACGTCAGGTTATCACCACCGTCCAAGGCCAAGTTGTCGTGAGCCTTCTTCTTAAACTCTTCAAACTTCTTGCTATCATCACCCGCAACCCAGCGCGCGGTCGCAACGCTGATCGGCTCATAAATAGCATCCACTTTGTATTCACTTTTCAGACGTGCCACTACGACGTCAAACTGCAGCACACCGACAGCACCCACAATCAGATCGTTGTTGCGCAATGGGCGGAACACCTGAACCGCGCCCTCTTCAGCAAGCTGCAGCAGGCCTTTTTGCAGGTGTTTCATCTTCAGCGGATCTTTCAGCTGAATTCGACGGAACATTTCCGGCGCAAAGTTAGGAATACCCGTGAAGCGCAGCGCTTCACCCTGACTGAAGGTGTCACCGATCTGGATCGTGCCATGGTTATGTAAACCAATAATATCGCCCGGATAAGCTTCATCGGCATGGCTTCTGTCGCCAGCCATAAAGGTTACCGCATCAGAGATGGAGATATCTTTACCAATACGCACGTGGCGCATCTTCATCCCTTTCTGGTACTTACCAGAGCAGATACGCATAAAGGCGATACGGTCACGGTGTTTAGGATCCATATTGGCCTGGATCTTAAATACAAAGCCGCTGAACTTGTCTTCGTCAGGCGTTACATCACGCTCTTCAGTAGCACGCCCCTGTGGCTTAGGCGCCCACTCAACCAAGCCATCCAGCATATGGTCGACACCAAAGTTACCCAATGCGGTACCGAAGTAAACCGGCGTCAACTCGCCCGCCAGGAACATCTCAAGATCAAATGGGTGAGACGCCCCCTGCACCAATTCCATCTCTTCGCGCAGCTGTTCAGCAAAGTCTTCACCAATTGCCTCTTCCAGTTCAGGGTTATCCAACCCCTTCACTGTGCGCAACTCCTGGATGGTGTGGCCCTGACCACTTTGATATAGGATCACTTCGTCACGCAGGATATGGTAAACACCCTTGAACAACTTGCCTGAGCCGATAGGCCAGGTGATAGGTGCGCAGGCGATTTTAAGAACGTCTTCGACTTCATCCATCAGCTCGATGGGATCGCGGATATCGCGGTCAAGTTTGTTCATAAAGGTGAGGATCGGCGTGTCTCTCAAGCGAGTCACTTCCATCAACTTGATGGTACGGTCCTCTACACCTTTTGCTGAATCAATCACCATCAGGCAACTGTCTACAGCCGTCAGCGTACGGTAAGTATCTTCCGAGAAGTCTTCGTGTCCTGGTGTATCCAGCAGGTTTACCAGCGCATCGTTATACGGAAACTGCATCACCGAGGTGGTCACCGAGATACCACGCTCTTTCTCCATCTCCATCCAGTCAGATTTAGCATGCTGACCCGAACCACGGCCTTTTACGGTACCGGCTTTCTGCAAAGCCTGTCCGAATAGCAGTACCTTTTCGGTAATGGTGGTTTTACCCGCATCCGGGTGCGAGATGATGGCGAACGTACGGCGTTTGTTCACCTCACTCAACTGAATGTCATTGGACATGAAAAAGAGACCTCGACCTCAATATATGAGGGTATTCAATAGAGAACAGATAATTGGCGGAGGATTATAAAGGATTTAACAACGAATTGAACGCTGATTAAACGATGATGCAATAATCTACATGGCCAGGCTTAGTCCCATGACCAAAGCGTCTTCCCGCCCCTCTGCCGCAGGGTAGTAATTCTTTCTTACACCCAATTGATTAAAGCCTTCAGAGAGGTAAAGCCCCTGTGCGGATACATTCGATGCCCTGACCTCAAGAAACAGGTGTTTCACCCCATTTTGTTCAGCATGGTCCAAAAGATGAGTTAACAGTTTGCGACCAAAGCCGTTGCCTTGCGCTTCAGGTATTACAGCAATATCTGTCACCGTTAACTCATCCAGCACCACTGACGCCAGATAGAAACCAACTATGGTGTTATCCAGCTCGATCCCATAGGTAAGGTCCTGTCCGGAGAGGCTCTGAGCTATGATAGATTCTGCAGCGGGGTGAGAGTGGCAACGATGCTCAATCTCTATGACTCTGGCCAGATCAGTGGCTTGAAGTTCTCGGATGCTCACTAGATAGTCTCATTCAGCACTTGAAGGGTAAAAAGCCGAGGTTGAAAGTGTTTGCCATAGTTTTTGCTTCAAAGCTTTTGACTCTGAAAGTACGTCCAATGAAGGCGTCACTAATTCTCTGTCACTCAAACCAATATCAGTACCATCCATGCGCCATAGCAGGCCGGCATTAGCGGATTCGACATCAGAGCTTGAAGCAACATCGATCTCAACGAGAGACAAAGCTACCGCTACACCTTTTACCAGTTTGGACTCAGAGATAGAGTTGGGATCATCGGCAATAATGAGCAAATGATCAGCCGAGTTCACGTCTGCTCTATCAACGTTGTGATTAACATAAACGGTCTCGTCTATCTGCATTTCTGCCAGAACTTGACGTTGTAAATCAGTGAGAGTCATCGGCTATCGGCTGGAATAAAAGGAGTTGGAAATTGTAGCATTACGATCGATTGATACACCACTTAGCATTTCGTTTGTTAGTAAAAAGCGTGCGGCCGCTAGGGATGGCGAAAATGTCGAAAACGCATGGAGCAGTTTCCGACCTTACTTCCTGTACACAGCGTGCACTTTGGGTATCGCCGCTCTTGCACATTGCCATGCACCACCAAGTGTTTTGGGTACCATGTGCCCGCGGCATACGACCGCCAGGGATGGTGGAAATGTCGAAAACGCATGGAGCAGTTTTCGACCGTATTTTCTGTACATCGCCGCTCCTGCACATCCATGTGCCCGCGGCATACCGTACTTCCTGTACATAAAAAAGCGGTGCTCAAGGCACCGCTCAAAAACACAAGGGAATGTGTAAAGGCTATCTCTCAGGACGTGAAAGTCTTCAGGTAACTTCTCTCTTCATCTGCTTTGGCAATACCACTCATTTTTGCCAGGAAGAAACAAAAGCCAGCAGATAGAACAGATAATAGGCCCACAACCATATTGCCAGATTGGTGAGACTGGGAACCGTACATATTGGAGCTATGCAGCATCAAGGCATCTGACGCGCCATACAGAGCCACAACACCTAAAATCATTAAACCTACTTTGCCTAATACTTCTAACTTCATTAGTTCACCTCAACCAACTCAATTTTATTTTTTAATACGTCGGTTGTACTCCATTACAGCTACCGTGGGGGGTAAGCTTCTCCCAAAGTGGACTGCCCGCCAGCAACTCACTTACCCTTATCAATAGCAGAGCCCTTATATGTCAGCAATTTTTACAACTAAGTTTAATTCCAAGTTGATAAGGGGCTCACACAATTGATTTAGATCAAGTTGCCAGATAGGAAAAACAATGTTGGAAGTCGTTGCTGCCGTGCTGATTAACGAGCAAGGCAAATGGTTAATTGCTCAGCGCCCAGCCCATAAAGTCCGAGCAGGTTTATGGGAGTTTCCCGGTGGCAAGGTTGAAAAAGAAGAAACGCCAGAGCAGGCCCTGATAAGGGAGCTCGAAGAAGAGTTTGGCTTCACGCCTATCACCAACCACTTCACTCACCTTTGTTCGGTGGACCACAGCTACTCAGACTTAGATCTAAAGCTACACAGCTACAGTCTGGTTGTAGGTGCAGTAAATATTGAGCCAAAAGAACACCAAGCTATCGCTTGGGTGGATAGAGAGACAATCGGGGATTACCACATTTCTGCAGCGGATAGCGCCACGGTCGATAAGTTGAATGAAATAGACTGCTGAAAAGCAAAAGGCCCGCATGATGCGGGCCTTTCTGAATATGGCAGGAGTGGAGGGACTCGAACCCCCAACCATCGGTTTTGGAGACCGCTGTTCTACCAATTGGAACTACACTCCTAAAGCAGGGCGCGATTATACCTAAGCCTTGCCAAAGGTAAAGGCCCAAAAGGGCCTTATTGAGTCGATTGAATGCAGTTTAACCAATTTGCGCAAACGACGGATTAAAACTGTGCTCCGGATCGCCCAGCTACCGCTTTACCCGCGCTCTTCCTCGATAATGACTTTACCAATGTAAGGCAGATTTCTATATTTCTCTGCCCAGTCGATACCATAACCAACAACAAAGGTATCGGGCACTTCATAACCCACATAATCAACCGGAACATCAACTTCTCTTCGTGACGTCTTGTCGAGTAAGGTACAGATTTTCAATGAGCGCGGCTCGCGCAGCAGAAGCATTTGACGTACTTTGCTCAACGTAAATCCGCTATCAATAATGTCTTCCACGATCAGGACATCGCGTCCCTTAATATCGACTTCAATATCCTTCAAAACCCGAACATCACCTGAGGTTTGCATACGATGGCCGTAGCTGCTTACCACCATAAAATCCAGCTCAACGCTGCTGGATACCTCTCTGCAAAGATCTGCCAGAAACACGACGGAGCCCTTCAGCAAGCCAATCATCAATAGCTGTTCTGTATTCTCGTAGTCCTGGCTTATCTGCTGACCAAGGCGATTCAGTGTCTTCTTCAGTTCAGCTTCGCTGTACAGGGTATCAATGCGATGTTTCATGTCTTTACCAAATAAATTATTTGATACTGATTTTAATAGATTTCTTAGACTTATGCTCCTTCACTTGGATCTTCGCTTGGTGGGACGTAACTCTTTAACAGGCTGGCAATGTGCAGTGGTTTCCGACCATCAAGATTCGCGATCTGCTGTGAGCAGGAGAACCCATTGCACAGCACGGTTGCTTCTTTGTTCTCTGAAAGCCGTGGCAGCAGCGACAGTTCAGCCATGCCCCGTGATACTTCAGCAAACTCAGCGTGAAGGCCAAAAGATCCTGCCATTCCGCAACAGCTTGAATCGATGAAGTCGAACCGCAACTCAGGGACCAACCTCAGCACTCGCCTCACAGATTTCATCGCACCGACTGCCTTCTGGTGACAATGGCCATGAACTAGCACCTCTTCCTTTTCTTTTGCGGCGTCAAACTTAATATCGAATCGCCCCTGCTTATGCTCGCGCGCAACAAACTCTTCAAACAGCAGAACAGACTCCGAAACCTGTTTTGCCTCATCACCCAGCCCCAGCACAAGATACTCATCTCTAAGCATGAGTAGGCTAGAAGGCTCAAGTCCAACGACCTGCCATCCGTTTCTCACATGAGGTAACAGAATCGACAGGAGACGCTGCGCTTCCTGTTTAGTTCTTTGTACCCGCCCATGTGAGATCAGGCTTCGGCCAGAGTCGAGCAAATCTCCCCCACTTTGAAAAGGATGTACGACCCATACCGTGTACCCGGCACGCCTCAGCAATGACAACGCATCATCGGCATGTTGCGGGTGAAACAGCGCAGTAAATGCGTCGACCCATAGAACAACAGACTTACTGCTGATCTTGCCAGAAAAGGGAGAGTAAACGCGACGTTCAGCGCTAAACCGCTGTTTAGCTGGCACTGGCAATTTAACGCTAGGGGATAACCCGACGAAGATCTCAGATAGCTTGGCAAACCATCTATATCGATTGTGAAGGAGAATAAGCCAACCCAAAACAGGAAACCGATATAACAGAGAAACCCATTCGGCTAACAACCAATTACGTAAAGACTTTCTTAGGCCCCGTTTTTGCTGAGCTTCAAACTCAACTTTAATTTGAGACATATCCAGGTTGTTCTCACACTCGCGCTTGCATCCTTTACAGGCGACGCACAGATCCATCGCGCGCTTAAGTTCTGGATCACTTGAAAGTTCAACTGACTGTTCGGCATTCAGTAGTTTTTTCAGTAAACGAACACGACCACCAGGTGAAAGCGCTGGATCATTGGTCACTCTGTAACTTGGACACATAACGCCACGGGTTTGCTGCTCACATACACCGCTTTGAATACATACTGCTACCGCTTTTGCGAAATCCCCTCCCTGACGAGGAATATCCGCATAAGCATCTCCCATGCCTTGGTCACGGTACGCTTGCCAATCTAACTTGTGCTCCATCTGTACTCCTCAAGACGGTTGCCACGAATAAATACCTCTTTTCAAATTCGATGCCGGATAGGCACTTTGAGTGGAAACAGTATCGAGAGGTTGAAGTGGCGAAGGACGATGGGGTGCAATAAAAGCAAAAGCCACCATTATTGGTGGCTTGACTGGATAGATGGGAGCTGTGGCTAAGCGCCTCCAGGCTCGCCAGTGAATTCCACAAGTAGATCCTCATCAGTCACTATCATCTGACAAGCGAGTCGATGTGTGGGTGGTAGATCCTGCAAATCAGCACGCTCAGCTTCTTTGGCGGGAAGCTTACCGATGGATTTCAGCACAGAACGCTCTTTGTCGGTCAGCATCACGCCTTTAATACGGTCTCCGTCCAGGTGAGTCACCTTAACCAGGCAAGAGCCGCATTCGCCATCACGGCATTCACAAGGGATCTTAATGCCATTTTCTTCTGCCAGACCCAGCAAAGCAGTTCGTTTACCCGCAACCGCCTCCACTTTTTTATTCTTCGTCATCGTTGGCGAAGAGAAATATACGATAGCCATTTCGTTTTCCTTTTTTGAGTTGATTGGATAGTCACTAATTCCAATCAATTGCAAATAGTGACCCAGACTCGCAAGGACTGTTGTAGTGCGGTTCGCACACTAACTTTGTTGCAGGTTTTCGGAGAATGTTTGTGAGTTTGTTGGAAGACAAACATTTTTGAAGGGCTTCTAGTTGAAAGGATTTTGCAAAGGAAGAGGCAGCCCAAGGGCAAAGACGCATCTCCCCCTGAAAGGGCTGTTAGAAGCAACATGTTTGTATTTTGGTTATCCGCGCGAAGCGCCGCTCACATGGGGGTGAAGACAGTGCGCTGACGAAGCATCGCTTCGTGCACTGGCTGAACGCCTGAGGGCTATGCCCGAAGGC